>JBDHQK010000219.1:0-2889 GCA_039807025.1 Lacunisphaera sp.
GGGATCGTCGAAATCGGAAAGCAATTCGTTCGCCCAGTTGCTGTGGATGTCGCCGGTGATGACCACGGGGTTGGCCACGTGGCGGTCGCGTATGAAACGCAGGATCTCGCGGCGCTCGTGCTCATAGCCCGCCCATTTGTCCACGTCCACGATCGGTCCGTTGCCCGCAGTCGACACATCCACCGGGGCCATGATAACCTGTTGAGCAATCACGTTCCAGCGAGTCGGCGAGGCGGCGAGACCATCGAACAGCCACCGGCGTTGCGCCGCACCGAGCATGGAGGCGGCAGGATCAAGAACCTGCGCGCCCGGGGGTTGCCGGCGCGGACCGGCGGGCTGGTCGCTGCGGTATTGTCTGGTGTCGAGGACGTGGAAGGTGGCGAGCGCGCCGTATTCGAGGCGGCGGTAAAGCGGCAGATCCGGGCCAACCGGCCGAGCGCTGTCGCGCAATGGCATGTGCTCGTAGTAGGCACGGTAGGCGGCGGCGCGACGCGCCAAAAACTGTTCCCGGGAGGCGCTCGCTGGATCCTGAGGGAACAGCCCGGCGTAATCGTTGCTGACCTCGTGGTCGTCCCAGGTGGCGATCCATGGCGCGTGGGCGTGCGCCGCCTGCAGCGCGGGGTCGGTCTTATAGCGGGCGTAGCGAAGTCGGTAATCGTCGAGCGTAATGGCTTCCTTGAGGCCATGCGGACGCACGGCTTCGTCGGCATCGCCCTTCTCGTAGATATAGTCGCCAAGGAAGACAATGAGGTCGAGATCCTCGCGAACCATATGTTCGTAGGCGGTGTAGTAGCCGACCTCGTATTTCTGGCAGGAGGCGAACGCGAAGCGGAGTCGCGCGACCATGATCCCCGCAGGGGGCAGGGTGCGGGCACGGCCGACGGGGCTGGCCGCGCCACCGGCCGCGAAGCGATACCAATACCAGCGGTCAGCCCGCAAACCGGCGACCTCGACATGCACGCTGTGCGCCCACTCCGGTGCCGCCGTGGCCGTGCCGCGCCGCACTATCCGCGTCATGGCCTCATCCTCCGCCACCTCCCAACCCACCGCGATGTTCACCGCCGGCAAACCGCCGCCGGGCTCCAGCGGGTGCGGGGCAAGGCGCGTCCAGGCCACAAAGCCGTCAGGCGAAGGATCACCCGAGGCGACGCCAAGAGTAAACGGATCAACCGGAGACCACCGCGCGACAGCGAACGCGCGCTGCGGGAGCAACGCGCTGGCGGCCAGCATCGCCCCGCCGGCGCAGAACACCCTGCGCGTCAGCTTGGCCGCTCCGGGCGGGAGCCGGGGATCAGGCGCGGCCGGGGTCACAGACTCCAGTTGATGCCGAAGTTGGCATTCCAGCCGTAGATTTCATACCCGCCAGAGCGACTGGGCACGCCGGTGTAAACCCGCAGTGGTGCCTCACCGAGATTGGTGAACTCTCCGTAGAGACGGAGCCGAGAGTTGAGGCGGTAGCTGAGCTTGGCGTCCAACACATGGCGGCTGTTGATGTAGCTGTCATCGGCGGTGGAGGCTCCGACCTCGTTGAGATACGCCCCGTTGAAGGAATAGGCGACGCGCGCCTCCATGCCGTGCTTTTCGTAAACCAGCGCGATGTTACCGAGGGAGTCAGACTGCTTGAAGAACGGCAGTTTCCCCGGTCGGCCGAAGATGGTGACGGATGAGCTCACAATGGTGTAGTTGAAGTTCATCCCGAAGCCGTCGAAGGGCGCGGGCAAGAAGGTGAAGACCTGCTGCCAATTGAATTCGACGCCGGTAATCTCCCCCTCATTGGCATTTTCCGGCCGGGAGATGGAGAGCGTGGAGTAGTTGCGACCGTCGTATGTGGTGTTGTTGAGGACGTATGAGTTTGTGTAGACAGGATTGTCGATGCGCTTGTGGAATGCACCCACCGACACAATGCCGCTATTCTTGAGATAGTGCTCGAGGCTGAGATCGAAGTTGGTGGATTCGAAAGGCTTAAGTCCGGGATTCCCGGAAGAAAGGCTTCCCTGGAAGACACCGCCGCCGAGATCAATGTCATCGAGGACGTTGCGCGGGGCGAGGGCCGTGTAGGCCGCACGACCGTAGGTGTTGGTCCACGCGGCGCGCACGACCCAGCGCTCATCGGGCCGCCAGGTGAAGTGCAGGCCGGGCATCACCTCGGTGTAGGTTTTAGGGATGCTGATGGGGGCATAGATTCCATTGCGCCGCTCTTGGGCGGCATAGTTGGCGTCGGTGCGTTCGACGCGCAGACCGGCGAGCAGCGTGCTCTTGGGGGAAGGCTGGAGACCGGCCATGAGGTAGCCGGAGGCGACCTCCTCCTCGGCGTCAAAGTCGGCATCAAGCGAGTTGCTGTTGGAGCTGGTGCTGTCGAAGGTGAACCGGGCGGGGTTGGTGCTGAAGAATTCCTGCAGGCCCGGCAGGTTGATGGTTGGACCGTAACGGTAGCGACCCTCCATGTAACCGGCGGGTTCGGCACCCGCGAGGCCGGACTGGGCGAGGGTGAAAAGGTTGGAGGCACCGGCCGCGAGATTGTAGTTAATGTTTTGGCGATCCTGGTGCTTCTCGCTGTCGAAGTATTTTATGCCGGTTTTCCAGTGAGCGGGCCGGCCCAGGAACTCGAACTCCCTGCGCAGATCGGCCTGGAGTGAGACAATGTCCTCACTCTCGTCGTCGGTGCGGAAACGTGCGCGACGGAAGGGATAGCTGGCCGGATCGTAGAAGGCGGCGTTTGGCGAGATGATGGGGATCGGGCCGCTACCAAGGTCGTAGCTGTTGGGGAAAGCGCTGCCGGAGGAACGGAACTCCCAGTCCACGCGACGAGGGGTCTCGCGCTCGGCGTCGGACATGCCGATCTGCCATTCCAGCTTGTAGTCGCTGCCAATCTGGTGCTTACCCCCGAGG
>JBDHQK010000046.1:0-18411 GCA_039807025.1 Lacunisphaera sp.
CGGGCGGCGGCCTCGCCGAGCTTGTCGGGGCTGGTGCCGGCGCCGGTGATGCGCAGGGCTCCTTCGACGCTGAGACGCGATACATCGGCCGAAGCCAGGCTGATGTCGCCCGGCACCTGCCAGCCTTCGCGCTGCAAGCCGAGCGAGGCTCCCATGGCCATCTGGGTGTTGTAGGTGACGAAGGCCGTGGGAAAATCCTTCCGGCGCGCGTGCTTCAGCAGGGCGTGGATCGCCTCGGCTCCCTCGGCGCGGTCGGCTTGGTTGAGCACCGTGCTGTAGCGCGGATCCAGGCCGAGGCCGAGCGGTTGCAAGGCGGCCTTGAGGGCGGCGAGGCGCGCATCGTGCCGCCCCAGGCTGGCGTTGCCGCCCAGCCAGCCGAAACGCTGGTGCCCGAGGTTGAAAAGGTGACGGACGATCTCGTTGAGTGCCGCGGGCTCGTTGCCCAGCACGGAATGGCACAGGCCGTGGTAGCGCGCAGACACGGCGACCACCCGGCGCGTCAGCTTGCAAAGCTCCTCCATGAAGGGCCGGGCGACTTCGCCCAGCACCACCACCCCGGTCAGGTGGCTGCTCGGGTGGAAGAGCTGCCGCAGCTTCTCGGGTGTGAGCTCGTCCTCGGCCCCGAGAAAAATCAACCGATGGCCATGGGCTTCGAGTTCCTGGTGGAGGCCGTGCTGCACGTGGCCGAAGTAGGCGCTCGGGATGTAGAGCCGCAGCGGGGCGCGCAGGATGTAACCGATCTGGCGGGCGCGGGAAGCATCAGGCGTCGATTCCACCCGCATGCCTTTCGGCAGATAGCCGAGGCTGATCGCGCGGTCCCAGATGCGCTTGTAGGTGTCGGGATTGATGCCGACGCTGCGCCCATTGAGGGCGAGCGAGACGAGGGCCTGCGACACCCCGAGGTCCTTGGCCAGCTGGGTCTGGGATATTTTTTTCCTGGGGCGCACGGCGGGAATTTCTGATAACTATGATGCGCTTTCAATGTATTTATTATACTGCGGTCCGGTTGGAATTTGAGGCGCAGGCGAGAATACCTTTGCCCGATCCCGCGTCGGGGCCCTTTAGTCACGGCGCTCAGCCCCCATCCGGGCCCTGATGGGCCCTCCACGCTCCACTCATGATGCATCTTCCTTTCCTGCGGTCCGGTCTCATCAGCCTGTTGTTGGTGCTCAAGGTCGGCGCCGAAGCGACACCCCCGCCGCGACTGGTGGTGGTGATCAGCGTGGATCAGATGCGGGCGGACTACCTGGAGCGATTCCGGCCATACTTCGGGTCGGGCGGCTTCAATCTGCTGTTGGAACAGGGCGCCAACTTCACTGATTGCCACTACCGGCATGCCATTACCAAGACCGGGCCCGGTCACGCGGTGATCCTCAGCGGCGTGCACGCCAACATCCATGGCATCATCGCCAACGAGTGGCTGCTCCGCGAGTGGCCGGTCCCGGAGCAGGTGAATTGCGTGGAGGACCGCGATTCGGCGCTCCTCGGCCAGGCCCCGCGCGCGGTGCGCTCGCCCGGCGGGGTGCTTGAGGCCAAGGCCGGCCGCTCCCCGCGCCACTATCTCGCCGCCACCGTGGGCGACCAACTCAAGCTCCGGCATGGGGCGCGCGCCAAGGTCTTCGGCGTCGCCGACAAGGATCGCGCCGCCATCCTGATGTCCGGCAAGCTCGCCGACGGCGCCTACTGGACCGAGGAGGGCCGTGTCGTCACCTCCACCTATTACCGCCCCGAACTGCCCGCCTATCTCACGGCTTTCAACGCCGAGCAGCGCGCCGAGCAGCTCCATGGCCGCGAATGGACGAGGCTGCTGGATCCGGCGATCTACGAATCCACCCAGGGGCCGGATGATGCGCCCGGTGAAAGCGCGACGGTGGGATTCACCCGCACTTTTCCCAAGCGGCTCGACGGCGGCCGGGCACAGATCGGCAAGGACTACTACGAGGCCTTTGGCTACACCCCATGGAACAACGACCTGATCGCGGACCTCGCCCGGGTGGTCATTGCGCAGGAGCGGCTCGGCGAGGCCGACGGCGCCCCCGACCTGCTCGCGGTCGGTTTTTCCCAGCCAGACAAGATCGGCCATGCCTACGGGCCGGACAGCCATGAGGTGATGGATTCGATCTTGCGGCTCGACCGCACCCTCGCCGGGCTGTTTCGATTTCTCGACGAGAAGATCGGGCTGGCCAACTGCACCATCGTGCTGACCGCTGATCACGGCGCCGCGCCCCTGCCGGAGCGGAACCCGTCCCAGGGCGGGCGCGTCCGGGGGGCGGACTTCGACCGGGTCGTCTTCGCTGCGCTCGACCGGCGTTTCGGGGAACTGGCGGATCACGAGCGCTGGGCCGTGCGTGACGGGCTGGGCTATCACCTCAACCCGGCGGCGCTGGCGCAAAAACAGCTGCCGCCTGCGGCCGTGGAGGAGGTGATCCGCGCGGCTATGGCGGAAATCCCGGCCGTCGCTGCGGCCTACACGCGCACGCAGCTGACCACGCCCGCTCCGCTCGATGCCATCGGCGAGGCCCTGCGGCTGAGCTATTATCCGCCGCGCAGCCCGGATGTGCTGGCCGTGCTCAAGCCGTTCTTCATCGACCGTCCCGTGATTGGCACCACGCACGGCACACCCTACGATTACGACAACCATGTGCCCCTCGTCTGGTTTGGCTCCGGCGTGCAACCGGGAATGCATCCCGAGCGGGTGGGGGTGGACGATTTGGCGCCGACGTTGGCGCGCCTGCTCGGGGTGCCGGCACCGCCGCAAGCCACCGGGCGGATACTTTTCTGAACGCAGCCGTATTCCGCGGCCGGGAATCCTTTTGACGCGTGCTCGCCGATGGCGCGAGTATCTTGCCCTCTTAACCCATGTGCTCCTCCTGCCCTCCGTCCGCCGGTTCGCCGGTCCGTCCCAATTCCGCCCGCGTGCTCGCCGCCGCCGCCCCGCGCCCGGCCTCGGTCAAGTCCGCGCCGATCCCGCCGATCCCTCGGATCCCGAAATCGCCGCGTATCCTCACGACCACCGTCGGTTCCTATCCGGTGCCGGACTGGCTGGCGGCGCTGCCGAGCGAGCAGGCCGTGATCGACGCCACCCGGGTCATCTTTGACCTCCAGCGCCAGGCGGGCATCGATCTGCCCACCGACGGCGAGCTCTACCGCTTCGATGTCAACCATCCCGACACGAACGGCATGATCGAGTATTTCATCCGGCCGATGGCCGGCATCACCGGCGTGGTCGGTCGCTCCGTGACCGAGGAATTTTCCCGCCACCACCCCATGGGTTTCCGCCGCAAGCCGGCCGGCGTCGTCACCGGCCCGCTGGGCGAGGGTTCGCTCAACCTGCTGGCCGATTGCCAGCGCGCCGCGGCCGTCGCCGGCGGCCCCTTCAAGTTCACCGTCACGAGCCCCTACATGCTGGCCCGCACGCTGCTCGACCACCACTACGGCAGCTTCGCCCAGCTGACGATGGCGCTCGGCGAGGTGCTCGCGGCGCAGATGCCCGGCCTGCCCGCCGCCTGCGTGCAGGTGGACGAGGCCAACATCCCCGGCAACCCGGCCGACGGCCCGCTGGCGGCCGCCTCGATGAACCTCCTGCTCGACGCCATGGACAAGGGCACCGAGCGCGCCGTGCATTTCTGCTTCGGCAACTACGGCGGCCAGACCATCCAGTCCGGCAACTGGCGCAAGCTGCTCGATTTCCTCAATGCCTTGCACACCGACCACCTCGTGCTCGAGCTGGCGCACCGTCCGGCGGCGGATCTCGACGCGCTGAAGCACATCGACCGGAAGATCACCCTCGGCGTCGGTGTCATCGACATCAAGGTGAACCACATCGAGACCGCCGACGAGGTCGCCGCGCGCATCGAGGCCGTCGAGAAGAAGGTCGGCACAGGCCGCGTCGGCTGGGTGCACCCGGATTGCGGCTTCTGGATGCTCAAGCGCTCCATCGCCGACCGGAAGATGGAAGCCCTCGTCCGCGGCCGCGACAAGTATCTCGGCCGCTGATCCTCCCGTGAAGCTGTTTCCGCTCTGCGCCAGCCTGCTCCTGCCCTTGGCCGTCGCGGCTGCGCCGCAGGCGCCGGAAACCACGCCGACCGAGTTGCCCGGCGCGGAAACCTTGGTCTACCGCGAGAGTCCCGGGCCGATGCGGCTGTTCGTGGTGAAACCGGCCGGGTGGAAGGCGACCGACCGGCGACCGGCGCTGATGTTTTTCTTCGGGGGCGGCTGGACCACGGGCACACCGAAGAACTCCATTTTCTGGGCAAAGTTCGCCGCGGACCTCGGCATGGTCGGCATCGCGCCGGACTACCGCACAAAAGGTCGCAATGATGTGTCGCCCCTTGGCTCGGTGGCCGACAGCCGCGCCGCGCTGCGCTGGGTGCAGGACCACGCCGCCGAACTCGGACTCGACCCCGCGCGCATCGCCGTCGGCGGGAACTCCGCCGGCGGACACGTGGCGCTCTGGACCGGGATAACCGCGACCCCTCCCGGTGCCGACCCCGCCGAGGCGCCGCGGCTAAAACCCGCCGCGCTCATCCTGTTCAGCACGGTGTCCGACACCACCGTTGAGCGCGGTTACACGCCGAAGCGTTTCGGCGCCGATGCCCTGGCACTTTCGCCGCTCGACCAGCTCGACATCCGGATGCCACCGGTGCTGGCTTTCCACGGTGACGCCGACAAGACCGTGCCGCTGAGCCAGGCGACGGCGTTGCGCGACAAGCTGCTCGCCACCGGCAATTCCTGTGAACTCCACATCGTCCCCGGTGGCGGCCACAATTTCGGCAACGACGTGCCCGAGTGGCGGGAGAAGTCCCGCGAGTTGATCATCGCCTTCCTGAAACAGCAGGGGTTGGTGGCGAACTAGTCACCACCAGTTGCGTTTGGCGGCGGCGGTGAGCGCGTCGTCGAGCGGGGCGAGGTAGGGGTGCCAGAGTTTTTCCCACTCGAGGCTGACGCAGCCGGTGAACTCGGCCGCCAGCGTCGCGCGCAACGGCGCCGTGGCGAACTCGCCCTCGCCGGGCAGCACGTAGGAGAATGGGTGCCGCGCGCTGGGTTGGCTGATGCTGTCCTTCACGTGGACGTGGACGACGTGCGGCTTGATCTCCCGCCAGGTGGCGAGGAGGTCCTCGCCGCCGTTGCGCCAGGTGTGCTGGCTGTCCCAGAGGATCGCCGTGCCGGGGGCGAACACGAGGAACTGCTTGATCGAGTCGGCCGTGAACAGTGCGTCGTGGGTTTCGATCATGAGATCGGCCTTCCAGCCGTGCTGCCTGCGTTCGGCGCGCCACCAGGCGACAGTGTCGGCCATGGCCCGATGCGTGGCGGCATCAGCGTTCTTGCCGCCGTCGAACACGCGCAGCCACGGCACGCCGCAGGCCTCAGCCCAGGGGACGAATTTCAGGAAGTCGTCGCGGTCGGCCGGCTTGTTGTCGGCCAGCTTCAGCGAGGTGTCGAGCGACACGATCGGCACCGGGGCGGACTTCATGCGCTCGGCGAGCTTGGCGGGCGTGCCATACGCGGCCGCGAGCACGGCGGGGATGTCGATCGTGTTCGAAAGCGCGCGGATTTCCACGGCGTCGAGGTGATGGCGCTTGGCCAGATCGAGCACCTGCTCCAATGAATATTCAGGGCAGCCGAGGGTGGAGATGCAGCGGCGGTAGGGCATCGGTGGGAGAAGAAATCACAGAATACACGGAATAACAGAAAAGAATCGGAGGCCCCGTGGTTTTTCAATGCCTTGGTTGCTTTGGTGCTATCCGGCCTTTTAGCGTGTGCCTGTGCAAATCATCGGCATCGACATCGGGGGCACCAAGTGTGCGGTCAGCGTGCTGCGGGGAGGGGTGGTGGAGGAAGTGGACCGTTTTCCGACCTCGGATTATGCGGCGACTTTCGCGCGCTACCGCGAGACGGTGGCACGACTCAGGCCCGGCCCGAACGCGGTATTCGGCATTTCCTGTGGCGGCCCGCTCGATGCGGCGCGGGGCGTCATCCTCAACCCGCCGAATCTGCCCGGCTGGGTGAATATCGAGATTTGCCGTGCCTTCACGGATTGCTTCGGCGGACGCGCTCACCTGATGAACGACGCCAATGCCTCGGCGCTGGCCGAGTGGCATTTCGGAGCGGGGAAGGGTTGCAGGCACATGGTCTTTCTCACGGCCGGCACCGGCATGGGCGCGGGGCTGATCCTCAACGGTCGGCTCTACGAAGGTGCGACGGGTGACGCCGGCGAGGTGGGCCACCTCCGGCTGCGACCGGACGGGCCGCTGGGCTTCGGCAAGCGCGGCTCGTTCGAGGGTTTTTGCAGCGGAGGGGGCATCGCCCGGCTGGCGCGGGGGATGGGCTGGCCGCACCCGGGTGTGACGCTCAAGGATCTCGCCGAGGCCGCGGCCAAGGGCGATGCGCTGGCGCTGCAGGTGCTGGATGTGGCGGGCGAACGATTGGGCGAGGCGCTGGCCATGATCATCGACACGCTGAATCCCGAGCGCATCGTGCTCGGCGGCTATTTCCCGCGCTGCGCGGCCTTGCTCGTGCCGGCCATGCATCGCGCGCTCGCCGCCGAGGCCCTGCCCTCCGCGCTGGCGGGCTGCAAGATTGTGCCCGCCGTGCTGGGGGAGACGATTGGCAGCAACGCGGCGGTTGCAGTCGCGCTGCATGCCCTCGATACTCTGCCCGGAAAAGCGAACTGAACCGCCATGCCCCAACGCCATCTGACCAACCTCCTGCAACGCCGCCCCGAACTGGCCGGCACCGTGCCTTCCATCACGCGGGCCTACGCGGTGCTGCGGCAATGTTTCCGCGTCGATGGCAAGATCCTCCTCTGCGGCAACGGCGGCAGCGCGGCCGACGCCGACCACTGGGCCGGCGAACTGCTCAAGGGCTTCTGCAAGGACCGCCCGCTTTCTAAAAGCGAGCGCGGCTCACTCCGTCCGGCGATCGCATCCAAACTGCAGGGCGCGCTGCCGGCCATTCCGCTGACCTCGTTCCCGGCGGCGAGCACGGCGTTTGGCAACGACGTCGATCCCGCTCTGGCCTACGCGCAGCTGACCTCGGCCCTCGGCCGGCGCGGTGATGTGCTGGTGGGCATCAGCACTTCCGGCAACGCGGCGAATGTCTGCGCCGCCGCCGCGGTGGCGCGGGCGAAGGGCATGAAGGTGATTGCCCTGACGGCGGCCACCGGCGGCAAGCTGAAGGGCCTGAGCGATGTGTGCATCTGCGCTCCCACGAGGGAAACCTACCGGGCGCAGGAATATCACCTGCCGATTTACCACTGCCTGTCGCTGATGCTGGAGGAGGAATTTTTCGGGTGACTGGATGCACTAAGGTGGAGCCGGGTTCCATCTTGATCCATAGCCTGCGACGGGCTGCCTACTTCGCTTGGATCCGGTGCAGCCGACCTTGGTGGGGCACGTTCTCCAGCACCGCAGCGGGGTCAAGGCCATTGAGTTGCGGCCTTGTCCCGAGTTTGGCGTAGCCGAAATCCAGACCGAAGATATCCAGCAGCACCATCTCGAAGAAACCGCCGGCGCACAGGATCGCCCAGTCGTTGATGTAGGGCCATTCCGTCGGTGCCTTGCGGGCACCGCCCTCGATAGCCGGGGCGTAGGTCTCGACAAAATGTGCCTGTGAGTAGGGGCCTTGGTTGGCGGTGCGGGCGAGGCCGGGCAGCCACTGCTGCAGCAGATCCACCCGGCCGGCCTTGACGAGGGCGCTCGCCGCCAGCGCGACCCAGCCGGGGTAGGAACCGTTCCATTGGTGATCCGGACGCAGCGAGAAGCCGGTGTCCTCGTCGAGCGAAGAGAGCGCGGCCAGCCACGCCGGGGTCATGAGTTCGCGCTGGAAAAATCCAACCATCTCGGCGACCTGCGTCTCCGGCAGGTCCGCATGCAGGAAATTGAGCGTGTGGATGAAATCCCAGACGTGGCGCACGGGCACGAGCGATCCGTCGGGCTGGCGGCAGTGCCAGTAGCCGGTGCCGGCGGCGTAAAGCTCCCGCACTCGCGGCACGAGCGCCGCCGCCTCGGTGCGAAAGGCGGTGGCCTCGGCGCGTTCGCCCAGATGTTCCAACAAGGCGGCGGTTTCGCGGAGAACCCACACGTTGGCCGCGTTGAGCGAAGCAACCTCGTGCGTGTAGGTGCCGACCGCCTCGAGCAGGCTGTTGCGGTCGCCGTAGTCGGCGAGGCCGGAGCCGCGGTCGAGCGTGCGGTAATGCGTCGCGCAGGCGCGCAGGTGGTCGAGCACGGTGCGCGGCCCGACGGTCCGACGCAGCCACGCGAAGTCGCCGGTGCCCCGCACATAGGTGGTGATCAACCGGACCATGGCGTAATCGTTGCAGGAATACCAGTTGCCGGCGCTCTCGCCGCTCACGTATTCCGTGCCGAAGTGCCGGTGGATGTCGCGCTCCAGCCAGAGTTCCAGCATTCGCCGGACGCAGGCCGGGTCGAGCATAACGAGCAGCAGCGCCGTCAGCGACCAGTCGTTGATAAAGCTCGTTGTCACCCAGTAACGCGGCATCAGCGTCGTGTAGGTCCGGCCGTGCCGGGAAAGCGGGTGCTCGCGCTTGAAATAGACGACGCTGATCACAGCGTTCAGATAGATGGCGCGCAGGTCGGCGTTGGTCGTGCGCAGCACGGGCACGTGGCCGCTGTAGCGTGGGTTGCCCGGCGTGAACACGGCGGCGATCTCCGCCCGCCAGTCCGCCTCGGCGGCGCGGAGGGCGGCGGTGGGCTCGGCCTGCCAAGCGGCTAATTGCGCGAGCAGGGCCGCGCGGTCGCCGCCGAGCGCGATGAAGAAGGCCAGCTCGCGGGATCCCCCGGGAGCCAGCTGCCAGTCGAACTCCAGCCAGCGGCGTGTGATGCGGTCGGGTCGCGGGTTCGCCGCCTGCACGCTCCAGGCTGGGCTGGTGCGCGAGGCGTAGAGCAGGCCGTCGTTGTCCGGCGTGATTTCCATCTCGTTTCGGACGAGTGCGGATGCGGGCGGCGTGCCGTCCCACGGGGTGGTCGAAATCGCGGGACACTCGCGGGGCGAGTAGGGTGTTTTCCATCCGGTGGCGGAATGGATCACGCCTTCGCCTGTCAGCACGCGGAGGCGTGCGGGCAACGGGCCGCTCGTCGGGTTGGTCAGGCGCAGCACGACTGTCACGGTCTGGTCGCGCACGCCCATCACGATGGTGCTGGCGAGATCGAGGCCGCCGGCCTGCATTCGCCGCTCGATGCGGTCGGGCCACCACCGGAACTCGATGGGCAGGCCGGCGGCGTGGAGCGCGCAGTCATTGAGGGTGAGAATGCCGAGCGCGCTTTCGCCGGTGGAGTAAGGCGCGAAGGTCAGGTGCTGGATCCCCATGATGTCGGCGGCCGACTGGAGGCAGCCGTGGAAGTTGGTCAACCCGGGCGGATTGAACAGTTCTCCGGTCCGGTGGGTCAGCACCGCGCTGCGAAAATCGTCCAGCTGGGGCGGGCTCATGCTCATGATGGCAGGATAATTCTATGCTGGCCCAAGAAGGTGGCTCCCGTCACGGCACGGCATCGAACACGGTGGTGCTGCGGGCGGGCAGGGTGAGGGAGAATTTTTTGCCGTTGGGCAGGCACAGGTTGCGGGCGCCGCCTTTGATCAGGAGTGTCGGGCGGCTGGCGCACATTTCAACGGCGGAAGCAAGGGGTGAACGAGACATGGTGGCGAGAAAATGGGAAGCGTGCGACGTGACGATTGAAAAGGGATGAAAATTACTCCGGGGGATCGTTTCCGACCGCGACCCGGACACACGGACGGTGCGTCCGTCGCTTCCGGGCTTATTTCGACGGAGGTGGCGGAGGGGCGAAATAAGTCTGCCAGAGAGCGATGACGAAATCCGCGCCGATCGGCAGCAGCGTGTCCTCCCAGTTGTATTCGCTCGGCTTGGCTTGGGAGAAGCTCCGGTAACCTTCGTGCGCCTTGAACAGCATGTCGCCCATGCCGACGCCCATGCGGCGCTCGAGCATGTCCCCGCCTTGGTCGGCGCGCCATTCGCCAACGAGCTTGAGTGTTACCGCGGTGGGGATGTCGATCATCGCGCCCTCATAGGCGTAGCCGAGGCTCGTGCGCAGGCCATCCCAGTCGGTGCTTTCGAACTCGTGCAGCATGCCCATTTGGCCTTCCCACGGCGACTCGGTCGCGGCGGTGGCGCGGTGCATCAGGCTGGAGGTGAATTCGGTGCTGGCGATGACGCGCGTGCGCACCGCCTTGCCGAAGAGACGCACGGCCTGCGCGCGGTGCAGGCGCCACGGCTCGTGCAGGGTGTCGCCGTTGAGCGTGAAATCGTTCCGCACGCCGAGGCCGCGGGTGACGACACCTTGCGCCAGGATCTGCCTCTCGGACACCGCAATGGAGCCGCCGTGCATCATCAGATCGCGAATCGCGGGGTTCCAAGTCCAGCACCGCCGGATGTTCAGAAAGTTTGCCGCGTCGAGTCGGGCGATGAACCGGTCGAAGTCGAAATGCCGGAAGAACTCGTTCAACTCGTCGGGGCCAAAGTAGAGCGAGGCCGAGATGATGACGCCGACATAGCCCTCGACGTGATTGGGGTTCCAGCTCTTGTGGAAGAGGGAATAACCGTCGAGCAGCACGTAGTAGTCGTTGTCGTCGTCGAGGCAGAAGTGGGCGGCGAGGGCGAGCGCCTGCATGAGCAGGTCGGCGCGGGCCTTCTCGTCCGCCGAGAGCTGCGTCCAGACAGCCGGCGTGCGTTTGGCGAGCAGCAGCGCGTGCGCTGGCACATGATGGGTCCAGCCGCCAATTCCGCCCTGGGCTTCGGGCTCGCGCGTGCTGCCGTCGGGGTATGGCGTCTCGGTGACGAGAAAGAAGCGGAGTTTTTCGACAAGGTGAGTGGCGAGAGACTTGCCGTCCACGACGGTGTCGGGCGCCTGGAACGCGGCCACGGCGGTGACCTGCAGGGCAAAGGTCTCGCGCATCTCGCGAATGCGCTGGTGATCGACAAACTTCCAGCGCGGGGCCTTGGTGCGCACGGCCAGCTCGACGAGATCGGCGGGGAGCCGGTTCGGCGGCGCCGCGAATACAGGCCCGGCGAGGGCCAGCGCAAGGCAGAGGAAGACGAGTTTCATCACGAAGATTGTTCGGGGCAGCTGCAGGAGCGACTTTAGGCCGCGATTCGAATGTGGCGCGCGGGGCGAAATCGCGGCGCAAAGCCGCTCCTACGAGGGAAGGCGAAGCAATGCACCGTAGACCTGCACGGCTTTCGCCAGTTCGCGGCGGTCGAGCCATTCATCCTTGGTGTGCGCCTGCGCCAAGGCCCCCGGGCCGAGCACCAACACCTGCGCTCCCGCAGCGGCGTAGTGGCTGGCGTTGGTCGCGTAAGGTGCGCCCATGGCGGCGGGGTCGATGTCCTGGGCGGCGAGCGCCGGCTGCAGCCAGGCGTGGAGCGTGGCGGAGTTCTCCGGTGGAAGGGGCGGCGCGAGGTATTGGCAATCGTGCTCGACGGGGAGTCCGGCCAGGGCGGCGTCGCGCTCGGCCAGCGCCTGGGCGGAGGTCTCGCCCGGGACGAGGCGACGGTCACAGATGATCTCACAGTAATCCGGAATGATGTTCACCGCCGTGCCGCCCCTGATGACATTGATGCTGGCCGCCGCCCGGCCGGTGAGCGGGTAGTCCCGTTTGGCGAGGGGAATGAAATTCGCCTCCAGTGCGGCGATCACCTGGCACATGGCGGCGATGGCGGAGCGGCCTTTGGCCGGCTCGGCGGAGTGGGCAGCGACCCCGCGCGTGATGGTGCGCCAGCGCAGAGCGCCGTTGTGGGCGATGACGGGCCGCAGCCCGGTGGGTTCGCCCACCACGATGCCGCGCAGCTTCGGCAGAAGTTCCCGCAGTTCGGTTGCGGCGAAGGCCCGGGCTCCGTCCATGCCGGCTTCCTCATCCACGGAGAAAATCACGCCGGCGTTGCGTGTCCGGCCGGGTGATCGTGCATAGTCCTGCAGGGCCCACAGCATGGCCGCGCCCGAACCCTTGGTGTCGCAGGCGCCGCGGCCGTGGAGCCGTTCGCCAGCGGCGGTAAGCTGGAAAGGTGGCACGGTCATGCCTTCCACGCTGACAGTATCGAGGTGGCTCTCGAACAGCAGCCACTCGGCTTTCGGCGCGACCACCGAGGTGACGAGCAGATTGAAGGCTCCGTCGGAGCCCACGGGACAGCGCCGGGTCGCCAGACCCCATTGCGAAGCGATGATTTCCAGCTGCGCCGCCAGCGCGGCCTCGCCACCCGCCGGACCGCCGCACTCGGGGTTCACGGTCTCGATGGCCACCATGCGCGCGAGCAGCTCTTCACAGGACTGAGGAGGGGGGAGGGAAGCCATGCGGAAGTTTCCCGCCCGTCGGGCGGCGGTGCAACCCAGAAGCTCGCGCTCGCAATGTCGCGGATCACCGCAACCAACGTTCGCGGTGTTCGGCGACGAAGGCGTCGTCGGTCAACTCCGGGTAGGCGGCACAGACGCGAGTGAGCTCATCAGCTTGGCCGGACGAAAGAACCTCGTGCGGGTTGAGGCAATGGATGGACTCGATGAGGCCCTGGCGGCGCAGCACTTCGAGGATGCCGGGGATGCAACCGTGAAACTTGTTGGCGGCGTCGAAGAGCGCGGCGTTCATGTCGGTGACGGCGACCGCGCGCTCGAGCCATCGAGCACTGATGGCCGGCTGCTTCGCCGCATCTTGAGCTTCACGGAACAAGCTGACGGCGGCGTGCGTCCACACGCCCCAGTGACCCAGCAGGCCACCGACAATACGCCGCGTGACGAGCTTGCCTCGGTGCGGAAATGTGAAGGGAGTGAGCAGGTCGGCGACGATGGTGTCGTCGTTGCCGGTGTAGAGCGCGAGGTCGTCGCGCCCTGCGTCCACAATGGCCCGGACAACATCGATCGTCTGGTAGCGGTTGAACGGGGCCATCTTGATGGCGACGACGTTCGGGATCTCGGCGAACTTGCGCCAGAACGCATAGCTGAACACGCGGCCGCCGACCGCAGGCTGCAAATAGAAACCGACGACGGGGATGAGCTGCGCGAGGGTCGCGATGTGGGCGACGATGGCGTCCTCCGATTCCGTCTTGAAGGCGGCCATGCTGACGAGCCCGGCCCGATACCCGAGGGAGAGGGCAAGCTCGGCTTCCGCGACGGCTTGCCGGGTCTGGCCGCAGATGCCGGCGATGAGGGCGAAATCGCGTGGGGCTCTGGCCAGCTCGGCGCGGACGGTCTGGGCGGCCAGCTCTAGCACGGGCTTGAAGAGGTTGTGCTGCGGATCGCGGATCTCGAATTGGGTCGAGTGCACGCCGACCGCGAGGCCGCCGGAGCCGGCGGCGACGTAGTAGCGCGTCAGCGCGCGTTGGTGTTTTTCGGAAAACTTCCGGTGACGGTCGAGCGCCAGCGGCTGAGCGGGGATGACTTGCCCGGCGAGGAGGTGGGTGCGGAGGTCCATGGTCAGAATTTCCCGCTGCGGGCCTCGAAGTGCGTGGGCTTGCCCAGCAGGCGGCCTTCAGCGCGGACATGAGCGCTGATCAGGTCCATCATGCGGGCCACGGAGGTTTCGGGCGGCCCGAAGAGCTTGAGCGATTCACTGGCATCGGCGAGCCAAGCAGTCTGAGCCTCCGAGCCGGTGAGGACAGGCGTGCGGTCGAGGCGCCGACCGAATTCCTCGGCGAGGGCGCGGATACTGAGTTTCTCCGGACCGGTGATGTTGAGCACCTTCGGCGGGTTTGTGGTATGCATCAGGCACTGGATGGCGCGGGCGCAAGCGTCGCCCTGCCAGATGCAATTCAGCCAGCCCATCGTCACATCCACCGCCTCGCCGCGCGCGACTTTGAGGGCGATATCCACCAGCACGCCGTAGCGCAGTTCGACGGCGTAGTTGAGGCGATACATCAGCTGTTTTGTTCCCAGCTCCGCCGCGTAATGGGAGAACACTCGCTCACGGCCCACGCAGGTGCTGGCGTATTCGCCGAGGAAGGCGATCGGCTCGCGCTCGCTGGCGCCGGGCCCCGTGACCGGCATGAAAGGATAGACGCAGCCCGTCGAGAACACGACGATGCGAGATTCGTGGAAACGCTGCGCGATCAGCGCGGGCACATAGGTGTTCTGGATCCACGTCAGTCCGGGTGCGCTGTCGGTGCCGAATTTCTGGCCTGCGAGATAAAGGACATTGGCCGCAGCGGGCAGGGTGGCGACCTGTGCAGCGTCGGCGAGGTCGCAGGGCAGCGTGCGGACGCCCAAGCCTTCGAGCTCGGCGCGGGCCTCCGGGCGGCTGAAGCGCGAGACACCGGTGACGACCGCGTCGCGCCGGCCAGCCGCATCGAGCGCCCGGCGCAGCATGACGGCGGTGGTCGTGCCCATCTTGCCGCCGACGCCAAGGACCATAAAGTCGCCAGGCAGGTGCTGGACCGCTTCCGTGGCGCCGCGGGTGGGCGTGGAAAGCAGCAGTTCAATTTCACGATCAGTCTGGGGCGCGGTGCTCATGAAATATTAAGGCATGTTGAATCCGTGCAATGCGCACTTGTCATGGCTATATCGCTCCAGCAACTTGACCAAAGCCAAGCGTAATCCCGCTGAATTTTCATGCGCGCCATTGATATCCACACTCACCCCATCCTGCGGGATGACCACCGGGATCGCGGCGGGGCGGAGCAGTTGATCCGGCGCGCCCAAGCCCACGGCATCCGACATCTGGTGGCGCTGGGGGATGTGCTCGCTTATGGCCGCTCGCCGACAGAGGCACAGTTGCGGAAGATCAACGACGACACCTACTGGCTGATGCAGCGCTATCCCGGTGTCATAACGGGGTTCTGTCACCTGAATCCGACGCTCGGCGAGCGCGCTGTCCGACGGGAAACCGAGCGCTGTGTAGCCCGAGGCTTCCGCGGCCTGAAACTCGAGATCGCCAACAACGCCCACGACGCCTGCATGCGACCGTTGATGGCGGTGGCGGAGCAGCATGGGCTCGTGCTGCTCCAACACGCGTGGAGCATGACCAAGATCAGGCAGCGCAGTTTCCACACCGACCCCGAAGATGTCGCCACGCTCGCCCGGCGTTTTCCGAACGTCCGGATCATCATGGCGCACCTGACGGGCTGCGGCGTGCGCGGCGTGCTGGCGGTGAAGAGTTGCCCGAATGTCGTCGTGGACACCTCCGGGGCCGCACCCGAGGCCGGGCTGGTCGAATATGCCGTGGCGCAGCTCGGGGCCGAACGCATCCTCTACGGATCGGACGCGCCGATCCGCGACTTCGCCGTCGCGCTGGCGCGCATTACCGACACGCAGCTTGATGCTCAGACCCAGCGAAAAATCCTACACGATAACGCGCGCGGGCTGCTGCACCTGCCCTGAGGGCCGGGTGATTATGAACTACTTTGATGCGAACACCTGGACCGGCCGCTGGCCGTTTGCCTTCAACGAGGAGCACTCGCCGCGGTCTCTGGCGTCACACCTTCGCCTGCACGGAATCGGACGTGCGCTGGTGTCGCCGCTGGATGCGGTGTTCGCGCCCGAGCCCGGCCCGGCCAATCGACAGTTGCTGCGCGCCACGGAAGGTATGGCCGGGTTTGTGCCGGTGCCGGTCATCAACCCAGCCCTGGCCAACTGGCGCGATGAACTCATCACTAGCGCGGCCGATCCGCGTGTGCACGTGGTGCGGATTTTGCCGCGCTATCACAACTACCGGCTCAACCTGCCCGCGCTGGGGGAACTCGCCGCCGAAATAGTCCACCGAAAGCTGCGGCTCGTCGTGCAAGTGCGTCTGATCGACGAGCGGCATGAGTTTCACGCGATGAACCTCAAGCCCGTGCCGCCGGCCGAGTTGGGGGCGTTCCTCGCGCGCCAGCCAAAGCTACCCGTGCTCGCCAGCGGGCTGTTGCGTTCCGAGATTCTCCTACTGGTGCCGAAACACGTGAACTTGCTTGCCGACCTGTCATTCGCCGAGTGGCACGACACGATCCCGGACTTGCTGGCCAAGGTGCCAGCGCGTCAACTCGTGTTTGCCTCGCACACGCCCTTCCTTGTGACCGCCGCCGCCCGGGCGAAGATCAGCACTACGCAGGTCGCGGCCGCGAAACTCAGGCGGATCGCATCAGGGAATCTGGAACGGTGGCTGCTCTGATATCCCCATTCGGGGGTGTGTATGGCAGGAAACTCAGAAGAGGTCAGTCGGGGTGCGCGACATGAAGTCCTCCATATAGGCCGTAGTGGCCTTGCCTTCGATGAAGACGGGATCGCTCATGATGGCCTTGTGCAGCGGGATGGTGGTCTTGATGCCGCGAACCAAATATTCGCTCAGGGCGCGATAAGAGCGCTGTAGGGCGATCTTGCGGGTAGGGCCGACACAGATCAGCTTGCCGATCATGCTGTCGTAGTAAGGCGGGATGGCGTAACCGCTGTAGGCGTGGGAGTCCACGCGGACTCCGAGGCCGCCCGGGGGATAATAAAGGCTAATGGTGCCGGGCGAGGGAGTGAAGTTGCGGGCCGGATCCTCAGCATTGATGCGGCATTCTATCGCATGCTTCTCGAACTTGATGTCGCCTTGATCAAAAGAGAGCTTCTCCCCGTTGGCGACGTTGATTTGCTGCTTAATCAGGTCGATGCCCGTCACTTCCTCGGTAACGGGATGCTCTACCTGGATGCGGGTGTTCATCTCGATGAAATAGTAGTTACCCTTGGCATCGACGAGAAACTCGATGGTGCCGGCATTCTGATATTCGGCGGCCTCGGCGGCTTTGACGGCGGCCTTACCCATTTTCTTTCGGAGGTCGGCCGTAAGAAAAGGAGAGGGGGACTCCTCAATCAGCTTCTGGTGGCGACGCTGGACAGAACAGTCGCGTTCACCGAGATGCAGGACCTTGCCGTGGCTGTCCGCGAGGATCTGGAACTCGATGTGCCTCGGTTTCTCGATGTATTTCTCGATGTAGACCGCGCCGTTGCCGAATGCCTTCTCCGCTTCGTTGCGCGCGACATGAAATTCCTTGGCGAATGAGACGTCGTTATGGGCGATGCGCATGCCGCGCCCGCCACCGCCGGCGACCGCCTTAATGATGACCGGATAACCAATCCTCCGGGCGATCTTGACCGCCTCGGTTTCGTTTTCGATTGGGCCGTCAGAGCCGGGGACGGTGATCACACCGGCCTTGCGGACGGTGTCTTTGGCAATGGCCTTGTCGCCCATGATCCTGATACTTTTGGACTTCGGACCGATGAACTTGATGTTACAGGACTCACATTGCTCGGCGAATTTGGCGTTTTCGGACAGGAAGCCATAGCCGGGGTGGATGGCATCTACATCGGCAATTTCCGCCGCGCTGATAATGCGGTCGGCGCGCAGATAACTGTCGGCACTTTTGGGTCCACCGATGCAGATCGCCTCGTCGGCGAGCTGCACGTGGAGGGATTGGACGTCAGCTTCGGAATAGACCGCTAGGGTTTTGATACCCATTTCGCGGCAGGCGCGAATAATCCGGAGCGCGATTTCACCGCGATTGGCGATGAGAACCTTTTGAATCATACTGTTTTAAAAATTTAGGCCGGACAGATAACTGGCCGGCCCATAAGCGATGCCCGGTCAGGTGAGCTTAATCTTGAACAGGCGCTGCCCGTATTCGACGGGCTGGCCGTTCTCCACCAATATCTCAACGATGGTCCCCTTGGTTTCGGCTTGGATCTCGTTCATGATCTTCATGGCTTCGATGATGCAAACCACAGTCTTTTCCTCCACCTTGGCGCTTACATCGACGAAAGCGGAGTTTTCAGGGGAGGGGGAGCGGTAGAACGTTCCCACCATCGGAGATTTTACATAAGCGAATCCAGCCTCGTCGCCACCGGATGGAATAAAAGCGGCCGCAGGTGCCGAGAGCTTGGCAGCCGTCGCGTGTTCAGTGGGGGCAACCGCGTAGCTTTGGACGGGAAGGGGGGGGGCGGTCACGGCCGGCAGGCCGGAAGCACCCCGTTTGATCTTGATTTTGAAGCCCTCTTCCTCGAACTCAAATTTATTGAGTTCGGAGCGCTTCATCAAATCAATGATCTGCTTAATTTGTTTTAGATCCAAGCGTTCGCCTTGGTTGAGTTAGTGTTGGCAACAAGTTAGTGCCGTTCTTGAAGCCCGCGTTCAAAAGAACTTTATGCATCCTTAGCAATCACTGAATTTCAGCAGATCTTAGATTTTGTAAAAACTGTCGTTTTACGCACTAAAAGCATATTTTAGACGGATAAATCAACGATTGGAAGGGCTATTCTTAATATGCAGTGATTGTAAAAATTGATCTTTTCCCCTTGTCGTTGTGTGTGAAGCAATCCTGTCCCGAAGCCTGAACGAGCCTCGATTAGGGTTTCCGGATGGGTGGAAGACCTCAAAATCCCCCCCCATGCCTCGTAAAAAGTGTTCCGAAGAGCAGATCATCTACGCGCTGCGTTCCGTGGAAGG
>JBDHQK010000220.1:0-2880 GCA_039807025.1 Lacunisphaera sp.
TGTTCATGGGGGTGATGAACCGCCATGACGGCGCCTTCGCCAATGTAAACACGCAGATATTCTCGGTGCCCGTGGCCGGCGGCGAACCGGTGCGCCTGACCAACGACACGCACAGCTACGGCTCGCTGGCGTTTTCGCCCAGCGGCAAGACGCTGCTTTGCACCTATTCCGCCGAGGAGGCGGGCAATATCTATGACCTCACCCGTTTGGCGAGCTTCCCTTGGCCCCTCATGGGCGAACCGAAGATCCTGACTGCGAACCTTGACCGCGCGGTGTCGGGCTTCGCCACGCCCGAGGGGTCGGACCGCATCTATTTCACCTACGAGCACGCCGGGCTGGAGAAACTCTATTCGGTCTCCTACGCCGGCAACGACGTGCGCGACGAGCCTTCTCCCGCGATCGGCACCATCAGCGGCCTGAACGCCGGCGGCCGGGTCCTGACCGGCCTGTGGGAGACCACGACCAGCCCGCAGGAGGTTTACTCCTTCAACGGTGCCCCGAAGCGCCTGACCTCGATCAACACGGAGAAGGCCGCGACCATCGACTGGCTGCCCGTCGAGCATTTCTGGTTCAAGAGCGCCAAAGGCCGCGACATCCACAGCATGATCGTGAAGCCCGCCGGCTTCGACCCGACGAAGAAGTATCCGCTTTTCACCGTCATCCACGGCGGCGCGGCCAGCATGTGGCACGACGCCTTTGTGCTCCGCTGGAACTACGATCTGCTGGCCAAGCCGGGCTACGTCATCTTGCTGACCGACTACACCGGCTCGACCGGTTACGGCGAGCAATTCGCCCGCAACATCCAGTTTGATCCCCTCAAGACGCCCGCCGACGAGGTCAATCAGGCGGTGGACGAGGCGATCAAGAAATACCCCTTCATCGACGGCACGCGCCTTGCGGCCGGCGGCGCCAGCTACGGCGGCCACCTGTCGAACTGGCTGCAGGCCACGACCACGCGCTACAAGGCGATCGTCTCCCACGCGGGCGAGGCCGATCTCATCATGCAGTGGGGCACGAGCGACAGCGTGCTCGGCCGCGAGGTGAATGCCGGCGGCCCGATCTGGGGCGACAGTCCGGTCTGGCGCGAGCAGAGCCCGGCGCTGCAGGCCGGCAACCACGCCAAAGGCACGGGCTTCACGACCCCCATCCTCATCACGGTGGGCGAGCTGGACTACCGCGTGCCGGTGAACAACGCCTACATGTGGTTTACGCTCAACCAGCGCCTGCAGGTGCCGAGCAAGCTGATCGTGTTTCCCGAGGCCGGCCACTGGATCCTGCGCGGCGAGGACAGCCGCTACTTCTACAACGAGGTCCACGCCTGGCTGGCGAAATACCTGAAGTAAGCGGGAAGGGGGCGCTCAGCCGGGCGGCCAGGACAGCTGGCGTTTCCCCAGCAAATGCATGTGCAGATGCGGCACGGTCTCGCCGCCGTCGCACCCGTTGTTGATCACGATCCGGTAGCCGTTTTCGACCCCGAGCTTCTTCGCGAGGGCGGCGGCGGTGAGGAGAAGGTGGCCAAGGACCGGCTGGTCGGCGGCCGTGGCCTCGCCAACGCGCGGGATGAGTTTTTTCGGGATGATGAGCACATGGACCGGCGCCTGCGGGTTGATGTCGTGGATGGCGATGCAGTGCTCGTCCTCATGCGCCAGCTTGGCCGGGATCTCGCGGTCGATGATCTTCTGGAAAATGGTCTTGGACATAAGACAGATTAACCACGGAATACACGGAACACACAGAAGGAAGCCGCGGAGTTTTTCCGCGTATTCCGTGTGTTCTGCGGTTTCACAAAAACAACAAATTCAAATTCGCGTCGCGTCGCGAGCGGGCGGCGGCGAGGTCGCGGATGAAATTCAGCGCATCGTCGTAGTCGCGGCGACGGCGCTCGGTCCAGCGCTTGGCCTCGGGGCAATGCGCGGCGCGGAGATTGGTGACGAGCAGCGTGGACTCGGGGTAGGCGGCGAGTTGCTTCAGGCCCTGCATCACGCCGGCGCGGGCGAAGAGTGGCGAGGCTCCGGCATCATTGGCGGAGGCGTCCCAGTGGAAGAAGCCGTGCGCGGGCTGCGCCGAGCAGAGGCGGGCGAAAAGGGCGGCGGCGGCGTTGACGAAGGCCGGGTCGCTGGGGGTGCGCTCCTCGGCCTCGGGGAGGCTGCTGGTGATGGCCGCGTCGATCTGCTGGGCCAGATAGAGGTCGTGCCCGGTCAGCGGGGCGAACAGCGCATTAAGGAAGTGGATCCGGCGCAGTGAGGGTGAGCGCGTCATTTCTTGGGCTTACCCGTAACGTTCGGCGGGAAGGGTGCAAGACTGCTGATTTCGTTCACGAACTCGGAGACATCACGGAATTCCTTGTAGACGGAGGCGAAGCGGACGTAGGCGACTTGGTCCATCTTGCGCAGGCGCTGCATGACGTGCTCACCGACGGCGGAGGTGGGGACCTGGCTTTCGTAGAGGGCCTCGACGGCGTCGATCACGTCCTCGATGAGCATCGTGATCTGCTCGTTGTCGATCGGGCGCTTGTGGCAGGCGGCGCGGACGGCGCGGAGGAGCTTCTCGCGATCGAAGGGTTCCTGGCGGCCGTCGCGCTTGACGATGACCATGCTGTCGCGGACGAGCGTTTCCGAGGTGGTGAAGCGATGGCCACACTCAAGGCATTCGCGGCGGCGGCGGGTGTTGTTGCCGTCGCGGGCGATGCGCGAGTCGATCACCTTGTCTTCAATGGAAGTGCACTTGGGGCAGCGCATGGGTCAGTTGAGCGAGAGAAAGTTTTGCAGGATATTCATGCCCCCCTCGGTGGCGATGGATTCGGGATGAAACTGGACACCAAAGACCGGGAATTGTTTGTGCCGCAGGCCCATTATTTCGCCTTCGGCGGTTTCGGCGGTG
>JBDHQK010000221.1:0-2857 GCA_039807025.1 Lacunisphaera sp.
TGCCCAATGGGAGTTCATCTGCCGCGTGGGCGTGAGCGCTGAGGGGGCCGAATCCAAGTCCATCAAGGAGGTCGGCGGCGCCATTGACACCGTCGCCGCCACCGGCGCCATGACCGTTTATGTCGAGATCGAGGCCGTGCCCGCCCAGCGCCGGACCGCTCGCTGAGCCGCGCCGCGCGACGGTTCTTGTCGCATGTTCGGCATCCGTCAGACCGACGCCGAGGGGATTCGACGGCCTCCTACGATTTTGGTTCGGCCCTGCCCGAAGCATTGACAGACGGAAGGTGTGCGATACGTGGAGATTGCGGCAGCAGGCATTCCC
Organism: Lacunisphaera sp.; assembly: GCA_039807025.1. GTDB lineage: Bacteria > Verrucomicrobiota > Verrucomicrobiia > Opitutales > Opitutaceae > Lacunisphaera. The sequence goes on from JBDHQK010000221.1 coordinate 323, forward strand.
CCAGGATCGCCGGAAGTGGGCGTGCCGGGGTCGCCCCGGTCTGTCGGCGGCCTCCTCACGGCCCTGATGTGCCGTTCGGATTGTCAAATGCAGGTGCTTGGCCAGTGCCTCCAAGCGCAGCACGAGGGATGCTGCAGCCGGACTGGGTGGGCGGTTAACCGATGCCCTTGGCCTTCAGCAAGGCGGCGAGCTCGACCGGGTCGGCCACGCCCTTGACGGTATTCAGGTGGCTGAGGATGACCATGCGGTCATCCGGGCCGCAACTGGAGATTTCGAGCATCCAGTCCTCGGGCGTGGCGGCGGTGACGACCACCTCGTCGGACCACGCAATGACCTCGGCGGCTTCCACGAAGCCCTGGGTGATGCCTTGGATAAAGTATTCGGCCTTGGTCCGGTAATTCATGAGCGGAACTCTCCGGCCCGGACGGGCACAGGCAAGGGTGAAAACACGAACCCGGAAGACTCGCGCGTTTTGCCTCTGGTCAAAGGGGTGGTTGCGGGGCAATCGTTGCCCATCCGATGAGGAAGATGTGCTACAAATGTTTCTGGCCGGAGGCGCTCTGCTGGTGCGGATCTATCACCCCCATGCCGACGCGCACGAAGTTCGTGATCCTGATGCATCCGCATGAATTCAAGCGCATCAAGGCGAACACCGGCCGGCTCACTCACCTTTGCCTGGCGGACAGCGAAATCCACATCGGGGAGAGTTTCGGGAGCCACGAAGCCGTGCAGGCGCTGATTGATGATCCGCGGAACTTTCCGGTGCTGCTCTACCCGGGCAAGGACGCCCGCGATCTCTCGAAAGGCGAACTGCATGCCGCCGACTTCGCGGGCCGCCGGCTGGTGGTGTTTCTGCTGGATGCGACTTGGCGCCTCGTCCGGCCAATGCTGCGGCTGAGTCCCAACCTGCAAGGGTTGCCCAAGATCATGTTTTCGAACGCCGCGCCGAGCCGTTATGTCATCAAGCGCCAGCCGGAGCCCGGCTGCCTTTCGACCCTCGAGGCCACGCATGAACTGCTGCTCGCCCTCGATCGCTCGGGCCTCGACCGCTACGCGCTGCCGGAACAACTGCTCACGGTCTTCCAGCGTATGCAGGAGATTCAGATCACGCGCACGGCCGAGAACCGGCGCCTCGGCATCAAGCGCCACGCTCCCAAGCCACCGCGCACCACGCCGCCGGCGGCGGTTCAGCCGGGAAAGAGGCGGAAACGGATATTTCCGGTCACCCCCCATGCTTGATCACGCCGTCTTTCGGCCATCCGGGGAGCGCGCGGCAATTGCCGGAAAGGGCGGAGGATTATTCAGAGCTGCGCCAGGATGGCGTTGAGGGTCGGGCTGGGCCTGAGGGCGGCGCCGGCCTTGGCGTCGTCAGGCTGGTAATAGCCGCCGATGTCCGAGGGCTTGCCTTGGACGGCGAGGAGTTCGGCGACGATCTGCTTCTCGGCGGCGGTGAGCTTCTCGGCGACAGGCTTGAAGAGGGCTTGCAGCTTGGCGTCTGTGTTCTGCGCCGCCAAGGCCTGCGCCCAGTAGAGGCAGAGGTAGAAGTGGGAGCCGCGGTTGTCGATCGTGCCGAGCTTGCGGCCGGGGGACTTGTCGTTCTCGAGGAACTTGCCGTTGGCCTGGTCGAGGGTGTCGGCAAGGACCTTGGCCTGGGCGTGCTGCTGCGTGATGGCGAGGTGATCGAAGGACGCCGCGAGGGCGAAGAACTCGCCGAGACTGTCCCAGCGGAGGTAGTTCTCCTGCACGAACTGCTCGACGTGCTTCGGGGCGGAACCGCCGGCGCCGGTCTCGAACAGGCCGCCGCCGTTCATGAGCGGGACAATCGAGAGCATCTTGGCGCTGGTGCCAACCTCGAGAATCGGGAAGAGGTCGGTGAGGTAGTCGCGGAGGACGTTGCCCGTGACGCTGATCGTGTCCTGCCCGGCCTTGAGGCGCACAAGCGTGGCCTCACAGGCGGCGGCCGGAGCCAGGACGCGGATGTCGAGGCCCTTGGTGTCGTGTTGGGCGAGGCAGGTTTTGACCTTGGCGAGAATCTGGGCGTCGTGGGCGCGCTTCTCGTCGAGCCAGAAGATGGCGGGGGTGTTGGAAAGACGGGCGCGGTTGACGGCAAGCTTCACCCAGTCCTGCACCGGGGCGTCCTTCGTCTGGCAGGCGCGCCAGATGTCGCCTTCCTCGACGCTGTGTTCAAAGAGCACGTTGCCCGTGGTGTCGGTGACGCGGATGACGCCGTCGCCGGGGGCTTCGAAGGTTTTGTTGTGGCTGCCATATTCTTCGGCGGCCTGGGCCATGAGGCCGACGTTCGGCACGCTGCCCATGGTCTTCGGGTCGAGCGCGCCGTTCTTTTTGCAGAAGTCGAGCACGGCCTGGTAAATGCCGGCGTAGCTGCTGTCGGGAATGACAGCGAGCGTGTCCTGCTCATTGCCCTGGGCATTCCACATCTTGCCACCGCCGCGAATCATGGCGGGCATGGAGGCATCCACGATGACATCGCTGGGCACATGCAGGTTGGTGATGCCTTTGTCGCTGTTCACCATC
>JBDHQK010000047.1:0-18038 GCA_039807025.1 Lacunisphaera sp.
TGGTTCTTGTCGTTTCTGAATTCACCTCTGATGGAGTGGTTTTACAGCAGCATCTCAAACCGCATTCGGGGCGGCTATCTCCGCGCATTCAGTCAATACATGGAGCAAATCCCCATCCCCGCCGCGACCCCCGAGCAAAAGGCCCTCTGCGAAGTCCTGTCCGGCGCCTTGATCGATCTGCACAAACCCGACGCCGCCCAACTCCCAGAGCACAAGCTGATCGTGTCGTGGTTCGAGCAGTGGCTCAACGGCCTCGTTTACGAACTCTTCTTCCCCGGCGAACTGCACGCCCGCAACCTCCACCTCTTCACCGAGACCGCCAAACTCCTCCCCGACGGCAAGCTCACCCGAAAAAACATCCCGGAAGTCTTCACCGCCTCGCGCGATTTCCAGCGCCCCCTCCGCGCCATGCTCACCGACCTCGCTACCATCGAGGAAGTCCGCCTCATCGAAGGACAGACATGAAAGCTCGTTCAAAAGAACTTCTAGACCGGGCTATCGCGGCGACAGTCGCCTCCATAGAAATCTATAACAAACCCGACTTCCTTTATCGCGAAGAGGCGTTTGCAGTTCTGGCGATCAACGGCTGGGAACTTCTCCTCAAAGCAAAATGGCTGGCCGATCATAACAACAAGCCTCGGAGCCTCTACGTGCATGAGCCAATGACGCTCAAGAGCGGCAAACGAGGCAAAAAGCTCTGCGTCAAGTCGACTCGCTCAGGCAATCCCTTCACGCACAGCCTCGATTATCTTGCCGTTAAGCTCGTGGAAGACGGCAAACTTGACCCGAAGGGATGGAAGAATCTGCAAGCGCTGTTGGAGATTCGGGACTCTGCAGTCCACTTCTACAATCGCACTGGCAGTTTCGCCCTACGTCTCCAGGAGATCGGCGCCGCCACGATGAAGAATTTCGTCGCGGCCTGCCGCGATTGGTTCGATCGCGACCTCTCCGAGCTCAATTTCTACCTCATGCCTCTATCATTTGTGACGCTTCCTCAAACGACCGATGCGCTCGTTTTGAGCACCGAAGAGAAGAATTTCGTCAACTATGTGAATCACTTGGACAAGGACGAGGACGAAGGCGGGTCCGATTACGCCGTCGCCGTCAATATCGAGGTTCGATTCACCCGGTCGAAAGCGAAGGATGCCCTCGCAGTCCGAGTCACCAACGACCCAGCAGCTCCCGCCATACGTCTCACGGATGAGCAAATCCGCGAGCAATACCCATGGGATTACAGGACCTTGTCACAGAAGTGCCGTGAAAGGTATAAGGATTTCAAAGAGGACACCAAATATCACAGCCGCAGAAAGGCTGTGCAGGCCGACAAACGATACGGCGCGATTCGGTTTCTTGATCCCGGTAACCCCAAGAGCTCAAAGAAACCGTTCTTCAACCCGAACATTCTGCAGGAGTTCGACAAGCACTACACCCGAAAATGAACAGCGCTAACACGCAAAGCTCATGGTGCCCCTTGATGCTGGCCTATTGGGAGCGGGTGTTGAACGGGCTGGTGTATGAGCTGTATTTCCCGGAGGAGGTGAGGGGAAGTTTGAAGAAAGAAGGCGGAAGGTTGAAGGGCAGCCTGTTCACCCTGGTGGAAGAGGCCGGGTTGCCGGACATCGCAACGCTGCCCGAAGCCGACCGCCTCCCGCGCCTGCGCCAGAAATTCGAGGAACTCCACGACGGCACCCACCCCCTCCGCCTCGCCCTCGACCAACTCCAGACCCTCGACACCATCCGCATCATCGAAGGCCAGGCATGAGCACGCCCCTTTTCACCACGCTATCCTCAAAAAGCATCGCCGCCTGCATCGCCCGTGCCAGCAAGCGCGTCTGCTACGCCGCGCCCGGCCTGCACGAGGCAGCCGCAGCGCCTGGGTGCCGCGGTAGGCGGCATCAGATGGCGCAGAACCCGTGACAGACGGGAGGCTGCAATGCTTCATTGCCCGGCAGGCCGGGAGAATCTTGCCCTGGGCAACCTCCGGCGCCAGATTCGCGCGCATCAGCCGCAAAAAATGGCCAAGGAACCAGAAAACCAATCCGCCCTGATCCTCTATCAGACTGAGGATGGGCGGATATGCGTGCAGTGCCGGTTGGAGGGCGACACGATCTGGCTGACCCAGGCCCAGATGGCCGAGCTTTTCGAGGTCACACCGCAAAATGTCACCCTTCACCTCAAGGCGGTCTTTGCAGACGGTGAACTCACGGAGGCGGCAACCTGTAAGGATTGCTTACAAGTTCGCCAGGAAGGGGGGCGGCAGGTGACGCGGGCGCTTCGTCACTACCGGCTGGAGGCCATCCTGGCCGTGGGCTACCGGGTGCGCAGCCACCGGGGCACGCAGTTCCGCCAGTGGGCCACGGCCCGGTTGCAGGAGTATTTGGTTAAGGGGTTCGTGATGGACGACGAGCGTCTGAAGAACCCGCCGGGCAAAGGCCACAAGGACTACTTCGACGAGCTGTTGGAGCGTATCCGGGACATCCGCTCGTCGGAGCGTCGCTTCTACCAGAAGATTCTCGATATCTATGCGACGAGCGTGGACTACTCGCCCGACTCGGCGCTGTCGGCGAAGTTCTTCGCCACGGTGCAGAACAAGATGCACTGGGCGGCGCACGGTCACACCGCCGCCGAGGTCATCGCCGAACGGGCCGACGCCGCGAAGCCCTTCATGGGTCTGCAGACCACGCGGTCGGGCGGCATCATCCGCCGGGATGACGTGGGCGTCGCCAAGAACTACCTCAGGGAGGACGAGCTCAAGATCCTCAACCGCATCGTCAACCTCTACATCGAATATGCCGAGTTGCAGGCGCTGGAGCGACGGCCGATGGCCATGCGGGACTGGATCGCGAAGCTGGACGAGTTCCTGAAGGCGTCCGGACGCAAGCTGCTGGCCCATGCCGGGACCATCTCCGCCGAGGCTGCCAAGGCGAAGGCCGAGGTGGAATACGATCGCTACCGGACTTTCCTCGACACCCAGCCCCGGTTGGTGGACGCGGATTTTGACAAGGCGGCCAGGGAGCTGCGGAAGCTGCCTGCGCCAAAGCGGCCGAAACCGAAGAAGCGCAAGCCCTGAGACACGGGGCACCTGGTGAGATAGCTTTCCCCATGCCTATGCCGACGGCCATTTCGTCCTACGCCGCGCTGCGGCGCGCGGTGGAGGCCGCGGTGTGCAAGGGCCGGGCCGAAATTGAGAAGGCCTGGGTCCACACCTATCACGAGACTGGCCGGCTCATCCATGAGCACATCCTGTGTCACGCGGACCGCGCCGCCTATGGCGCCCAGGCCTTCAACCGCCTGGCCGCGGACACCGGCATCGACAAGCGCACGCTCCAGCAGTCCGTCCAGTTCTACCGCTATTTCCCGATTGCGCGCCATGGCGCGCAATTGAGCTGGGCGCACTATCGCGCCCTTTGCCAGGTCGAGGACGAGGCCCAGCGGACGAAATTGCTGAAGGAGGCCGTTGCGAAGCGACTGACCTCGCCCCAACTGATCGAACGGGTGCGGACCTGGAATGCGGCGGAGTTCACGGCGGCGGGGGCGGCGGCGCGCGATGTCACCCCGCCCAAGCTCCTCACGCCGCGCCGGGGCACGGTGGGCGTCTGCAAAATCATCGCCGCCGGGGCGGAGCTCGTGGTGGATCTCGGCTTTGCCACCTACCTCGATCTGCCCGAGGGTGCCGGCCTCAAAGCCGGCGACTTCGTGCGCGTGGACGCCACCGGCCGGGCCTCCGTTCTGGAAGGCGCGGCCAAGGCGGACCTGTTCACCTACGCTGCCGTGATTCTGAAGGTCGTGGACGGCGACACCCTGTGGGTGAAAATCTACCTCCGCCCGCGCCAGTGGGTGAAGCAGAAGCTGCGCCTGCGCGACCTCGACGCCCCGGAGCTGGCCACGCCGGAGGGCAAGGCCGCGAAGCGCTTCGTGGACGGGCTCCTGCCCGCGGGCACGGCCGTGACGGTGTGCACGACCAAGCCGGACAAATACGACCGCTACCTGGCGGACGTGTTTGTGGAGGCGAAGGAGGGCGAACCGGTTTACCTGAACAACGCGCTGCTCGCGGCCGGGCACGCGGTGGTGAAGCGCGAATGGCAATTCGGTGACTGGGGCCCTGAATGACCGGGCGCGGGGCGGCCAACGCCTTGCGGCGCGAGCCGGGCCGCGGCCAAACCCGTGGAATCCCCCTACTCGATCCGGCCTTCGTCGAACTCGATCAGGTCGACCACGCTGATGATCTGCTCCACGCGGTCGGCGCAGCCCATGTTGGTCAGCGCCTCCTTCAAAAATTCGCGGCCGCTCGGTGTCATGCCCTTCTGCACGTAGTCGCGGTTCCACTTCGCCGCGCGGAGGTCGGCCGGGAACAGCGCGAGCAGCTGCGCGTCGATTTCCGCGTCGGTGGCGGTGTCGTGGACGATTTTCTCCACCGCGGCCGGATCCACGCCGAGGTGCAGGCAGAGGAAGCGGTCCATGCCGCGCTTGTAGTTCTTGGCGTAGCTCGGCGGCAGCGCGCCGTGGGCCTTCACGTGCTTGGCCTTGGCGATGAACCGCGGCAGGTGCAGCAGCCCCGTCGCCGCGTGCGGCAGGTAGGCGGAGGGCAGCGTGGTCAGCACGTCGCCGGAGGAGCCGGGAATGGGACGCGAGGGCATGGCGACCGAGGCGAACCCATTGGCGCGCAAGTGGCAAGCCCGGGTGACACACACGGGCCTTGCCCGGCGCGGGCCTTGCGCCGAAAGTCGGCGCTCCGATGCAAAAACTCTCCTTCGACAAGCGCCGCATCAAGTTCCTCCTCCTCGAGGGCATCCACGCCAACGCCACCAGCGCGCTGACGGCCGACGGCTATGCCTCCGTCCGCAACCTGCCGAAGTCGCTCACGGGCGACGCGCTGAAGGCGGCGCTGCAGGACGTGCATTTCCTCGGCATCCGCTCGCGCACCGAATTGACCGAGGAGATGCTGGCGGCGGCGCCGAAGCTCACCGCCATCGGCTGCTTCTGCATCGGGACCAACCAGGTGGATCTCGCGGCGGCGGCGAAGCGCGGCATCCCGGTCTTCAACGCCCCCTACTCCAACACCCGCAGCGTCGCCGAGCTCGTGCTCGGCGAGGCCATCATGCTGCTGCGCGGCATCCCGGGGAAAAGCGCGCTCGTGCATCGCGGCGGCTGGACCAAGAGCGCCGAGGGCAGCGTCGAGGTGCGCGGCAAGACGCTCGGCATCGTCGGCTACGGCCACATCGGCACGCAGCTCGGCATCCTCGCCGAGCACCTGGGCATGCGCGTGCTTTACCACGACATCGCCGGCCGGCTCCCGCTCGGCAACGCGCGCCCCGTGGCCAAGCTCGCCACCCTGCTCGGCGAGAGCGATGTCGTCACCCTGCACGTGCCCGAGACGGCGCAGACGAAGAACCTGATCGGCCGCGCCCAGCTCGCCGCCATGAAGAAGGGCGCGCACCTCATCAACGCCGCGCGCGGCAGCGTGGTGGACATCGAGGCGCTGGCCGACGCGCTGGAGCGCGGCCATCTCGCCGGGGCCGCCATCGACGTGTTTCCCGTCGAGCCCAAGGGCAACGACGAGGAGTTCCAGTCGCCGCTGCGGAAGTTCGACAACGTCATCCTCACGCCGCACATCGGCGGCTCCACGGTGGAGGCGCAGGCCAACATCGGCACCGAGGTCGCCGACAAGCTCATCCGCTACTCGAACAACGGCTCGACCGTGACCGCCGTCAATTTCCCCGAGGTGACGCTCCCCGAGCACGCCGGCACCGGCAAGAGCCGCCTGCTGCACATCCACCGCAACATCCCCGGCGTGCTGGCGCACATCAACGAGCGATTCAGCCAGCACCGGGTGAACATCTCCGCCCAATACCTGCAGACCAACGAGCACCTCGGCTACTGCGTGATGGATGTGGACGCCGCCGCCAGCGAGATCGCGATCGACGAGCTGCAGAACGTGCCCGGCACCATCCGCGCGCGGCTGCTGCATTGAGGATCCGCCGCGTCGCCACAAAAACGCCGACCCCGCAGGAGGTCGGCGCGAGGGCGGCGGGTTGCCGCGGGCTCAGAAGAAGCGCACGGGCTTGGCGGCCATCTTCTCGTGGTCCTCGGCGGAGCAGCCGGCGTTGGTGGCGACGTTCACCGGGGCGGCGTTCGCTTTCACGAGATTGTTGGCGAGCAGGTAGTTCTCGACCTCCTCGCCGGAGATGTCGGCGAGCATCACGCCGTCGATCTCGACACAGGGCGAGAGCGGCTGGCCGGACTTGCGCACCATCTCCTCGTAGTTGGCGCGGACGTTGATGATGTCGATGTCCTCGTAGGCGAGGTCGTGCTTGCGCATGATGGCCCGGACGCCGTTGGACCAGCCACAGGTGGGCTTGAGATAGGCTTTGATTTTCATGGTGTGGTGCGGGAAAGGTGGGGACGCGCCAACCTAGCCCCCGCCCTTTGTTCTTCAACTTAAACTTTCCGCCCGCATAGTTGCCCGCCCCACCCGTGCCCGCCTCCTTTCCCCTCCTCGCCGCCGCCCAAGCCTCGGACTTCGCCCGCCAGGGGCTGGCCAACATCCGGCGCGAATTCCCGCACTATGTGCAGCACGTGATGAACGGCCCGGCGGATGCCCGCACGCCGCGCGAGTTGCACCCGGCCTTCTACGGCAGCTACGACTGGCACTCCTGCGTGCACCAGCACTGGATGCTCGTGCGCCTGGCGCTGATGTTCCCCACCCTGCCCGAGCGCGACGAGATCAGCCGCGTGCTGCACGAACACCTGACGGCGGAAAACATGGCCGCCGAGGCCGCGTATTTCCGGGCGCCGGGGCGGGAGTTTTTCGAGCGGCCCTACGGCTGGGCCTGGCTGCTGAAGCTCGCCCAGGAGGTGCGCGCCTACGACCCGGTGCTCGAGGCCAACATGGCACCGCTGGTGGACTACATCCGCACCGGCTTCATGCGCTACCTGCGCAACCTGACGACGCCGGTGCGCAACGGCATCCACGGCAACACGGCCGTCGCCGTGGCGCTCGCCCTCGGCCACGCCCGCGCGCATGACGACCAGGAGCTGAAGCTCTTCTGCACCTCGCGCGCCGCCTACTGGTTCGGCCACGACACCGACTATCCCGGCCACTACGAGCCGTCGGGCGAGGATTTCTATTCACCCTGCCTCGTCGAGGCCGGGCTCATGGCGCGCATCCTGCCACGCGAGCAGTTCCTGCGGTGGTTTGACAAGTTCCTACCCCGGCTGGCCCAGGGCCAGCCGGCCAACCTGCTCCAGCCGGCAAAAATCAGCGACCCGACCGACCCGAAGATCGCCCATCTCATCGGCCTCAACCTGAACAAGGGCTGGGTCTGGCGCCGGCTCGCCGGCCTGCTCGACGCCGGGGATCCCCGGCGCGCGCTGGCCATTGAGGCGGGCGCGGCCCACTACGCCGCCGCCCTGCCCCTGCTCGACGCCCAGGACTTCAACCGCGCGCACTGGCTGCCGTCGTTCGCCGTTTACACAATGACGGAGTGATTTTGACCTAGCGACCGGGGCAGCCCACCGCATCATGCGGGCATGACCACGATCCTGCTGCTCTGCCTCTCAAACGTTTTCATGACCTTTGCCTGGTATGGGCACCTGAAGTTTCTCCACGACAAGCCGCTCTGGGTGACGATCCTCATTTCCTGGGGCATCGCCTTCTTCGAATACCTGCTCATGGTGCCCGCCAACCGGCTCGGCTACGGCAAGTTCACCGGCTACGAGCTGAAAATCATCCAGGAGGTCATCACGCTGGTGGTATTCGTGGGCTTCGCGTGGCTGGTGCTGGGCGAAAAATTGAAGTGGAACTACGCCGTGAGCCTCGTGTGCTTGGGGCTGGCGGTGTATTTCGCCTTTGGTTTCGGCAAACCGGCGGCGGCGGTGGCTGGATAAATTTTTGGCCGCTGGGCGGCCACTCCGCGCTTGCCGGGCTGATACCCCCCCGAAAGGCTCCTGACATACGGTTGTCAGCTCCACCTTGTAGGATGTCCCTTTAACCCTCATCACACGATTCCCATGTCCAAAGCCACCAAGTCCGAGTCGCGCGTCGCCGCCACCGAGAAATCCGCCAACCCCGCCCGCGAGAAAAACATCGACCTCGCGCTCTCCAGCATCACCAAGCAGTTCGGCGAAGGCTCGATCATGCGCCTCGGCAGCAACGCCAAGATGAAGGTCGAGACGCTCTCGACCGGCTCCCTCGCCATCGACCTCATGCTCGGCGTCGGCGGCCTGCCCAAGGGCCGCATCATCGAGATCTACGGCCCCGAGTCCTCCGGCAAGACCACCTTCTGCCTGAGTGTCATCGCCGAGGCCCAGCGTCAGGGTGGCCTCGCCGCCTTCATCGACGTCGAGCACGCCCTCGACCCCAAATACGCCAAGGTGGTCGGCGTGAACCTCGACGATCTCCTCGTTTCCCAGCCGGACTCCGGCGAGGACGCGCTCAACATCATGGAGACCCTCATCCGCTCGAACTCCATCGACGTCATCATCCTCGACTCCGTCGCCGCGCTCACCACCAAGGCCGAGCTCGACGGCCAGATGGGCGACGCCACCGTCGGCGCCCAGGCCCGCCTCATGTCGCAGGCCATGCGCCGCCTCACCGCCGTCGTCTCCAAGACAAACTGCGTGTGCATCTTCACGAATCAGATCCGCGAGAAGATCGGCGTGATGTTCGGCAACCCCGAGACCACCTCCGGTGGCCGTGCGCTGAAGTTCTTTGCCTCCATCCGTCTCGACATCCGCCGCAAGGACCAGCTCAAGACGCCCGACGGCAAGGTCATTGGCAACCGCACCAAGATCAAGGCCGTGAAGAACAAGGTCGCCCCGCCGTTCACCGAGGTCGAGTTCGACATCATGTATGACGAAGGCATCTCCGCCACCGGCTCGCTCCTCGACCTCGGTCTCGATCACAAGGTTCTCGAGAAGAAGGGCGCGTGGATCGCCTTCAACGGCGAGCTGGTCGGCCAGGGCCGCGAGGCCGCCAAGGAGGCGCTCAAGACCAACGCCGCCCTCGCCGCCAAGGTGAAGGCCGGCATCCTCGAGAAGGTCAACGGTCAGGGCGGCGAGGCGGTCACCAACGGGAAGGAAGCGTAAGATTTCTTTCTGTCGGAGCGTGGCTCGCCCACGCCCTCGGGCGCGCACAAGGCGCGCCCCTACAAGCCGCGGCCGAAACGCCGCGGCTTTTCTTGCCAGGAAATCCGGCGGAGCGCGGAGTTTCCGGGACAAGCACCGGGCCCACAGCCGTGGGCAACGGTGGCCACCCCGCCTGCTTGCCAAATCCGCGCGGAACCCAATCCTCTTCGCGCCGTCCCAAGATGTGTTCCGCCATGCCCCACCCCGCCGCCATCCGCCTGCTGTTGATCTCGTGCCTGACCGTTGTCCCGGCCTTCGCCGCGAAACCCAAGGCTGTGCCCGCCGACGCCGCCCCACAGCTGATCTCCACGCAGGGCGGCGGGCCAAAATGGACGACCGTCGAGCAGCTCAAACAATTCGCCGAGAAAGGCGATCCCCAGGCCTGCTTCGAGCTGGGTGCGCGCAGCCTCGAGGGTGATGGCGTGCCGAAGGATGCGGCCAAGGCGATCCCTCTCTTCGAAACGGCGGCCAAAGGCGGCGTCGCCAACGCGTGGTTCAAGCTCGGAAAGATTTATCACGACGGTCTGGTCGGCACCCCGGATTACGGCTGGGCCCTGGAGTATTTCAGCCAAGCCGCGCGCGCACGCGTGGTCGAGGCGCAGCACAACATCGGCGCCATGCTCGTCAGCGCCCGCGGCGTGCGCCGCGACTATGTCGAGGGCCTCGCCTGGCTCATCGTCGCCAAAAAATCCGGCGCGCCCGCCGACGCCGAGACCCAGGTGCGCACGCGGCTCGCCAAGCGAACGACGGACATCGCCGCGGCGGAAGCCCGTGCGGCTGAAATCGCCGGGGACCTGCCCCATGCCACGGTGCGCGCGACCCTCACGGGTAAGACCACGCGCCCGCCGGAAGCACCCCCGGCCCCGCCTGCCGCTCCGGTCACAAAACCGGTGGTTATCGCACCTACCCCGGAAACGATACAGCCCGTCAAGATCGTCGTTCCGCCCCCGCCCGTGCTTGCGCCCGGCAAACCGTAGGCGCTCACCGCGACGGCCAGCCGGACTGGTTTCATTTTGCGTTCGCCCGGCGCTTCGCTTGCGTCAGGCCGATGTCCTACTTGGGTGATACCATCGCCGCCTTGGCGACTCCGGTCGGCACGTCGGCGATCGCCGTCGTGCGCGCCAGCGGCCCACACGCGGCCGATCTGGTGCGGGCGATTTTCGGCGCCACTCCCCCGCCCCGGCTGGCCCAACATGCGGACTATCGCGACCGAAGCGACGCGCTGGTGGACGATGTGCTCTTCACTTACTTCGCGGGCCCCAACTCCTTCACCGGCGAGGATACCGTTGAGATTTCCTGTCACGGAAACCCTTTCATCGCGCAAAAAATCCTCGAAGACCTCCTCGCTCGCGGATGCCGTCCAGCCGAAGCGGGCGAGTTCAGCAAACGCGCATTCCTGAACGGACGGATGGACCTGAGCCAGGCGGAAGCTGTGATGGATTTGATCCATGCCCGCAGCGAACGAGCCCTGGCTGCGGCAAACCAGCAGTTGCGCGGCGCGCTCGGGCGGCAGGTCAATCATCTTATCGAGTTATTGATCAACATATTGGCCACCATTGAAGCCTACGTGGATTTTCCTGACGAAGACCTTCCGCCCGAGGATCTCGATAAGGTTCAGCGCCAGTTGGACGAGTTGCTCGCAGGCGCCAATCGGTTGCTGGCGACGAACCGCTACGGCGAGCTGCTGCGCGAGGGCATCAAGACCGTGATTCTCGGCGAGCCGAACGCCGGCAAGAGCAGCCTGCTCAATTGCCTCGTCGGCCGGGATCGCGCCTTGGTCAGTCCCGAGCCCGGCACGACCCGCGATTACCTCGAGGAACGCGTGGTGATCGGCTCGCACTGGCTGCGCCTCGTTGACACTGCGGGCCTCAATCCATCCGCCGCTTCACTCGAGAAACGCGGCATCGATAAAACCTTCGAGCAAGCCGCCGAGGCGGATCTTTTCCTCTGGGTGATTGATTCGACGCGCCCCCTGCCCGGCCTGCCCGTGACCCTGGCCGCGCGCATGACGCCAGCCAACACCATTGCGGTGTTCAACAAGCTAGACTTGCCGCCCGCACCGAAAGGCGAGCTGCCCAAAGCTTTTCCCGTCGTGCATGTTTCCGCGCTGCAGGGAGCGGGCCTCGAAGCCCTTCAGGCTGCGGTAACCAAGCTGGCCGAGTCGTTCCACGTGGAAATCGGCGATGAACTTATCGCCGTCAACGCCCGGCACTCCCTCGCCTTGGACCAAGCGAAAGCCGCCTTGCTGGAGGCGAAGCAGAAACTCGCCATCCGAGAGCCCAGTGAGCTGGCGGCCAGCGACTTGCGCATGGCACTCGATGCCTTTGGCCAGATTTCGGGCAAAATCGACAACGAGACGATTCTCGATCGCTTGTTTGCGTCGTTTTGTATCGGAAAATAAAATGATATCAAAATATTTATTTTGACGTTCTCCTGATTTGCTGTGATTTATAACCAAAATCCATTCGATGTTATCGTCTGTGGTGCCGGACATGCTGGGGTAGAGGCATGCTTGGCCGCTGCGCGCATGGGGGCCTCCACCCTGCTCCTGACCGGCAACATAGACACCATCGCCCAGATGAGCTGCAATCCGGCGATCGGGGGCCAGGCAAAGGGGCAGATGGTTCGGGAAATCGACGCCTTGGGCGGCGAGATGGCGATTAATACGGATCTCACCGGAATCCAGTTTCGCCTGCTGAACGAATCCAAGGGTCCGGCCGTGCAGTCGCCGCGAGCTCAGTGCGACAAGAAGGCCTATCAATTCCGCCTGAAACACACCTTGGAGCTTCAGCCAAACCTGCAGATTTTTCAGGCCACCGTGACCGGGTTGATCTACAAGTCGGGAAAGATCGTCGGCTGCCGGACGAACCTAGACATCGACTTCATGGGGCGGACCGTCGTCATCACAACCGGAACTTTTCTCCGCGGCCTGATGCATGTTGGCCAAAACAAGAATGAAGGCGGTCGGCTGGGGGACTTTAGCGCAAAAACCCTTTCCGGGAGTCTGCTTGAAGCCGGAATCGAACTCCAGCGCCTGAAGACCGGCACGCCGCCACGAATTCTTGGCCGAAGCATCAATTTTTCCGAACTGGAAGAGCAGAAGGGCGACCCGGAGCCAACGCTCTTTGCCTTCCACGACACGCGCGGGCCAGAGGATCCGTTCCACGTGGAACAGACCGGGGAGCAGCGCATCGGCTGGAAGCCCGGAAGTGTGCAGGTGTCATGCTGGATGACGCATACCACGCCCCGTTCGGCGGAGATTGTGCGGGATAATCTTCATAAATCAGCCATGTATTCCGGCGAGATATCGGGGGTGGGGCCGCGCTATTGTCCGAGCATAGAGGACAAGTTCGTGCGCTTTGCTGATAAGCCCCGGCATTTGCTATTTCTCGAACCGGAAGGCCGAAACACGAACGAGTATTATATCAACGGCCTGTCCACGAGCCTGCCGTTCGATATTCAGCTTGAGCTGGTTCACAGCGTTCCTGGTTTGGAGCACGCGCAGCTTCTGCGGCCGGCCTACGCCGTCGAATATGACTTCGCGCCACCGACCCAGATGTTTCCATCCCTGGAATCCCGGAAGGTCGAAAATCTCTTCCTTGCTGGCCAGATTAACGGCACGTCCGGCTACGAAGAAGCGGCTGCTCAAGGGCTGGTCGCCGGCGTGAATGCTGCCTTGAAGGCTAGGGGAGCGGCTCCAATGATCATCAAGCGGCACGAGGCTTACATAGGGGTGTTGATCGATGACCTCGTGACGAAGGGAACAACCGAACCTTATCGCATGTTCACAAGCCGTGCCGAACACCGGTTGCTCTTCAATCACGGTAGCGCTGAGCTTCGCTTGTTGCAGCACGCTAAAAGCCATATGCTTCTGAATAGCAGTCGCTTAGAAATGATTTCTGCCAAGGAAAAACAGGTCACCTACTGGGAGAATCGGTTCGAAACCATCATGACCCTCGGTGGTTCTTGGGCGAACGCGATACGGCGCGACCGGGAGGCTGTTGTCTTGCCACCGGAATTTGCGGCTGAAGCGAAAGAGGTGAGGGAGGAGGTCCTCTATCGCGTCGTCTACCGCGGATATCTCGACCGTGAGCGCCGCCAGATCGAAAAGTTCAAGCATGTCGAAAAAATCCGGATACCCGACGCGCTCGATTACCTTGCCATCCCCGGCCTGCGCCGGGAATGCGCCTTGAAGCTTCACCAGCTCCGCCCCCAGAATTTGGGACAAGCGGGTCGCATCAGCGGCGTCAATCCGGCGGACATCAGCATCCTGATGGTGTTGATCGCCGCCCAGAACGTCGAAAGGACCTGAGACCCTGTCGGTCGGCTCGTGCGCCTCTCCATGCCCATGAGCGGTGCGCGGTTCGGGATTGCACCGGGCGGGTGATTCCCGCCAAAGAGGCGCATGCCCCCCAAGCCGGAGTTTCTTGCCCGCATCACCGAACGCCGCGCTGCGTTGCGCGCGAAACTCGCGGCGCTTCTCCCGTCGAAGCAGGCTATCACTTGGGAAATTGGCTCGGGGCACGGGCATTTCCTGGTGCAATACGCCCAGGCCTTTCCGGAAAAACTCTGTGTCGGCGTGGACATCATCCGCGACCGCCTGAACCGCAGCGACAAGAAGCGCGACCGGGCGCGACTGTCCAACTGCCACTTTGTGCAGGCGGAGGCCCGGGAATTCCTCGACGCCCTGCCGGTCGGCGTAGCGCTCCGGGAAATCTGGGTGCTCTTTCCCGACCCTTGGCCCAAGAAGCGCCACCACAAGAACCGGATACTGCAGGCGGAGTTCCTCGAGGCGTTGGCCGGGCGGGCAGGGGAGGGCGCTCCGCTCTATTTCCGCACCGATCACGCGGAATATTTCAGCGCGGTCGCGGCCCTGATTCCCACCTTGAGCACGTGGCGACTCGATCCGTTCGCCCCGTGGCCGCTGGAGCAGGAAACCGTTTTCCAGGCCCGGGCGCCCGCCTACCGGTCGCTCGTCACCGTCAGGACATCACATCCAGCCAGACCAGCAGGAACAGCTGTCCCAAAGCCGCCACCGCCAACAGACCCCAGGTGACCTGCATGAAGATATTGTGCGCGAGCCTGCGCTCGCCATTGGCGCGGAGGGGTGGCGCAGTCCGGGCCAGCAGGTCTCGGGTGGAGGGATCCATCGTTTACAATTGGCCCGAATCCCCGCGGAGAAGCAAGCCGGCTTCCTCATTAGATAGTCCCGAACCGGTCACCGGGTGGGCTAATTGTGCGGCTCATCGTATGTTTTGTCGTTTCAGGAGTTGACGCTTTTGCGGGCAAAAACCTACTTAGTTGGGCTCCACTCAGCAGTTCTGCCCGGAAATCCGATGTCCCTCGCCAAGAAATTCTTCAGCTCCGTCGCGGCCCTCAGCCTCGCCACTTCCGCCATGGCGGAGGGCGTGTCCCCGAAGGCCTCGGTGCTTTTCGATCTCGGCGGCGGCTGGCGCATTACCAACAGCATGCTGACGGGCTGGATGATCTCGCTCGTCATCATCACCCTGATTCTCTGGGCGGTCCGCCAGCCCAAGGTTCTCCCCGGCAAGGCCCAATCCGTGTTCGAGTCCGTGCTCGAGGCCCTGCGCGATCTCTTCGAGCCCATCGTCGGCAAAAAGGCCTTCCCGGCCGTATTCCCTCTGCTCGTCACTCTCTTCATCTTCATTCTCATCCAAAACTGGTCCGGCCTGCTCCCCGGCGTGGGCACGATCGGCAAGGGCCATGTGGACGCCGAGGGCCACTTTCACCTGACGCAGCCCTTCGTCCGCCCCTTCACCGCCGACTTCAACAGCACCATCGCCCTCGCCCTCATTTCCTTCGGCGCCTTCCTGATCATCATCTTCAAGTATGCCGGCCCGAAGCTCATCCTCTGGGATCTCTTTGGCAACAAGGCCGACAAGAAGGAAACCCCGGGCTGGCTCTATCCCATTCTCTCGCTCGTGTTCCTCGTGGTCGGCTTCATCGAGGTGTTCTCCATCTCCATCCGCCCCTTCACCCTCTCGGTCCGCCTCTTCGGCAACGTCTTTGGTGGCGAAAACCTACTCCACGGCACCGGCTTTTTCCCCGTCTTCTATTTCATGGAGCTGCTCGTCGGCCTGATCCAGGCGACGGTCTTCACCCTCCTCTCGGCCGTCTATGTCGGCTTGATCTGCAACCACGGCGATGATCACGACCACGATCACGCGGCGGACGGCCACGCCGAGGCGCACCACTGAGAATTTACCGCCGGGAGCGTGCCTTTGACGTGCGCACGGCGGCAACCACAACCAAACATAACAAACACCACCATGTATCCCCTCCTCGCTGAAATCACCGGCAACATCGCCAGCGCGCTCGGCCTCCTCGGCGCCGCCATCGGCGTCGGCCTCATCGGCACCAAGGCCGCCGAGTCCGTCGGCCGCAACCCCGGCGCCTCCGGCAAGATCCTCGTCCAGGCCATCATCGGCATGGCGCTCGCCGAAGGCCTCGGCATCCTCGCGCTGTTCCTCGCCAAGTAAGCTCCCGTTTCCACCGGCGGCGCGCGCCGCACCAGCCGCGCCGCCCTATATTTTCCGACTCCACTCCCTCCCGCCATGCTCCCTCTCTTCCTCGCCGCCACTGACGCCGCCCACGCCGCCGGCGAAGCCTCCATCGTTGAGAAGTTCGGTATCGAGTGGCACTACGTCGTCTGGCAGATCGTCAGCTTCCTCATCCTCTTCGGCGTCCTCTACAAGTTCGGCATCAAGCCCACCATCGCCACGATGGAGGAGCGCAACAAGAAGATCGGCGACGGCCTCCGGCACGCCGAGGAAATGCAGGCCAAGCTCGCCGCCGCGCAGGCGGAAAACGCCGCCCTCGTCAAGGCGGCCCAGCTCGAGGCCGCCAAGCTCGTTGACGAGGCCCGCAAGGCCGCCAAGGAATTCGGCGACAAGCAGCAGGCCGACGCCATCGCCCGCGCCGCCGACACGCTCGCCAAGGCCCAGCAGGCCATCGAACTCGAGCACAAGAAGATGCTCGACCAGGCCCGCGGCGAGATCGCCCGCCTCGTCGTCAAGACCACCGAGCAGGTCCTCGCCAAGAAGCTCACCGACGCCGACCGCGCCGCCTACAACGAGGCCGCGACCAAGGAACTCGCCCTCCGCTAACGTCATTCTGAGCCCTGCGAAGTTCCGAGCGAAGCGACATCCTCATCCAGATTTCTTAAAAACATGCGCGCCGCCAAAAAGACCAAGCTCCTCGCGAAGCAGCTCTTCAAGCTGAGCGTCGTCAACGGCGCCGTCTCAGCCGAGCAGGTCGCCGGCGTCCTGGGCTGGGTCGAGAAGACCGCCCCGCGCCAGCCGGTCACCCTGCTCAAGCTCTACCGCGGCTACATCGCCGCCGAGCTCGCCAAGTCCCGCGCCATCGTCGAGCACGCCGGCCCCGTCACCGACGCCACCCTGAAGATGATCGAGGGCGCCATGACCCAGAAATACCGCCGCGTCGTCACCGCCACCGCCCAGGCCAACCCGCGGCTGATCGCCGGCCTCCGGGTTCGCGTCGGCTCCGACGTCTACGAGTCCACCGTCGCCGGCCAGCTCGCCACCCTCTCCTCCGCCGTTTAAATCACCCTCCACTTTCACTCTCACTTTCACTCGCCCCGCGCCATGAGCAACGTCATCGACCAAATCGAATCCCAGATCGCCAAGCTTTCCAGCAAGGCCGTCAAGAAGAACACCGGCACCATCCGCACCGTCGCCGACGGCGTGGCCAAGCTCGATGGCCTCTCCGACGTCATGTATAACGAGATGGTGCAGTTCCCCGGCGGAGCCATCGGCATCGCGCTCAACCTTGAGGAAGACGAGGTCGGCTGCGTCGTCCTCGGCGACGTCGCCCAGCTCAAGGAGGGCGACGAAGTCGCCACCACCGGCAAGCTCCTCTCCGTTCCCGTCGGCAAGGCCCTCCTCGGCCGCGTCGTTGACGCCCTCGGCCGTCCCGTGGACGGCAAAGGCCCGATCGACGCCAAGGAGACCTACCCCGTCGAGAAGATCGCCCCCGGCATCATGGTCCGCAAGTCCGTCAACCAGCCGCTCTTCACCGGCATCATGGCCATTGATTCCATGATCCCGATCGGTCGCGGCCAACGCGAGCTCATCATCGGCGATCGCGGCACGGGCAAGACCACCATCTGCATCGACACCATCATCAACCAGGCCCGCATCAACAAGGTCGGCCTCGCCTCGGGCGCCAAGGACTTCCGCCCGGTTTACTCCATCTACGTCGCCGTCGGCCAGAAGCAGTCGAACGTCGTCCGCACCATCGCCGCCCTCGAGGCCGCCGGCGCGCTCGAATACACCGTCATCGTCTCGGCCCCCGCCGCCGACAATCCGGCCAACCAATACCTCGCCCCGTTCTCCGGCGCCGCCATCGGCGAGTGGTTCATGGAAAACGGCATGGATGCGCTCATCGTCTATGACGATCTCTCCAAGCACGCCGTCGCCTACCGCCAGATCTCGCTCATCCTGAAGCGCCCCTCCGGCCGCGAGGCGTATCCGGGCGACGTGTTCTACCTCCACTCCCGCCTCCTCGAGCGCGCCGCCCGCCTCGACGGCAAGGGCTCGCTCACCGCGCTGCCCGTCATCGAGACCCAGGCCGGCGACGTGTCCGCCTACATCCCGACCAACGTCATCTCCATCACCGACGGCCAGATCTTCCTCGAGACCGACCTCTTCAACCAGGGCATCCGCCCCGCCGTGTCCGTCGGTCTCTCCGTGTCCCGCGTCGGTTCGTCCGCGCAGGTCAAGGTCACCAAGCAGGTCGGCGGCAAGCTCAAGGGCGAGCTCGCCCAGTTCCGCGAACTCGCCGCCTTCGCGCAGTTCGGCTCCGACCTCGACGCCAAGACCAAGGCCCAGCTCGACCGCGGCGCCCGCATCGTCGAGCTCTTCAAGCAGCCC
>JBDHQK010000048.1:0-18019 GCA_039807025.1 Lacunisphaera sp.
GCTCGACCCCGACAAAATCAATTGTTTTGCCGAGGTTGCCGAGCTTCGCGTTCATCGCGTAGGCGAGGCAATGCACCGCCACAGGCAGGTGCGCACCGGCGACGACCAGCGACTCACCCGGATGGGCCAGCAGATCCTTCGCGCATTCGTCAATCCACTGCGCGTTGACCTCGGGTCCAGGGGTCGGCGCTCCGAGCGGATTTGTGCCGGTAATCCGCCCGGTCAGGGCGGCGGCAAGGGCGAGCATGTGGGAGCTCGCGAGGCGCAGGCGATGGTCGGCCATGCTGCCGGTGAGCGAGAAACCGCTCTCCGCGACATAAAGGCGGTTCATCGTGTCGGTCGCCTTGGTGACGCGACGTCCCTTGGAAAACTCGCGGGTGTAGTAAAGCGACCCCGCCTCGGAGTGGAAAAAGTCGGCGTCGAGCGAGAGGATGCGCTTCGCGGCGGCGAAGCGGTAGAGCGGCTTGACGTTGCGGCCGAACGCGGCCTGTGCGGCGGCGACCGGCGGCTCGTCCTGCACGGGCTCGTATTCCGCCCAGATGGCCTTCGGGAACTGCTGCTTCAGCTTCGCGACGAGGCGGGCGCGCGTCGGCGAGGCGGATTCGTCGGCGAGGAACGCCAAGCCCTCGCCGTGGCCGGCGTAGGTCTTGTTGATGCCCGCGAGCAGGTCGTTGACCTGAGTGGTCGAGAGCGTGTCGCCCTTCCGCGTGTGGACAGTGGCGCGCTCGGGATCGTAGAGGTCGAGGACGGAGGCCTGGGCGAGGAGCGAGCTGGCCCCGCCGTGCGGCAGGTAGCTCGGGTTGCCCTCCAGCTTGGTCGGGCGGCCGGCGTGGGTCTCCGCGAGCAGCGGGATGGCCGACTTGCGCAGCGGCATCGCCGTGGCGAAATAGAGGGGCAGACCGGGGACGGTGTATTCGACCGACTTGCCGTAGGGCAGGATGTGCGCCTCGGGGCGGCGGCACCCGGCCAGGCCGAGACCACCGAGCGCGAACGAGGCCGCCATCAACTTCATGAACTGCCGGCGATCCACGCCCTCGAGGGTGGACGCGCCGTCGGGAAACTCGCGCGCCATGTGCTCGCGGAAGCCCGGCGTATCCGCCAGCTCGTCGAGGCTGCGCCAGTATTTCGGGCCGATGGGAAGGCCTGCAGGGGCGGAGTGATCAAATTTGCGTTTCATCAGCGGTGACAGCCGGAGCAGCTCTGGGGCGGCATGACCTTCCAGTCATGAATGTATTTCTGGGCCTGCTTGAGCCCCTCGGGGCCCTGGTCGGCGAGGCGCGCCGAGTCCAAGTTATAGACATCCTTTGGCTCGCGGATGCGCGCGGCGGGGTTGCGATGGCAGTCCAGACACCAGCTCATGCTGTGCGACTGGTCCTGATGGACGGTCGGCATCTCGTTGACCTTGCCGTGACACTCAACGCAGCTGACCCCGCGGCTCACGTGGACCGAGTGGTTGAAATAGACGTAATCGGGGTTCTTGTGGATCTTGACCCACGGCACCGGCTCACCGGTGGCGTAGCTCTGCCGCACCACCTCCAGCAGCGGACTCGCCGACTTGATGATGCTGTGGCAGTTCATGCAGGTCTGCGCGGCGGGGACGCTCGAGGTGGCGGACTTCTCGACGGAAGCGTGGCAATAGCGGCAATCTATGCCCAGCTGGCCGGCGTGCAGGCTGTGGTCAAACGGGACGGGCTGCACCGGCTGATAGCCGACGCGCAGGTAAGCGGGCGTCGCGTAGTAGGTGATGCCGGCTGCCGCGACGCCGCCAAGCACACCCAGAAAAATGAGGAGCTGCAACGGCAGGGCGTTGGCAGACTTCGGGAATATCTTCGACATGGCGGGGGTGAGCGCGGGGGCCGGTGGTTAGCAGGTGCCGGACTGGCGCGGCACGGCGCGGGCTTCCGGCCGCACGGCCACGGGAGCGGTTTTGGCGTTCGCCGCTGAGCGGCTGAACAGCGCCGGGACCAGACCGAGGGCGGCAATGGCGCCTCCCAGTTTGGCGAAGAATGATTTACGCGAACAAGGCGAACTCACGGTGTGTGTGCGATTCAAAATCCCCGCTAGGAGTAGAAGCCCCGCATCCAATGTAAAACAAATTTTCCACCCAACCTCACCACCGGATGCTTATTAGCAAGGTCTCAGCCCGAAATTCTGCGGCTAATCACAGCCGTCGCGCATCACGCCCCACCCTGTTCCACACGATCGCGCGGTGCGGCAAGAAGCTGGGCTTGCACTCCGCAACTGTTTCGCGGTTTTCCGGCCTCCGTATCCCCTCCGCTGCTGGTTTCGTCGCGCGACTGGCCCCGCTCAGGGCCGACGCCGCCTGCCCTATTTGACGAACTCCCCGTCGCGCATCGGCCGGATCTCGTCGCAGCGGTTGGCGATGTCGGGATTGTGCGTCACCAGCACCACGGCCTGGCCGTTTTCCTTGGCCAGCCGGGTGAGGAGGTCGAACACGAGGCCGGAGTTCTTCACGTCGAGGTTGCCGGTGGGCTCGTCGGCGAGGATGATGGCGGGCTGATTGGCCAGGGCGCGCGCGACGGCGACGCGCTGTTGCTCGCCGCCGGAGAGCTGGGTGGCGAGCCGGTGGCCCTTCTCCCCCAGCCCGACGTCCTTGAGCAAGGACTGGGCGCGCGCCACCATCGCCTCCTCGGAGAGGCGGCCGAGCTTGCGCATGGGCATCATGACGTTGTCGAGCGCCGAGAACTCCTGCATCAGGAAATGGAACTGGAAAACGAAGCCGATGTGCTCGCAGCGCGCCGCCGTGCGGTCGAGATCGCTGCTGTTGGACATGAGCTGGTCGCGGATCCAGATGGAGCCGCCGTCGGGCTGATCAAGCAGGCCGAGGAGGTAGAGCGTGGTGCTCTTGCCGCAACCGGAGGGGCCGACGATGGCGGTCACCTGGCCGCTGCGGGCCTCGAAGGAAACGCCGCGCAGCACATGCACCCGGCCCTCGCCCTGCCCGAGATAGCGGTGCAGGCCTTCGCAGCGGAGGGCGACCTTGGCCCCGGCTTGGCTTGGTGCACTCATTGCGACGTCCCCCGGATGATGTCGCCCGGCTCCAGCCGGGCGGCGCGGCGCGCGGGGATGACGGCGGCGGTCATGACCACCACCGCAGCGGTGACGGTGGCCACCACATAGTGCCAGATGTTCCAGGAGACCTGGAAGCTGTCGGCAGAAAAGATGCCGCGGATGCGGATAGGCATCCTGGATACGCCATAGGTCACGCCCGCGCCGAGCCCCCAGCCGCCGATGGTGCCGATCACGAGCACGATGGCCCCGAGCCAGATGAAGATGCGCGAGATATCACGCCGGGTGTAGCCCATGGAGCGGAGAATCGCGATCTCCTTGGTCTTCTCGATGACGATCATCGCGAGGGTATTGAACATGCCCAGGCCCGAGATGAGGATGATGGTCGAGACGGTGAGGGCGGCGGAGATTTGCAGGGCCTTGAAGGCCTGGAGCCAGCTCTCCTCGCGCTCCTGCCAGCTCTTCGCGCCGTGACGAAGCACCTCCTCCATCTGGATAGCATCCTGGGGGGCGCGCTCGCGGTCGAAAAGCGCCACTTGGATGAAGGAAGCCCCGGCTGTCTTCTTCAGGAGCGAGCGGGCCTCCCCCAAGTGCAGATAGATGCGCACCCGATCAATATCGCTGACGCCAGTGGTATAGATGGCCGAGACCCTGTAGCGACGCTGCTCGGAGCCCGCCTGGATGATGAAGGAGTCACCCACGGCGAGCATCAGGCGCTCAGCCAGTTTCGAGCCGATGAGGGCCCCCTGCGGGGAGCTGCGAAAATCCTCGAGGCTGCCGCTGCCATGCCGCACCTGGTCGGCGAGGTCGGAGACCGCCAGGTGGTCGTCGAGCTTGATGCCGTAGACCTTGGCGGAGTCGTTCTTGAAGGAGCTGTCCGCGATGACCGAGCCTTCGACCACGGTGGAGACGCCGGCGACATTGCGGAACTTGCGCAGCGCCTCGGTCAACAACTCGGGATCCTCCACGCCCTCGATGTATTTGCGGGCCGAGCGGTCGGTGCGGACCTCGAACTTGCTGCTGCCGGCATCGTGGCCGGCCGCCGCCATGGCGAACATGGTGTCCTGCATCTTGTCCTCGATGCGAATCGCGCCGTTGGTGCCGAGGATGGTTCGGATGAAGAACTGCTCGAAGCCGCTCGTCTGCGCCTGAGTGACAATAAAGAAGCCCACGCCAAAGACGATGCCCGCGAGGCTCATCAGCATGGAGCGCTTGCGGGCCGTCAGAAACCGGAGGGCGATGCGGAGGTTGGTGGACACGGCGCGTCGGCCCGGGGGCGTTCAGTTCGTCGGCAGGATCTGGGTGCGCACGCGCTCACCCTCGCGAAAGCGATCCTGCTGTTCGACGACCACCTCCTCGCCTGCCTTCACGCCGGTGAGTATCTCCACCTGATTCAGGCTTTCGTAGCCCTTCTGGATCTGGCGGCGCTCCAGCCGGCCTCCATCGGCCACGTAAACGTATTCGCCCACGAGAGCGCGGCGCGGGATGGTGACCGCGTTCTTGCGCTCGGCGATGATGATGCTGACCTCGCCGGTCAGGCCGGGCCTGAGATCCCGGCCTTCGGGCAGGAAGATGTCCAGGAACACGGTATAGCGCTGGGTGGCGGCATCGGCGGAAGGGAGTATCTTGGAAATCATCGCGTTGTATTGCTCGTTGCCGTAAGTCAGGAAGCGCACGGTGGCCTTCTGGGCGAGCTTGATGGCGGCGAAGTTCTCCTCGCTGATCTTGGCCTCGACGATGCGGCTGAGTGAGATGATGGTGGCGATGGGCGAATTGCTGCCAATGAGATCGCCCACCCGCGCGGCGACGCTCGTGACGATGCCATCGGAGGGGGCGATGATCGTCATCTTGGATTTTTCGCGGAGCTTGGTGCTGAGCAGGTTCTCGTTGGTCTGGAGCGCCAATCGCAAGTTCACCTCGTCCAGCTCCATGCGCTGCACGATCTGCTGGTGGAGCCGGCGGGCCTTTTCAAGGTCGATGGCGGAGATAACGCCGGCCTTGGCCTGTCGCGCCAAGTTGTCGAGCGTGTCCTGGGAGTTGAGCACCTCGGGCCGGAGCGTGGAGCCGAGCTCGACCTTGCGGCGCGCGGCCGTGATCTCGTTGCGGATGCGCTCGATGTCGAGGTCGACGTCGCCGGTATCAATCTGCACCAAGACGTCGTCCTTGTGGACGCGCCGGCCGGCATCAAGCTCGCTGGAGCTGACGCGGCCGCCGACCTCGCTCTTGAGCTCGATGACATACTCCGCCTTCACCTCGACGGTGCCGGGCACGGTGCGAACGGCGGTGCCCGTGGTGGCGAGTGAGACGAAGGCCACCGGCCGCAAGGCATAGTTCGCCACCCCAACCGCGGCGGCCACCACGGCGGCGGCCAGCGCGAGGCGGAGCGTCCAGCGTCCTTTTTTCGGGGTGGAGCTCATTTGACTGTCGGCAGGTAATTCAGCACGGGATCCTCGGCAATGGTGCCGAGGAAGTCCCCGGTCCGGCTCAGAAATTCCATGCGGCCATAAAACGCGGCAATCTCCGCCTCATACAGGGCGAGGCGAGCCTGGCTGACATCGGCATCGGACGCCACGCCCCGCTTGAAGTCGTCCTCCCGAGCCTTGAGGGTGTTCTCCGAGGCGGTGAGCCCGCGGTCGGAGATCGCCATGCGGCGGGCGGAGAAATTGATCTGCTTGACCTGAGTCTGCGCCTGCTGGGTGAGCCGCTCGGTCAATTGCTGGTAATCATTCTGCATCTGGCGGCGCCGGGCGAGCTCGTTCCGGGTCGCGGCCTGCGTCGCCAAGCCATCGAAGATGGTCCAGGTCGCGGAAAAGCCGGCGAAGAGGGAGTTAACCCGGTATTTCTGGCCCACGTTCAGGGTGTAGCTCTGCTCGTCCTGACTGGCCCCGAGAGTGAGGCTGAATTTCGGCAACAGGCGGGTCTTCACGTTGGCGTAGCTCAAGTGCTGGTTTTCCATCTGCTTGCGGGCCGTGCTGGCCTCCACCGAGGGCAGTTCCTTTTGGTCGAGGTAGCGGGCCAGAAACCGGTCGAACACCGAGCTGTCGTAACCGGCGGCAGGGATGACATCGGGTATCTCCTCATCCTGCAGCGTCGGCCGGCCGGCCATCCGGGCCACGGATGCCTTGAGCATCTCGTAGTCGTATTGCACCTGCTCGGTAGCGATCTGGGCCTGCTCAACCGCAAGGCGGATGGCGGCAATCTGCAGTTCCGAAATATCCTTCTTCGCCAGACGCTCTTCCGACTGCTGCAACTGGCGCTGCAGGAAGCTCAGGTTGTAGGCCGCCCGCTGGACGGTTTTTTTCTGGATGATGAGGCGCAGGTAGTCGCCCCGCAGAGTCTGGGCCAGACTGCGGTAACCATCACGGTATTGACCCTTGGCAATGGCGGCCTGGATCTCTCCCATGCGGGCATTGTTTTTTCGTTCCCCCCAGAAGAAGAGGGGCTGGTTGATGGCGAAGTTGTAGCCGATCTTGGTCACATCCACGCGGCTGGGAAGGTCGGCCCGGGCGTCCTTGGCCTCGTAATAATTGGCCCAGCCGCCGACGTTGGGGAGCAGATTGGCGCGGGCGGCGATCCGATTGTTCTCGGCAATCTCCAGATCCAGCGTGCGGTTGAGCATCTGCGGGGACTGTTGCACCGCGGCGCGCAGGATTTGCTCCAATCCCGGAAGAAAGTGCTCCGGCAAAGCCAGCTGGGCCGCCTCATCCGCGACCGACCTGGTGAGGCAGAGCAAGGGCAGGAGGAGGGCCAATCGAAGGGATTTCATGATGCGAATGGAGCGCGGACAAGCCGTCGCAAAGCCAGCGCATTGGCAACCAGTAAATTCTCCCCGCGGGGGGCGGATTTACCTCGCGCAACTGTTATAGCCTTTACTTGAACCCGGGCTCCGGACTTTAACCATTCCCTTGATGCTACGCCGTTTCTTGCCGTTTGCCGCCGACCTCTGGCACCACCGTGACCTGCTCTGGCAGTTCACGCTGCGCAACGTGGAGCTGCGCCACAAGGGCAGCCACCTCGGGCTCATCTGGTCGGTGTTGAACCCCCTGTTGATGCTGGGCCTCTACGTGCTGGTGTTCGGCTACATTTTTGGCGGCAGCTTCGGGATCCTGCCCAATGAAACCCGGGCGGATTACGCCCTGGGCGTTTTTTTTGGCCTCACGCTCTTTCAGTTCGTCGGGGAAGTGATGGGCGTTGCACCCACCCTTGTCGTTTCCAATCCGAATTTCGTGAAGAAGGTGGTTTTCCCGCTGGAAATCCTGCCTGTGGCCCAAGTCGGCGCCGCGGCCTTCCACCTCATGATCAGCCTGGTGCTCGCGCTCATCAGCCTGGTCCTGTTCGACCGGAGCATCCACCCGGAACTCCTTTGGTTGCCGGTGATCATCGCCCCGCTGCTTCTGCTGGGCATGGGGATCGCGTGGTTCTTTTCCGCCGTCGGCGTCTTCTTCCGCGACATCGGCCAGATCATGCAATTCCTCTCCCTGGCCCTGATGTATGCCAGCGCCGTGTTCTACTCGGCCGCGAAAATCCCGCCCGAGTTCTGGACCTTCCTGCGCTTCAACCCCCTGCTGCTCGCCATCGAGCTCGCCCGCAACACCGGCCTGTGGGCGCAGCCGATCAACCTGCACCACCTGCTCTATCTCTACGGCTGCGGCCTGCTCGCCTGCGCCCTCGGCCACTACGCCTTCCGGCGCATGAAACCCGCCTTCGCCGATGTGATCTGAGCTTCCATGCCTGCTGAAAACGCCATTACCGCGCGCCACTTGTCCAAGGCTTACCGCATCTGGACCGATCCGTCCCAACGCCTACTCAGCCCGCTGCTGGCGGAAACGGGGCGGTGGCTGTCCGGCGGCTTGGGGCGAGCGCTGCAGCAGCGCGCCACCGGGGGTTACCGGGATTTTTTCGCCCTGCAGGACGTTTCCTTCGAGGTGAAGCGCGGCGAGGCCGTGGGTATCATCGGCCGCAACGGCGCGGGCAAGAGCACCCTGCTGCAGATCATCGCCGGCACCCTCCAGCCCTCCGCCGGAACGATCGAGGTCAATGGCCGGGTCGCCGCGCTGCTCGAGCTGGGCGCCGGCTTCAACCCCGACTTCACCGGCCGGGAAAACGTCATGCTCAGCGGTGCCGTGCTCGGCCTCAGCCGCGCCGAGATGGAGGCGCGTTTCGACGAGGTCGCCGCCTTTGCCGACATCGGCGAGTTCATCGAGCAACCCGTGAAGACTTACTCCAGCGGCATGATGATGCGCCTGGCCTTCGCCGTGAACACCTGCGTGGACCCGGAGGTGCTCATCGTGGACGAGGCCCTCAGCGTCGGCGACGCGCCGTTCCAAGCAAAGTGCTTCCGCCGCCTGCGCCAGCTGATCGACCAAGGCGTCAGCCTGCTGTTCGTCTCCCACGACATCGGCACCGTCCGCTCCATCTGCTCGCGCGCCCTCTGGCTGAAGAACGGCCGAGCTGAGATGTGGGGTGAGGCCAAGGATGTCGCCAAGGAATACGAGAAATTCTGCTGGACAGAACAGGGCGTCGTCATGACTCAGGCCCCCGCTCCAGCTGAGCCGACCGAACCGGCGGAAATCAAGTCCGCCGCCACTCGACAGGATGTCATCGGGGCGGATGCCTCGGGCGAATTCACCGTGCCACTGCCGGAGCGGCCCGAGGTGCCCCCCACCTTGCGGCGCGGTCGGCCGGCCGGCGAGCACTACGGCACCCAGGTCGCCACCATCGAAGGACTCCTGAGCACCAATACGGAGGGCGTCCCGACGGCGCGCTTCGAGTTCAACGAAGCGATCTACCTGCACTACCTAATTCGCACCCACGCGGCGATCGATTCCGACATCGTGCTGGGTATCCGCGTCAAGGACCCGCAGGGCAATTTCCTGTATTCGGTGCAGGATATTTCCACGCAGCACCGGCTGACTGCGCCAGCCGGCAGCGAATTTCACGCGGTGACGGGCTTCCGCCTACCGCTGACCCACGGGCGCTTCATCATCAAGACCGGCATTTTCGGGTTTGCCGACGGCACCTCGCGGCTCGACCAGCGCTATGATTACACCCGCGCCGTGCTATGGGATATCATCGAGGATGGCTGCGTCATCGACATCGCCGAGCACCCGGCCATGCCCCTCTGCGGCCCGGTCCACTCCCACGCCAAACTGATGTTGAGCCCCTTGTCCTTCCGCCAAGCATAGTCTTTTCATGCCTTCGATCCACACCCACATCCCCGGTCGCCCCCCGATTGAGCTCGTCGCCTACTACGACAGCTTCGCGTGGTATTACCCCAACTGCGAACCGCAGACCAAGCGCTGGTTTGTCGAGCATGCCGGCCCCGACTGGACCTACCTCGATTGCGGCGCGAACATCGGCTACTATTCCATCCTCTTCTCTCAACTTTCTCCCCACGGGCACATTCATGCGGTCGAGCCAACCGCCACCGCCAACATGCTGTGCACCAACCTGGCACACCACCGCCTCGAGAATGTGACCGTGCACCAGCAGGCGGTGGGACGTTACGCCGGACGTCGCATCGAGAAGATATTCCGACTCTGGGGTGGACCGCCCGAGGAGATGGAATATGACTTCGAGACCATCGACACCCTCGTCGCCCGACTCGCGCCACCCCGTCTGGACTGCATCAAGATCGACGTCGACTCCTTCGACTTCGAGGTGCTGATGGGGGCCGAGCAGACGCTGGCCCGATACGACCCCTGGTTGGTGGTCGAACTCAACCACGCACTCGGCGTCCGCGGTTATTCCAATCTCGCCGCCGCCGAATGGCTGCTGGATCACGGCTACCGGCACTGCCAGATTCTGGATCACGACAACTTCGTCGCCCGCCGCTCCGCGCCGCCGGAGAGCTTCGCCACCGGCAAGGTCATGACGTTGCACTTTGCCCTCCCGCATGAACCAGCCTGACCTGCCCGCCCTCGGCCACTACGCCTTCCGGCGCATGAAACCCGCCTTCGCCTATGTGATCTGAGCTTCCCCATGCCCCTTTCCGCTCCTTCCGGTCACGTTTTCTGGATCTTCGGTTTGTCCGGAGCCGGCAAATCAACCTTGGCCACCTCCCTGCTCAAAAACCTGCAGGCTCGGGGACTGGGCGTGCTGGCGCTTGATGGCGATGTGCTGCGGGCCGGACTGTGCCGCGAGCTCGGATTTTCCGATGTGGATAGAACGGAGAACCTCCGCCGGGCCGCCGAGGTCGCTCGTATCGGCGCCGATTCGGGCTTGTGCGTGGTCGCCTCCTTCATCACCCCTCTCAACACCCAGCGCTCGCTCGTTCGGAAAATTGTCGGGGAGGACCGCATGTCGCTAGTATTTGCCGACGCGCCCTTGGCGGTATGCTTACAGCGCGATGTTAAGGGACTCTACGCACGGGCCCAAGCCGGCAAACTGCCGCAGATGACCGGCTTTGGTTCCACCTTCGAGGCCCCCGGATCGGCGGATCTCATCCTACCCACCTCCGGCATCTCTCCGGAATCTTCCACCGGTTCACTGCGCGAGTTTGCCTTGGCACGGCTTGGCCTGCCGGCCTGATCCCGATGTCACACTACCACCTCAGTCACCTGGATTTGCTGGAACACGAGGCGATCCATGTCCTCCGTGAGGCCGCCGCCCAGTTCGCCCACGCCGCGATCCTGTTCTCCGGCGGCAAGGACTCCCTGGTGCTGGCCGCGCTGGCACGCAAGGCCTTCGCTCCCGCACGGCCACCGTTCCCGCTGCTGCACATCGACACCGGACACAACTTTCCCGAGACCCTGGAATTTCGCGACCGGCTCGCCGCCCTCTACGGTTATCAACTGTTGGTCCGCCAAGTGCAGGCCGCCATCGATGCCCAACGGGCGGTCGAGGAAACCGGCCCCAACGCGAGCCGCAATGCGCTGCAAACCATCACCCTTCTTGAGGCCATTGCCGAACTGCGGCTCGACGCCGCGCTGGGCGGCGGCCGGCGCGACGAGGAGAAGGCGCGGGCCAAGGAGCGGATTTTCTCCCATCGCGACGGTTTCGGCCAATGGGATCCCAGGCACCAACGCCCCGAACTTTGGGATATCTACAACGGCCGCAAGCAGGCCGGCGAACATTTCCGCGTCTTCCCCCTCAGCAACTGGACCGAACTTGACGTCTGGGCCTATATCGAGCGCGAAAATCTGCCCCTCCCCTCGCTTTATTTCGCCCATGAACGCGACGTCTTCCTGCGCCACGGAACTCTCCTTGCCGCCTCGCCGCTGCTGCCGCGACAGGCCGGCGAGACCGTCCGCCGCGAACGCGTGCGCTTCCGCACCGTCGGGGACATGACTTGCAGCGGGGCGATCCGCTCCGACGCGGCCACCTTGGCCGAGGTCATCGCTGAGGTCGCGGCGGCCCGCCAGACGGAGCGCGGCACCCGTTACGATGATCGCCGCTCCGAGACCGCGATGGAAGACCGCAAACGCCAGGGTTATTTTTGACGCACCCATGGATCTCCTCCGGCTTATCACCTGCGGCAACGTCGACGACGGCAAGAGCACTCTTATCGGGCGCCTGCTTTTCGACACAAAATCGATCTTCGAGGACCAACTCGCGGCCGTGCAACAGGCCAGTGAGCGCCGCGGGCACACCTTCACCGACCTCGCTCTCCTGACCGACGGCCTGCGCGCCGAGCGCGAACAGGGCATCACCATCGACGTGGCCTACCGCTATTTCGCCACCCCGCGCCGGAAATTCATCCTCGCCGACTGTCCGGGGCATTTCCAATACACGCGCAACATGGTCACGGGCGCCTCCACGGCCCAACTCGCCCTGATCCTGATCGACGTGCGCAAGGGTCTTACCGAGCAAACCTGCCGGCACGCCTTCCTGGCCGCCTTGCTCCGCATCAAACACCTTATCGTTTGCGTGAACAAGATGGACCTGATGGGCTTCCGCCAAGAGGAGTTCGAGCGGGTGCGCGAACAGCTCATGGAATATGCCGAGCGCCTCGATGGCGCGGACATCCAATTCATCCCGATGTCCGCGCGCGACGGCGACAATATCGTCGAGAAATCCGCCCGCATGCCCTGGTATGCCGGCCCTCCCCTGCTCCATTCCCTTGAGACGGTCTATGTGCGCAACGATGCGAACCATGTCGACTCCCGGTTCCCGGTGCAGACCGTAATCCGGCCGCAGGATCCCGCCGCACCGGATTTTCGCGGCTTCGCCGGCCGCGTCGCCAGCGGGGTTTTCCGGCCCGGGGAGGAAATCGTCCACTTGCCCAGCGGTCTGACCGCCCACATCACCGCCCTCCACGGCCCCGGCGGCCGGGTGTCGGAGGCCTTCCACCCGATGTCGGTCGTGATGGAACTGGACCGCGACCTGGACATCGGCCGCGGAGATCTGCTGGCCAAGCCCAACAACCAGCCGACAAACGCGCGCGAGTTGGAGGCCATGCTCTGCTGGCTGGGAGACCAGCCGCTGGACGCGGCCCGGCCGTATATCCTGCAGCACACCTCCCGGGAGACCCGGTGCCGGGTGCAGATTGTCCGCTACAAGCTCGATGTCACCACCCTGCATCGCAGCCCCGACCAGACCGCACTCCAAATGAACGACCTCGCCCGCGTCGTGCTGCAGACCACCACCCCGCTCTTTTTTGACAGCTACCGGAAAAACCGGCAGACGGGTAGTTTCATCCTGATCGACGCGGCCACCAACACCACGGTCGCCGCCGGGATGATACTGTAACCACCATGCACGACGCGCCGGTCATCTCCGTTCAGAATGTCAGCAAGGCCTACCGCATCTGGGCTACCCCGGCGCAGCGTCTCATCAGCCCGGCCTGCGCCCAGCTCGGGGACATGCTGCCCGGTGCTTTCGGCACGATCCTGCGGCACCGGGCGCAGGCGGGTTACCGGGATTTTTTCGCCCTGCAGGACGTTTCCTTCGAGGTGAAGCGCGGCGAGGCCGTGGGCATCATCGGCCGCAACGGCTCCGGTAAGTCCACCCTCCTCCAGATCATCGCCGGCACCCTGCAGCCCACCGCCGGCACCGCCCGCGTCCAGGGCCGGGTCGCCGCCCTGCTCGAGCTCGGCGCCGGCTTTAACCCCGACTTCACCGGCCGGGAAAACGTCATGCTCAGCGGTGCCGTGCTCGGCCTCAGCCGCGCCGAGATGGAGGCGCGTTTCGACGAGGTCGCCGCCTTTGCCGACATCGGCGAGTTCATCGAGCAACCCGTGAAGACTTACTCCAGCGGCATGATGATGCGCCTGGCCTTCGCCGTGAACACCTGCGTGGACCCGGAGGTGCTCATCGTGGACGAGGCCCTCAGCGTCGGCGACGCGCCGTTCCAAGCAAAGTGCTTCCGCCGCCTGCGCCAGCTGATCGACCAAGGCGTCAGCCTGCTGTTCGTCTCCCACGACATCGGCACCGTCCGCTCCATCTGCTCGCGCGCCCTCTGGCTGAAGAACGGCCGAGCTGAGATGTGGGGTGAGGCCAAGCCCGTCGCCAAGGAATACGAGAAATTCTGCTGGGCGGAACAGGGGGTGACCGTCGCCAGCACCACCGCGGAGGAAACGAACGCCGTCGCGATTCCCACCACCACGCACGAACCGACCCCGGCGACGGCCGCCCTCGTGCGCGCGCACAACCACCTGTTGCCCAATCCGGCGGCCGACACCCGCCTCGGCAACCAACAGGTCGAATTCCTTTCGGTGGTCGCCACCGGCTCTGACGGCCAGCCGCGTCTGGAATTTGACTACGACGACGAAATCACCCTCCACTACCTGCTCCGGGCCCGGGCGGCGGTCAACTCGGACTTCGTGATCGGCGTCCGGCTTCGCGACGTGCAGGGCAACCATGTGCTCTCCGCCCAGAATCTTCGGCGTTTGGAGCGGCTTGTGCTGCCGGCCGGCGGAGAGGCCTATGTGCAGGTGGCTTTCCGCGCGCCGGTCACGCACGGCCACTACATCGTGCGCACTGGTGTCTTCGGCTTCCGCAATGGCACCGCGCACGAACTCGGCCGTTACGACTTCTCCCGGGCAATTTTCTGGGACATTCGCGAGGACGCCCTCGCCCTCCAAGTCCGTCCCTACGCGCCGATGCCCCTGGCCGGACCCGTCCACCTCCACGCCAGCATGAAGCTGTTCTCCCTTTCCTCCATCCACTCGCCATGAGTCGACGCCTGATCACTCTTTCCCACTCCACCCGCCCTGTCGAATTCGAGCGCATCACGCTGAATTTCCTGACCAAGCGCTACGCCAAGCCCGATCGCCTCCTCCATCCGCCACCGCTTGCCTCGCTGTCCGACGAATACCTCCCGCACTACATCGGCAATGTCACGCTCTGGGATTGGGACGATGCCAACGCCGCCGCACCCGAGCTGCGCGAGCATGTGGTTCGCGACTACAAGGCCCAGCATGCCCTCGCGACCGACCGCCACTTGGTGATCTGCGGCACCGCCTTCCTCGAGATCTACCCGCGCGCAGGCGATCGCACGGCACCCGGACGCAAGGTTTCCCACCCCTGGTTTTCCGGCGGCCACACCGTGTTCCAGGATGCGCGCGGCTTGCTCGCCATCTCATGCTCCGCCCCGGACGCCGTCCTGTTCTTCGACTGGCAGGGCAAACTGGTCGAGACGCTCCGCATGCCCGAGTCTCTCTACGGCTCGAATTACCCGCTCCAGCCAACCGACGACCTCCGACGCAATTACATCCACAACGATCTGCAGCTCACCCATATCAATTGCGCCTTTCCCTGCCCCCAGGGGCTGCTGTGCTCCACGCTGATCCAGGGAGCCATCGGCCTTTTCCGCCCGGATCGCTCCTACACGGAAATCACCCGCGGTTTTGTCGGCTGCCACGGGGTCCGCACGCGCCCCGGCCTCGACGGCTTCTATTTCTCCGATACCGTGAACGGCAACCTCGTGGAGATGAGCTGGGATGGCCGCATCCTCCGCCGCTTCTCGGTCGACTCGCGCTGGCTGCACGACGTCGAACACGTTGGAGGCGACTGCTATCTTTTCTCCCTTTCCGACCGCAATCGCGTCGAACTCTGGGACACTGTCACCCTCACGAAACAGTGGGAGATCGACTGCTCGCCCTTCGGTTCGACCTGCCAATTCTTCAACACCACCTCGTGAATCTCAGCGAACACATCCCAGTCCGCTCCGTCGCGCAACTCGCCGCGGAGCTCCGCCTGCCCGCCCTCTCCCTTCACGACCTCGGTCGCGAACGCGGTTGGCCCGCACCACCCCAGCAATCCCACGCCAGCCTGACCCGGTGGAATGGCGAGAAGGATGACGGTCCGATCCTGCAGTATCTCTACGGAGTTCTTGCCCCGCGCCGGCACCTTGAGTTCGGCACCTGGCAGGGTTTCGGCACCTGTCTCTGCCTCGAGTCCTGCGCAGCCACCGTCTGGACCCTCAACCTGCCGGATGGGGAAACCAAACCTGATGGCAGTTGGGCCTATGGCCAACGGGTGACGGACGAGGGCGACACTCCGCCTGGCGCGGTCAGCGTGAACTTCGGCGCGGACGCCGACGGGCCCCGCACCTACCACCGCACGGATGCCGCGTCTTACATCGGTCGGCTCTATCGCGAAAAAGGCCTGGGGCACCGCGTCTGCCAGATCTACTGTGACAGTCGCGCTTGGGACACCTCCGCCTATCCCGCCGGCTTTTTCGACAGCGTCATGATCGACGGCGGCCATCAAGCCGAAGTCGTGCTCAGCGACACACGCAAGGCGCTTCCGCTCCTGCGCTCCGGCGGGCTGATGCTCTGGCACGACTACTGCCCCCATCCCGAGGTCATCGCAAGTTCGGCGGCAGTGCAGGGCGTGACCTCCGCCATCACCACTCTCCTGCCCGAACTCCGGGCCAGCTTTGCCACCCTCGCTTGGATCAACCCCAGCCACATCCTGTTTGGCATCAAAAAATGAGCTCTGACCCGCGTGCCCACGGATTCCTCCGCGTCGCCACCGCCGCCCCCGAGCTGCGCGTCGCCGACGTCGCCTTCAACACCGGCGTCATCCGCCATGAGGCCGCCCGCGCCGCCCGCGCCGGTGCCGCCCTCGTGCTCTTTCCCGAGCTGAGCCTGACTGGCTACAGCTGCGGCGATCTCTTTGCCCAACACCTGCTGCAGGATCGCGCCCGCGCGGCGTTGCTCGAGCTGGCGACGGCCACGTCCTCCCTCGGCGTGCACCTCGTCGTGGGGCTTCCCTTCGCCTGCCGAGGCCGCCTCTACAACTGCGCCGCGGTGCTCGGCAGCGGCCGCGTGCTGGGCCTCGTGCCGAAACAGTTCCTCCCCACCACCGGCGAATACTACGAGGAACGCTGGTTCACCTCCGCCGCCGGGCTGGCGCCCGTCGAGATCGACCTTGGCACCCACGCCGCACCGCTGGCCGCCCACCTCCTCTTCACTGACGAGGCCGCCGGCTGCACCTTCGGCGTGGAGGTGTGCGAGGATCTCTGGGCCGTGCATCCGCCCAGCGGCGACCTGTGCCTCGCCGGAGCCAACCTCATCCTGAACCCCTCCGCCAGCAACGAGCTCCTCGGCAAGGCCGCCTACCGCCGCGACCTCGTCCGCCAGCAGTCGGCCCGCTGCCTGGCCGCCTACGCCTATGCCGCCGCCGGACCGGGCGAGTCGTCCACCGATGTCGTGTTCTCCGGCCATTGCCTCATCGCCGAGAACGGCACCCTGCTGGCCGAGTCCGAGCGCTTCCGGTTCGACTCGCAGCAGGTCTGCGCCGACCTCGATCTGGACCGCCTGCGGCACGAGCGGCTTTGCAACAGCAGCTTCTCCGCCGCCGCACCCGCGCGCGAGTTCCGCCGCATCGCCGTCACTCTCGCGGCCAAATCCGCGGCGCCGCTCGGCACCCTGCGCCCCAACCCCGCGCTGCCCTTCGTGCCCTCCGACCCGCGCGTGCGGGCCGACACCTGCCGCGAGATTTTCGCCATCCAGTCCACCGGCCTGGCCAAGCGCCTCAAGCATGCCGGCGCCAAGACCGTCGTCATCGGCATCTCCGGCGGCCTCGACTCGACGCTCGCGCTGCTCGTGGCCGCGCACGCCTTCGATCTGCTCGGGCTCGACCGCAAGGGCATCCTTGCCCCGACCCTCCCCGGCTTCGGCACGACCAAGCGCACCCGCGGCAACGCCGAGAAGCTCGTCGGGCAGATCGGCGCCACCTTGCGCGTCATCCCGATCCACGATGCCATCAAACAGCACTTCCACGACATCGGCCACGACGAGAAGGTGCACGACGTCACCTATGAGAACGCCCAGGCCCGCGAACGCACCCAGATCCTCATGGACCTCGCCAACCAGGCCGGCGGCTTCGTCATCGGCACCGGCGACCTCTCCGAGGCGGCGCTGGGTTGGTGCACGTTCAACGGCGACCACATGTCCATGTATCACGTCAACGCCGGCATTCCCAAGACGCTCGTGCGCTACCTCATCGACTGGTGCGCCGACACCGAGTTTTCCGGCGCCACCGGCCAGGTGCTGCACGACATTGCCGCCACCCCCATCAGCCCCGAACTGCTGCCCACGACGGACGACGGCCGGCAGCACCAGCAGACCGAGGACGTCGTCGGGCCCTACGAACTGCACGACTACTTCCTGTATCACGTCGTCCGCCACGGCGCACGGCCGGCCAAAGTGCTCTACCTCGCGGAAATGGCCTTCGCGGGTCGGCACTCCCG
Organism: Lacunisphaera sp.; assembly: GCA_039807025.1. Classification (GTDB taxonomy): domain Bacteria; phylum Verrucomicrobiota; class Verrucomicrobiia; order Opitutales; family Opitutaceae; genus Lacunisphaera. The sequence goes on from JBDHQK010000048.1 coordinate 17,672, forward strand.
GGCCGTCATCCTGCGCTGGCTCGAGGTTTTCATCCGCCGCTTCTTCAGCCAGCAGTTCAAGCGCTCGGCCATGCCCGACGGCCCCAAGGTCGACTGGCTGGCCGAAATCGCCGCCCTGAGGGCTTCGCCCCGCCGGGCAAAGTGGCGTTGACTTCCCTCCGGTGCTTTCGCTTTTTCACCCCTCTATGAAGGACAAGCTCATCGTCGTCTGCGGGGCCGGTGGATTCATCGGCGGGCATTTGGTAGCCGACCTGCTCAAGCAGGGCCATACGCGCATCCGCGCCGTGGACCTGAAGCCGCTGAACCGCTGGTATCAGCGCTTCGACGGCGTCGAGAACCTCTCGCTCG
>JBDHQK010000049.1:0-18007 GCA_039807025.1 Lacunisphaera sp.
CGGTGCAGGCCGGTGACCTCTGCGTCCGCATCAACGGCGAACCGGTGGACAAGTGGGACTACGCGCGCTACGCCGCCCTCCTGAAGACCGCCACTAAGATCACCTGCACTTTTCTCGCGGGAACCAAGGAGACCGACCTGGAGGTGCCGGTCTTCAATCTGGTGCCCTGATTTGCCTCGGTTTCGCCGGCTTCGTGCGCTGCCGGAGGACAGCGCGGAGGCGAGAACCGGGGACAAACCCCAGGCCCGCAGCAGCGGGCAACGGTGCGCTTACTCCTTCCTGCGCAGCAAAAACGCCCCCGCTCCGTCGTGGCCGTCCTGCCACGGATAGGCCTGCACGCGCTGCTCCAGCTTGAACGGGCCGCCCGCGCGGCTGTCGAAGAAGCCCTTGATGACCTGGTCGTTTTCCTGCCCATCGATCGAGCAGGTGCTGTAAACGAGGCGTCCGCCGGGCCGCACGAGTCGCGCGGCGGCGTGGAGCAGCTCGAGCTGTGCTTCGGCGTGGCGCGCGAAGTCGCCGTCCTGCAGCCGCCACTTCACATCGATGCGATGGCGCATGACCCCGGTGTTGGAGCACGGCGCGTCCAACAGCACGGCATCGTAGCTCTCGGGCAGGTTGAGATTGCGGTAGAAGACGGTGTTCACCTTGCGCAGGTCGGCCTCGACCTGGGCGACCTCGACGCCCGCCGGCGCGCGTGCGAGGTTTTCCTTCAGGCGCAAGAGGCGGATGTCCGGCTTGCCCGGCTCGGCGGGCTCGTCGAGGGCGATGACCTTGCCGGACTTCATGGTGTCGGCGATGAACAGGCTCTTGCCGCCGGGTGCCGCGCAGGCGTCGAGGATGACCTCGCCAGGCTGGGGTGCGAGCAGGCCGATGCACAACCGCGTGGAGGGATCCTGCACATAGAGGGCGCCGGCGCCGGCCAGCCGCCGGATCTCGTCCCACTTGCCCGGCTTCACCTCATAAAAACCGGCCCACTTCGTCGGCGCCAGGAACCCGGGCACGGCGGCCTCCGCGCGCCAGCGGGCATAGACCGGCGCAGGCTGCTGGTTCCATTCGAGCAGCTGGCGGGTCGTCGCGGCGCCGAACTGCTGCGTCCAGCGCGCCACCAGCCATTCCGGGTGAGCGAACGCCGTCGCCACATCCGCGGGCGGCTCGGCCAGGCGCAATGCGAGCTTGCGGGCCACGGCGTTGACCAGCCCGGCTTCCTTGGCGCTGCACACGGTCTTGGCCTTTTCGACCGCGTGATGGATGACCTTGGCGGTCAGGGCCGGGCCGCCTTCCAACAGCTCGAAACCGGCGACCACGAGCACGGCCTTCACCTTGGTGCGGGGCGGGCGGGCCATCAGGCCGGCCAAGGCGGACTCCAGCCGGCTCGACCACCGGACTACCCCATAGAAAAGCTGCTGCGCGCGGGCGCGCTCCTGGCCGACCAAGGCTGACGGAAGTCCTTCCAGCAGCGTGTCCACCCGCTCGGAGCGGGCCAGCCAACGCTCGGTGAGGCCGACCGCAGCTTCCCAGCCGCCGAAGGTGGGTTTCGGCGTGGGGGAGGCTTTTTCCAAACCCTGTTTGACATCTTCTGCCATTATCCACTCAACTAATCGGTTCACCGACTAGATACGCAATTATGAATTCCGAAGCCATCTCCGCGATCGTCAGCAAGCACCCCGCCCTCAAGGCGTCCAAAGCCAAGCTGGAGGCCATGGAACCCGGTGCTTACGTCGTCCACCGGAGCTGGGGTTTCGGCCAGATCAAGTCGTTCGACGACGCCGACCAGAAGCTCATCATCGATTTTAAGGGCAAGAAGGGCCACCCGATGGACCCGGTTTTCTGCGTCAGCAGCATGGAGGTCCTGCCGGCCAAGCACATCCTGGCCCGCAAGGAGACCGAGCCAGCCAAGGTCAAGGCGCTCATCGAGGATGATGCCGTCCAGCTCGTCATCGACACCCTGTCCGCCTACCCGGGCAAGGCCGCCAGCGCCATCGAGCTGGAGATCGTCCTGACCCAGGTCGTCGGCGAGGAGAAATTCAAGAAGTGGTTCTCCAGCGTCAAGAAGCAGCTCGTCAAGGATCCGCGCATCGGCGTCCCCGCCAAGAAGACCGAGGCCTACATCGTCCGCGATGAGCCCGTGTCGGCCGAGTCCGAGATCATGGAGGAGTTCGCCAACACCCGCTCCGCCCGCCGCCGCATCTCCCTCGCCGAGGACCTGCTCGCCGCCTCCATCAAGGAAGAGTCCAAGGCCAGCCTGGCCACGGTCCTCTCCGGCATCACCGAGGCCGTGCGCGAGAGCAACCAGCTCGACTCCTCCGAGCGCCTCTACGGTGCCTTCGTCCGCGACGAGCTCGCCAAGATCCTCGGCCACGCCAACCACGCCCCCAACCCCTCCCAGTCCGAGCTCATCAAAGAAGCCCGCGGCCTCACCGCCATCGCGGAAAAAATCCCCGTCCATTTCCAGGCCCGCTTCCTCGACCTCGTCAAGGAGACCCACCCCCTGGAGTGGCGCGAGATCGTCTTCGCCCTCCTCAAGACCTCTCAGGGCAAGTTCACCACCGAGTGCATCAATTTCCTCCTGGAAAACGGCCAGACCGACGAGCTCGCCGCCGCCCTCAAGCGCTGGAAGACCGAGCAGAACCTCCGCGCCCCCGTCCTCCTCTGGATCATCAAGAACCGCCACTCGAAGAAATTCGCCAAGCTCCTCAACGAGCTCATCACCCCGCGCCTCCTCGGCGCCATCTTCTTCGCCATTGACTACGAGGCCCTCCAGTCCGCCGGCACCCGCCGCATCCCGCTGGCCGAGGCCCTGAGCGACGACACCGAGCTCATCTCCGACCTCCTCGCCACCGCCGACACCGAGACCGCCCGCGACCTCGGCAACAGCCTCCTCCTCAACCAAGGCTTCGAGGAACTGACCAAGAAGTCCCTCCTCGCCCGCTTCATCAAGCTCTTCCCCTCCCTCCAGTCCCTCGTCTCCGGCGAGGCCGAGACCAAGGACGAGCAGCTCCTCGTCTCGCGCGAGAGCTACGAGAAGAAGCGCCTCGAATACGAGGAAATCGTCTCCAAGCGCATCCCCGAGAACTCCAAGGCCATCTCCGTCGCCCGCGAGCACGGCGACCTCAAGGAGAACTCCGAGTTCAAGATGGCCAAGCAGGATCAGGGCGTGCTCATGGGCCAGAAAGCCCAGCTCGAGCGCGACCTCGCCCGCGCCCGCATCACCGACTTCAGCGAGGCCGGCACCGACTCCATCAGCGTCGGCACCATCGTGGACCTGCGCGATGTCGCCAGCGGCAAGGCCGTCCGCTACTCCGTGCTCGGCGCCTGGGACAGCGACCCCGACGCCCACCGCATCGCCTACAAGACCCCGCTCGGCCAGGCCCTCATGGGCAAGAAGGTCGGCGAACACGTGAAGCTCAAGATCGGCAGCTCCCACCAGGAATACCAGATCGCCGGCATCACCCGCTTCATCGACGCCAAGTAAGGCGTCTCCCCGCTCCCCCTCAGGCCGCGCCGCAAGCGCGGCCTTTTTGTTTCCCGCGGATAACGCGGATGCTCGCAGAAAAAATCTCGCACCTGTCATTCTGAGCGCAGCGGAGAATCCAGCAGGAGGTTGGCCGGTCCGCGTCATTCTGGATGCTTCGTTTCACTCATCACGACAGGATAGATGCCCTGGTTCCGATCCGCGTTCATCCGCGCCATCCGCGAAAAAATCAGCCTGCCTCGCCATGCTTGTAAACCCCAGTCTTTCCCTTCAGTAGTCCTTCCGTCGTGCCTTCCTCCTGGGACCACCTGAAGATTCTCTCCGATTCCACGCGCCTGCGCGTGCTAGCGCTGCTGCTGAAGGAGGAGCTCTCCGTCGCCGAGCTCCAGGAAATTCTCGGCATGGCCCAGTCCCGCATCTCCTCCCAACTCGCCCTGCTCCGCCAGGCCGGCTTCGTCAGCGACCGCCGCGAGGGCAAGAAGGCCTTCTACTCCCTCCGCGCCACCCTCGACCCGAAGCAGCTCACCCTGCTCCGCGCCGCCTGCGACTCCGTCACCGAGCTGCCCGAGTCCGCCGAGGACCGCGACAGCCTCGACCGCGTCCTGCAGAAGCGCCGCCGCGTCTCCGAGCAATATTTCAACCTCATCGCCGGCAAGCTCGGGAAAAACTACTGCCCCGGCCGCTCGTGGGAGGCCATCGGCCACCTCGCGCTCCGCCTCGTCCCGGCCATCACCGTGGCCGACCTCGGCGCCGGCGAGGGTCTGATCTCCCAGCTCATCGCCCACCGCGCCGAGCGCGTCTGGTGCATCGACAACTCCGCGCGCATGGTCGAGGTCGGCACCGAGCTGGCAAGGAAGAACAACCTCGCCAACCTCACCTACAAGCTCGGGGACATCGAGTCCGTGCCGCTGCCCGACAAATCCGTGGACCTCGCCATCCTCTCGCAGGCCCTGCACCACGCCAACCACCCGCAGCACGCCGTCAACGAGGCCTTCCGCATCCTCAAGCCCGGCGGCCAGGTGCTTATCCTCGATCTCGCCGAGCACCACTACGAGAAGGCCCACGAGCAGTTCGGCGACCTCTGGCTCGGCTTCAAGGAAAGCGCCCTGCACGGCTTCCTGAAAAAGGCCGGCTTCCAGAAAGTCGAGGTCACCGCCGTCGCCCGCGAGGAGCAGGAACCCCACTTCGAGACCCTGCTCGCCAGCGGCGTGAAGGGCGCCAAGACCTGATCCGGCAGGACCCCGCCACCTCCGACAAAGACCCTGCCCGCATTGCTTCGGTCCTCCCAGCCAACGGCTGCCCCTCAATTCACCCCATGAAACCTCGTCCGGTAACACCTTCGACTAAGGCCGAATAACACTGTTCTGCAAATTAATCATGAGTCGAATCCTACAAGCCTCCAATTTTGCCGCCGCAAAACACTCCCGGCAGAGGAGAAAGAATGCGGAGGGTTCGCCATACATCAATCACCCGATTGAAGTCGCATACCATCTATCCGCTATGGGATGTGTGACCGATGAAGACGTTCTGGTCGCGGCATTGCTTCACGACACGATTGAGGATACCGATACAACCCGGGAGGAACTTGTTCAGCTTTTTGGTGATGCGGTTGCCGCGTTGGTTGTCGAGTGCACAGACGACAAGAGCTTGCCGAAAATTGAAAGGAAGCGCTTACAGATTGAAAACGCGCCAAAAAAGAGCCCCGGCGCGAAAATGATAAAAATTGCCGACAAGACATGTAACCTCCGTTCAATTCTATCGGACCCACCCAATGATTGGCCTTTGTTGCGCCAGTATGATTACTTCGTTTGGGCAGAGAAGGTTGTGTCGGGATTGCTCGGGCACAATGCCTCTCTGGACGACGAAGTTAGGCAGGTGTTGAATATTGGATTGCACAAACTCAAACCAGCAGAACATAGGCCGAACTGAAGGCGCCATGTCCCTGATTCTTGACTGACCGCCTCGTCCGCAGGCCTCCACGGCGATCATGCCGGCCCGGTCGGCGCGCCTCACCCGGCCTTGGTGCGCTCCTGGTAGAAGGCCTCGACCAGCGCCTGGGTTTTCTTCGGATCCGTCTGCCGCAGGGCCTCGGCGACGAGAGCCTTGGCTTCGCTCATTCTCATGGCGCGGATGATGAACTTCACGGCCGGCAGCATGGTCGGCGTCATGCTCAGTTCGTCCACGCCGAGACCGAGCAGGAGCGGCACGTAGAGCGGGTCGCCTGCCATCTCGCCGCAGACGGAGACCTTGAGCTGGTGCTGGTGCCCGGTCTCGACGATCTGCCGCAACATGCGAAGCACGGCCGGATGCGTGGGGTCGTAGAGGTGCGCCGTGCGGTTGTTGCCACGATCGATGGCGAGGAGGTATTGGATGAGGTCGTTGGTGCCGATGCTGAAGAATGCGCACTGGCCCGCCAGGAGGTCGCCGGCGATCGCGGCACTGGGAATCTCGATCATCGCGCCGCCGCGCAGTTGGGCGTCGAAGGCCTGGCCGCGCGCCGTGAGCTCGGCCTTGGCCTCGTCGAGCAGCGCGTTGGCGCGTTCCAGCTCCTCCGGCCCGCTGATCATCGGATACATCAGCTCCACCTTGCCGTGCGCGCTGGCCCGCAGGATCGCCCGGAGCTGGTCCTTGAACATCTCCGGGTTCTCCAGGCACATCCGGATGGCGCGGAAGCCGAGGAAGGGATTCGCCTCCGGGCCGAAAAGCTGCGGCGCACCGGGCAGCGGCTTGTCCCCGCCGACGTCCAGGGTGCGGATCGTCACCGGAGCCGGTGCCAGCCCCGCGACGATTTCCTTGTAGGCGGCATATTGCTCCTCCTCGCCGGGCACTTTCGCGGCGCTGAGGAATAGAAACTCGGTGCGGTAGAGGCCGACGCCGGCCGCGCGGTATTGCCGCACCAGCGCGACCTCGTCGGGCTTTTCGATGTTGGCGCGCAGCGTCACCGCCATGCCGTCGAGCGTCTCCGCCGGCAACTCGTTGATCGCCATCAGGCGCGACTCAAACGTCTCCCTGGCCTTCTGGATCTTGCCGTAGCGGAAGAGCGTTTGCTCGCTCGGATTGATGATGACGCAGCCCTCGTAGCCATCGACCATCACCCAGTCGCCGTTCTGGAGCTTGGTCGTGAGATCGTTGGTGCCGACGACCGCCGGGATCTTCATCGACCGGGCCACGATGACCGCATGGCTCGTGCGGCTGCCCGCATCCGTCACGATCCCGAGTGCGGCGCTGCGGTCGATGCTCGCCGCCTCGGAGGGCGAGATGTCCCGGGCCACGATGATCCGCTTCTCGACCAGGTCGCTCAGATTCAGGGCCGACTGGCCCAGCAGGACATGGAGCACGCGCTTGGCGACGTCCTTGATGTCGGCGGCGCGCTCACGCAGGTATTCGTCGTCAATCTCGGCGAAGGCCTGGATGTAGCGCTGGGCGACGGCGTTGAAGCAGGTCTCGATGTTCAGCCCGCTCTTCTCGAAATCGCGGATGGTCTCGCCGATGAGCGCCTGATCCTCGAGCACCATCCGGTGGGCGTCGAAGATCAGCGCCTCCTCCTCGCCGAGATTCCTGATCACTTGGTCCTGGATCTGCGAGATCTGCTGCCGCGTGACCAGCAGCGCCTGCTCGAAGCGCGCAACCTCCGCCCCCCGCTTGTCTGAATCCACCGTATAGCGCGGGATCTCCAGCTCGCTCTGCAGATAGAGAAACACCTGTCCGTAAGCGATGCCCCGGGAGGCGGCGATGCCATGGATGGTGATTTCGCTTTTGGCGGTGGGCTCCATGGCGGCAGGGCTGCGCGGATTAACCAACCCCCGTGCCATCCGGTCAATGCGGAACTGGGCAACCGCCGACGGACACGAATGTTTCGCGCGGAAAATTTTGCGCCGCCCAATCCCGGAAGGCGGCTAGGCGAGCCGCGCCTCCTGCGCAAAACACCGCGCTCCCCAAGCCGCGCGGATGGCCGCGAGCAGCGGAGCTGTCACACCATTGTCACGCAGCAGCGCAAAGCACGCGCTGCCGCTGCCGCTCAGGCTCACCGCGACGCCGAATTCGCGCCGCAGCCGCGCCAGCAGGACCGGCAGGGCGATGAATTTCCCGAAGGCCACGCCCTCCATGTTGTTCGCCAGCAGCTCCTCGAGCAGCGCATCGCCGCCCAACCACGCGGCCAGCCGCGCCTCGGCCTCCGCCGCCGGCCAATAGTGCGCGGGCGCCTCGGCCGCCATCCGTCCGTAGGCCCACGGCGTGCTGATGCCGAAACTCGGCTTGAAGAGCAGCACCCGCCGCCCGCGCAACCGCGCTGCGGCTGGCTCCGGCAACGCCTCGATGCGCTCGCCCCGGCCGCGCATCACGACCGGCGCCCGATGCAGGAACAACGCGCAATCCGAGCCCAGCGTGGTCGCGATGCCGGCCAGCCGATCCTCCGTCAGCGCGCCGCAGGACAATTGATTCAATGCCCGCAGGGCCGCGACCGCGTTGCTGCTGCCGCCGCCGAGCCCGGCACCCACGGGAATGCGCTTGGTCAGCGTGAAATGAACCCCGCCTTTCCAGCCCGAGGCAGAGGCAAAAGCCTCCGCCGCCTGCAACACCAGATTCCGCCCGTCCACCGGCACCGCCGGATCATCGCAGGCGAGCGTGAATCCCGCCTGCGCCGGCGTGGCGCGCAGTTCATCCCCGAAGTCCAGCGGCGCCGCGACCGACACCAAGTCATGGAAGCCATCGGCCCGCCGGCCGGTCACGGCCAGGAACAGGTTGACCTTCGCGGGACTGAAAACGGAGACCATGCGCCAAGCACCTAACCACGATTGAATCCGAATAAACACAAATCCCCCGTTTCCCCGGGGGTTGTTTTTCTCGTCTATTCGTGTCTATTCGTGTCCATTCGTGGTTCCCACATGTCCTGCGACCTGATCCTCGCCCTCGACGTCCCCACGCGCGAAGCCGCCGCTCCGATCCTCCGCCAGTTGCGCGGCCAGCTCCGCTGGGTAAAGCTCGGCCTGCAGATGTTCACCGCCTACGGTCCCAACTACGTGCGCGAGGTCGCCGGCATGGGCTTCAACATCTTCCTCGACCTCAAGCTGCACGACATCCCCAACACCGTCGCCAAGGCCGTCGAGTCCCTCGGCCCGCTGCCCATCCAGATGTTGACGCTGCACACCGCCGGCGGCGGCGAGATGATGCGCGCCGCCAAGGCCGCCCAGCTGAAGACCAATCCCAACCTGCTCCTTCTCGGTGTCACCGTGCTCACCTCGACCGACGACGCCGGCCTCCGCGAAATCGGCATCAACGCCACCTCGCCCGATCAGGTCGCCCGTCTCGGCCAGCTCGCCGCCGACTCCGGCCTGCGCGGCCTCGTCTGCTCGCCCCTCGAGGTAGCCATGCTGCGCCGGCAGCTCCCGGCTGGCATCCAGCTCATCACGCCCGGCATCCGCCCCGCCAGCGAAGCCGGCAGCGACGACCAGAAGCGCGTCATGACACCCGCCGACGCCGCCCGCGCCGGTTCGACCTACATCGTCGTCGGCCGCCCCATCCTCCAGGCCGCCGATCCCGCCGACGCCGCCCGCGCCATCCTCGCCGAACTTTCCTCCCCGTGACCGGGCTCTCGACCTTCAACCCTCGACTTTCACCCTAGCATGAGCCGCACCGCCGCCATCCTCCTCGCCGCCGGCAGCAGCCGCCGCATGGCCGGCGCCGTGCCGGACAAGGTCCTCGCACCCCTCGCCGGCAAGCCGGCCTTCGCACACACCGCCGCCACCTTCGTTCGCAGCGGCGTCATTGATTTTTTCGTCGTCACCTACCGTGGCCAGCAGCAGATGGTCGAGCTCTCCGCCTATGCGCCGACCCCCACGATCTTCGTCCGCGGCGGCACCGAGCGCCAGCACTCCGTCGCGGCGGCCCTGGCCGAGCTGCCGGACGATGTCGGCCATGTCTTCATCCACGACTGCGCCCGCCCGCTTGTCCGCGTCGAGCAACTCGTCGCCCTCCACAAGATCGTCCGCCGCGAGGACGCCGTCGTGCTCGCCCACCGCGTGACCGACACCATCAAGGAACATCGCGGCGAAGGCCGCCTGCGCACCCTTGACCGCCGGCACCTCTGGGCCATGGAGACCCCGCAGGTCTTCTCGCGCCCGCTCATCGACCGAGCCTACGCCGCCGTGGCGAAGCGCAAGCTGGCGATCACCGACGACGCCGCGGCGGTCGAGTTGCTCAAGCATCCCATCGCCCTGCTGGAGAACCCGCACCCGAACCCGAAGCTCACGACCCCCGCCGACCTCGCCTATCTGGAGTTCCTGCTGGCCCGCGCGGACACCGAGGACCCCTTCCTGCCATGAGCGGTCTCCGCATCGGCCACGGCTACGACATCCACCGCACGGCGGCGGGCCGGCCGCTCGTGCTGGGCGGCGTGAGATTCGAGGCACCGTTCGGTCTCGAGGGCCACTCCGATGCCGATGCGCTGACCCACGCCATCTGCGATGCGCTGCTCGGCGCCGCCGGCCTGCCCGACATCGGCCATCAGTTTCCCAACACCGACCCCGCCTACAAGAACGCCGACTCGCAGGTGCTTCTCCAACGCGTCGTCGCCGCTTTGCACCAGGGTGGCTGGGCCCCGGTGAACATCGACGCCACGCTCATCGCCGAGCAACCCAAGATCGCCCCGCGCCTCGCCGAGATGAAGGCCGCGCTCGCGAAATCCAGCGGGCTGCCCGTGGACGCCATCGGCGTGAAGGCGACGACCAACGAGGGCTCCGACGACATCGGCCGCGGGCGGGCCATCGCCGCCCACGCCGTGGCCCTGATCCGGAAGATCTGATCATGCACCGCGTCCTCCACCTCGGTCTGCTCGCGGCGGCCTGCTGTCTTCCCTTCACGAGCTGCAAGAAGCGCGAGACGCTCGTCGAACGCGGCAACCGCGAAGGCATCCTCCACCTGAGTATCGGCTCCGAGCCCTCCGACCTCGACCCGCACACGGTCACCGGGCTCGGCGAGGCCAAGCTGGTGCAGACCCTGTTCGATCCGCTGGTTAGTTTCGAACCCGGCACCCTCGCGCCGGTGCCCGCGCTCGCCGCGAGTTGGGAGATATCCGCCGACGGCCTGAACTACACTTTCCACCTCCGCCCCGACGCGAAATGGAGCGACGGCACGCCCCTCACCGCGCAGGACTGCGTGGACTCGTGGAAACGCATCCTCACGCCATCCCTTGGCGCGGACTACGCCTATTTCCTCTATCTGCTGCGGGGCGCGGAGTCATTTCACCAGGGCCGGAACACGGACTTCTCCACCGTCGGCGCCGTCGCCCGCGACGAACACACGCTGGCCGTCACCCTCACCCACCCCGCCCCCTATTTCCTCCAGGCCCTGCTCAACTCCTGCTGGCGCCCGGTCAACGTGCGCGCCATCGCGGCCGTCGGCGATCCCTACCGGCGCGGCACGCCCTGGACCCGCCCCGGCAAGCTCGTCTCCAGCGGGCCGTTCGTGCTCATGGAATGGGCCACCCAGCAGCGCATTGTCGTCGAGAAATCCCCGACCTATTACGATCGCGACCGGGTGCGCCTGAACGCTGTCCACCTCTACCCCACCGACAGCATCGACGCCGAGGAACGCGCCTTCCGCTCCGGCCAGCTCCATATTACCTATGCCCTTCCCCTCTCCAAGGTGCAGCCGGCCCAGCGCGAGAAAAATCCCGCCCTCCGCATCGACCGACAGATGGAGACCTATTTCTTCCGCCTGAACGTCCGCAAGGCACCGCTGCAAGACGCCCGCATCCGCCGCGCCCTCGCCCTCGCCGTCGATCGCGACACCATTGCGGACAAAATCCTCCCCGGCGGCCGGACCCCTGCGCCGACCTTCGTCCCGCCGCTGCTTCAGGGCTACACCCCGCCCGCCGGCCAGATCTACAACCTCGCCGCCGCGCGCCAGCTCCTCGCCGAGGCCGGCCACGCCAACGGAACCGACCTGCCCCCCATCGAGATTCTCTACAACAATTCCGAGATCCTTCGTCTCGTCGCCGAGGCCATTCAGCAGATGTGGCACCGCGACCTCGGCCTCGACGTGCGCCTCGTGAACCAGGAATACAAGAGCGTCTTCGCCAGCCGGCGCGCCGGCGACTACCAGGTCCTGCTCGGCAGCTGGACCGCCGACTACCTCGACGCCACGACCTTCCTCGATCTGTGGCGCAGTGACTCCGGCAACAACCACACCGGCTGGTCCGACCCGGCCTACGACGCCCTCTCCAACCGCGCCAACACGATGGCCGACCCGGCGGCCCGCGCCGCCGTGCTCGCCCAGGCCGAGGCCCTCGTCCTCGAATCCGCACCGATCATCCCCCTCTACTTCAACACCCACGTCTATTTCCTCCACCCCGCCGTGAAAGGCTGGCAGCCGACCCCGACCGACCACTCCGACTTCCGCTATGTCTGGCTGGAAGCGACCCAGTGAACGGTTCCCCGCCATGACCGCCTTGGGGCCGCGTTTCGTTTTGTGCCTGGTCGGCCTTTTGTGGCCGTTCCTCTCGGCTTGCTCGAAACGCGAGACCCCCGCCGCCCCGGCGGAAAAATTCCTGCGCCTCAGCCAGCGCAACGAGCCCGCCACCCTTGACCCGCAGCTCGCCACTCTGCCCGATGAGTTCTTCATCATCCGCGCCCTCGGCGAGGGCCTGCTCACCCCCAACCCCGACGGCGGCGCGCCACTACCGGGCGTAGCCGAGCGTTACGAAGTTTCGCTCGACGGCCTCGCCTACACGTTCCATCTCCGGCCCAACGCGAAGTGGTCCAACGGCAACGCCGTCACCTCGGAGGACTTTGCCGCCATGATCAGCGCGGTTAAGGCTCCGGGCAGCCTGGCGCCAAAGGCCCAGCTTTTCGCCGCCGTGCGCACCGTGACCACGCCAGACCCGAGCACCCTGGTCATCACCCTCCAGCAGCCCACCCCTGATTTCCCGGCCCTCGTCGCCAGCGGACCATGGATCCCCGCTCGCCAAGCGGAGCGGATCGGCAACGGCCCCTTCATTCTCACCGACTGGAAGCCCAACCAGCACATCACCGTCCGGAAAAACCCGCACTATTGGGACGCCGCCAACGTAAGGCTCGGTGGCATCACCTTTCTCGCGATGGACAGCGGCGACACCGAGGAACGCGCCTTCCGCGCCGGCCAGCTCGACGTGACGATGGCCGTGCCCTTCACCAAGCTCGCCGCCTACCGGGCAGATCAGCCTTCCCCGCTCCGCTCCGTGCCGCTCTCGGAAACCCGTTACATAGCGCTCAACACCACCCGCCCGCCGCTCGACGACGCCCGCGTCCGCCGCGCCCTCGCGCTGGCCCTCGACCGCCAAACATTGGTGGAAAAAGTGGTCCTCACCGGCCAGCCCGCCTTTGGCTTCGTGCCCGCCGGCCTTGGCGGTTACGCGCCGACCGCGCGCCTCGCGGAAGACACCGACGAGGCCCGCCGCCTGCTCGCCGCCGCCGGTTTTCCGGGCGGCCGCGGTTTTCCCCGCCTCGAGCTGGCCACCTGGGTCAACTCCCCGGTGCTCGAAGCCGTCCAGCAGCGGTGGCGCCGGGAGCTGGGCATCGAGGTCGCCCTTGCGCAACGCGAGGCGCGCACGCACCTCGCCGCGCTCGGCGGCGGGGACTACGCCCTCGCGTTCATGACGGCCATCCCCGACTACGACAGCGCCGCCGACCTGCTCACCCAGCTGACCACCGGCAACCCCGGCAACTACGCGCACTGGCACAACGCCGGCTTCGACCGGCTCGTCGCCGCCGGCGACTGGCCCGCGGCGGAAAAGCTCCTGCTCGAGGCCATGCCGCTCATCCCGCTCTATTTCAACACGCAGAACTTCCTCGTCGCCCCGCGCGTGAAAAACTGGCGGGCCGACCGGCTTTGGACGCGGTTTTATCGCGGCGTGTCCGTCGAATAGCCGGCTTGGCAACTCCGCTCTCGCCCCGCGGCGGACACCTCGCACATTCGGGCATCCCCCTATGAAATTCAAATTGCTGACCGTCATCCTCGCTGGGATCGCGGCCTCCGCGATCGCCGCGGACCCCGTTCCCGTCATCTCCGCCGCGCGCATCCTCGCGCACACCAAGGTCCTTTCCTCGGACGAGTTCGAGGGCCGCGCCCCGGGCTCGCCTGGCGAGGAGAAAACCGTCGCCTACCTCGTCAGCGAGTTCAAAAAGCTCGGCCTCGCGCCGGGTAACCCCGACGGCACCTACATCCAGAACGTCCCGCTCGTCGGCATCACCTCCACACCCACGCTCGCCTTCACCATCGACGGTCGCACGCTCACCCTGGAAAACATCAACGACTTCATCGGCCCCTCCAGCCGCCTCACCCCGCACGTCGCGGCCAAGGATACCGCGGTTGTCTTCGTCGGCTATGGCATCGTCGCCCCGGAGTATGGCTGGGACGACTACAAGGGCGTGGACGTCCGCGGCAAGACGGTCGTCATGCTCATCAACGACCCGCCGATCACCCAGGCCGACGGCACGCTCGATGACGCCATGTTCAAGGGCAAGGCCATGACCTACTACGGCCGCTGGACCTACAAATACGAGATCGCCGCCGCCAAGGGCGCCGCCGCCTGCCTCATCGTCCACGAGACGACGCCGGCCGCCTACCCGTTCGCCGTGGTCGTCAACAGCTGGACGCGCGAGAACTTCGAGATCAGCACCCCCGGTCTGAACGCCGACCACGTTGCCATGCAAGGCTGGCTCACGCTCGACGCCGCCCGCCGGCTCTTCACCGCCGCCGGGAAGGACTATGACCGCGCCAAGGCCGCCGCCCTGCGTCCCGACTTTCAGCCCATCACGCTCGGCGCGAAGGCCTCCTTCACGGTCGACAATGTGCTCCGCCCCGTCGCCTCGCGCAACGTCGTCGCCCTCCTCCCCGGGGCCGACCCGGAGCGGCGCGACGAATATGTGATCTACACCGCCCACTGGGACCACCTCGGCCGCGACCCGCGCCTGCCGGGCGACCAGATTTTCAACGGCGCCGCCGACAACGCCGCCGGCGCCGGCGTCCTCCTCGAGCTCGCCCGCGCCTTCACCGAACTCCCCGCCGACCAGCGCCCGCAGCGCAGCATCCTGTTTCTCTCCGTCACGGCGGAGGAAAAAGGCCTCCTCGGCTCGCGCTACTATGCGCAGGACCCGCTCTACCCGCTGGCGAAGACCCTGGCGAATATCAACATGGACGGCGCCAACCAGTTCGGCCCCACCAGCGACATGGCCACCATCGGCTACGGCGCCTCCACCATCGACGACATCGGCGCCGCCGTCGCCGCCGCCCAGGGCCGCGTGATGAAGCCCGAGGCGCGGCCCGAGAACGGCTCCTACTACCGCAGCGATCACTTCGAGTTCGCGAAGGTCGGCGTGCCTTCCTATTACCCCAAGAACGGCCGCACCTACATCGGCCAGCCCGCCGACTTCGCCGAGCAGCACGTCTCCGACTACATCACCAACCGCTACCACAAGGTCACCGACGAGGTGCAGCCCGACTGGACCTTCGAGGGCGCGGCGCAGGACACCGTGTTCCTTCTCCAGGTCGGCTGGCGCATCGCCAACGCCGACACCTGGCCCGAGTGGAAACCGGGCAACGAGTTCAAAGCCCGCCGCGACGCGATGCTCGGAAAGAAGTAGGCTGTCTTCGGTGGTCGCCGGTTTTCATACCGACCCCACCTCATGTTTTTCCTTCTGGCTTCTGGATTCTGAATTCTGGATTCTCCGCGCTCTCCCATGTTCCGCTTCATCGCCCGCCGCCTGCTGCAGACCATCCCGGTCCTGCTCGTGATCATCACGGCGACGTTCTTCATGGTGCGTTTCGTCCCCGGCGGCCCCTTCACCTCGGAGAAGGCGCTCCCGCCCGAGATCCTCAGGAACATCGAGGCGCACTACGGCCTCGATCAGCCCCTCTGGCGGCAATACGCGAACTATCTCGGCCAGGTGGCCCGGGGAGACCTCGGCCCGTCGTTCAAATACACCAACCGGTCGGTCAACGAGATCATCGGCCAGACCCTGCCCGTGTCGCTCGAACTCGGCGGCTGGGCCCTGTTGGTGGCGCTGGCAATCGGCCTGCCGCTGGGCGTGCTCGCCGCCGTGCGCCGCAACAGCTGGCTCGACTATGCCTGCAGCGTCATCGGCATGATCGGCATCTGCGTGCCCGTCTATGTCAGCGGGCCGCTCTTCGCGCTGCTGTTTGGCGTCTACCTGCAGTGGGTCAATGTCTCCGGATGGTATGAAGGGATTGATCGCGTGCTGCCCGCCCTGACCCTGGGGCTGGCTTACGCCGCCTACATCATGCGGATGACGCGCGGCGGCATGCTGGAAGTGCTCGGCCAGGACTACATCCGCACCGCCCGCGCGAAAGGCGCCTCGGAGACGCGCGTCGTGCTCCGCCATGCCCTGCGCGGCGGGCTGCTGCCCGTCGTCGCCTTTCTCGGTCCCGCCATCGCCGGCATCCTCACCGGCTCGTTCGTCATCGAGACCGTCTTCCAGATCCCCGGCCTCGGGCGGCAGTTTGTCATCTCCGCCTTCAGCCGGGACTACACGCTGATCCTCGGCACGGTCATCCTCTATGCGACCCTGATCGTGGTCTGCAACCTGATCGTCGATATCGCGCAGGTGTGGCTCAATCCGCGGTTGAAGTTCGAATGACCACGCCCGCCACGCTGCCCGCCGAACCCGGCTCGTCCCCCGCGCGCGATGCCTGGCATCGCTTGCAGAAGAACCGCCTGGCCGTGGCCGGCGGCCTCATGTTGCTCACGCTGGCGGTGCTTTGTATCGCCGGTCCGTGGTTCCTGCGCGCCACCTACCAGGAACAAAACCTCGACCTCGGCGCCACGCCGCCCTCCGCCGCCCATTGGCTCGGCACTGACACCCTCGGGCGCGACCTGCTGGTGCGCCTGCTCTACGGCGGCCGCATTTCGATTGGCGTCGGCCTCTGCGCCACCCTCGTCGCGCTGACCATCGGCGTCATCTACGGCGCAGTCGCCGGCTACGTCGGCGGCAAGGCCGACGCCGTCATGATGCGCCTCGTGGACATCATCTACGCGCTGCCGTTCACGATTTTCGTCATCCTGCTCATGGTCTTCTTCGGCCGGAACATCATCCTGCTCTTTATCGCCATCGGCGCGGTCGAGTGGCTGACCATGGCGCGCATCGTCCGCGGCCAGGTCATGACGCTGAAGAAGATGGAGTTCATCGAGGCGGCGCAGGCCCTCGGCTACGGCCATGCGCGCATCATCTTCCGCCACCTGCTGCCCAACGCCCTCGGCCCCATCATCGTCTACGCCACGCTCACCATCCCCGCCGTGATGCTGCTCGAGGCCTTCCTCAGCTTCCTCGGCCTCGGCGTCCAGCCGCCGATGAGTTCCTGGGGCACGCTCATCAAGGACGGCGCCGAGAAGATGGAGGAGTTCTGGTGGCTGCTCGTCTTCCCCGGCGGCATCTTCTCGCTCACGCTCTTCTCGCTCAACTTCCTTGGCGACGGGCTCCGCGACGCCTTGGACGTGCGCGCCGCCAAGGATTGAGGGAACCCGGCGCCGGGCGGCTTCACCCGAGTTTTCCTTCTGGCTTCTGGATTCTGAATTCTGGATTCTCGCCCGCCGCCCATGCTCCGCCGCTTCCGCCCCTATTTCCGCTACCTGAAGTCCAACCGCGGCACGCTGGTCGCGGCGGTCTTCTACGGCCTGCTGTTCGGCGCGACCAACGGCCTCGGCCTGCCCATGCTGATCAAGTATGTGTTCCCGGTGATCTTCGACCAGGCCGCGCCGCATGCCATGCCGATGGCCGACGTCGTTCTCATTGCCGCGACCGTGCCCATGCTCTTCCTGCTCCGCGCCGTCAGCAGCTTTCTCAACAGTTATTACACCCAGCTGACGGGCGTGCGCATCCTCGAAGCCGTGCGCCTCGACTATTTCCGCAAGCTGCAGGTGCTGCCGCTCTCGTTCCTCCAGCGCGAGTCCAGCGGCGACCTGTTGTCCCGCGGCATTGCCGACAGCTCGCAACTGCAGTCGACCCTGACCCTGATCGCCAACGACGGGGTCAAGCAGCCCATGGCCCTGCTCGGCGCCCTTGGCTTCCTCGTCTGGCAGGCCTTCGCCACCGACGGTGCGCTGACCGTGCTGGTCTGCCTCGTCATCGTGCCCCTGGCCGTGCTGCCCGTGCACTACGTCGGCAAGAAGGTCGTGCACCGCGCCCGCCAGGTCCAGGATCAGCTGGGCGATGTCTCGTCTCAGCTGAACGAAAACCTCGCCGCGGCGCGCGAGGTGCGGGCCTTCGGCCTGGAGCAGCGCGAGACCGAACGCTTCGGCCGCGCCACCAACCGGCTGATCGTCGCGCAGATGAAGGTCGTGAAATATGCGCAGGCCCTCACCCCCGCCATCGAGCTGATCTCCGCCTTCGGCATCGCGGCCACCCTGATCTTCGCCTACTATGCCGGGGTGAAACTGGAGACCTTCCTCTCCATCATCACCGCCCTCTACCTGTGCTACGAGCCGATCAAGAAACTCGGCTACCTCAACAGCGAGCTCAACCGCGGCGCCGCCTCGCTCCAGCG
>JBDHQK010000050.1:0-17944 GCA_039807025.1 Lacunisphaera sp.
TATGACGAGAACGGCCAGGTGATCATCAAGCCGTTCTACTTCGTCAAGGACGCCGGTGGTGTCATCGGTTTTGTCGGCGGGGACAAGCCGGCCGCGCTGCGCCAGGCCGAGATCGATGAGATCAAGGCCCGCATCGAGGCGGCGACTGGCAAGGAAGTGCCGAAGGTCACCTTTGAGGTCGGCGAGGAAGTGAAGATCACCGATGGTGCCTTCGCCAATCTCACCGGCCGCGTCGACGAGGTCGATCCCGCTCGCGGCAAGCTCAAGATTTCCGTCTCCATTTTCGGTCGGTTTACGCCCGTCGAACTCGAATACTGGCAGGTCCAGCGCGCCTCTGAAAGCTGATCCAGCCGCCTTCACCACCAACCAGTCAACGCACTCTTACCATGGCCAAGAAAATTCAAGGTTACGTCCGTCTCCAGCTCCCCGCCGGTGCCGCCAATCCGGCACCCCCGGTCGGTCCCGCCCTCGGCGCCCAAGGCGTCAACATCATGGGCTTCTGCAAGGAGTTTAATGCGAAGACCAAGGACCAGAATGGCATGATCATTCCGGTCGTCATCACCGTCTACGCCGACAAGTCCTTCACCTTCATCCTCAAGTCGCCCCCGGCGTCCGTGCTCCTGAAGAAGGCCGCTGGCATCGCCGCCGGCTCCGCCAAGCCCAACATGGACAAGGTCGGCAAGGTCACGAAGAAGCAGATCCTTGAGATCATCAAAATCAAGAAGGCCGACCTCAACGCCAACAGCGACGAGGCCGCCATCCGCATGATCGCCGGCACCGCGAAAAACATGGGAATCGAGGTCGTCGACTAAGTTTCAGTTCAACCAACCCACTCACCGCGGGAGTCCACCGGACGTTCGCACCGCAAGGAGTCAAAATGCCCGCCAAACAAAGCAAAAGATACCGCAGCGCCCTCACGGGTGCCGACCTCTCCAAGGAATATCCCCTCAAGGAAGCCGTGGAGATTCTCGCCAAATTCCCGAAGGCCAAATTCGACGAGACCGTCGAGCTGTCCTTCCGCCTCGGCGTTGATCCCGCCCAGGGCGACCAGATGGTCCGCGGCACCACGCCGCTCCCCAACGGTTCCGGCAAAAAGGTCCGCGTGGTCGTCTTCACCGACGACCCGGCCAAGGCCCTCGCCGCGGGCGCCGACCATGCCGGCCTCGCCGATTTGATGGCCAAGGTCAACGAGGGCTGGCTCGACTTCGATGTCGCCATCGCGACGACCGAGGCCATGAAGCAGGTCCGCACCCTGGCCCGCGTCCTCGGTCCCAAGGGCCTCATGCCCAATCCGAAGTCCGGCACCGTCACCGACGACATCGCCGCGGGCATCAAGGCCGTGAAGGCCGGCCGCGTCGAGTTCAAGGTCGACAAGACCGCCAACATCGGCGTCGGCGTCGGCAAGCGCTCGTTCACCGCCGACCAGATCACCGAGAACGTCGCGGCCGTCCTCGACGCGGTGGGCAAGGCCAAGCCGGCCGCCTTCAAGGGCCACTACATCAAGAGCGTCACGCTCTCGTCCTCCATGAGCCCGGGCGTCAAGCTCGCGGCCGCCGAGTTCAACAAATTCTAAGGAGCCCACCATGAGAGCAGAAAAACAATATTTGATCGATGAGGTCAGCGGGCACCTGAAGAAGTCCGACTACGTCATCCTCACCAACTTCACGAAACTCACCGTCGCCGATGCGGCCGAGCTGCGCAAGCGCCTCGCCCCGGAGAAGGCCGAGTTCCACGTCGTTAAGAACAGCTCGTTCCGCGTCGCGGCCAAGGCCCTGGGTCTGCCCGACTTGGAGAAGTCCCTCAGCGGCCAGACGGCTGTCGTGGTCGGCGGCAAGAATCCCGCCGGTGTCGCCAAGGCACTCAAGAAATTCATCGAGGAAAAGCAGAAACTCGAGGTCAAGGTGGGCGTGCTGGACAAGAAGCTGATGAGCTCCGCCGAGCTCTCGCAGCTTGCGGACCTGCCTTCGTTCGACGCCCTGCGCTCGATGTTCCTCGGCCTGCTCACCATGCAGGGCGCGGCCTTCGTCCGCGTGCTCGACGCCAAGATCAAGAAGGAGCAGCCCGCTGCTCCCGCCGCCTGAACCCCGCTCCATTAGCACTTAACCTTATCAACTTTTCCCGGCGCAAGCCGGGAAGCAAAACATCCAACGAAGAGGCTAGGGGATACGTCCCTTAAACGCGTTTCCAACGAGACCGCTATCCGCTTCAGGAGAACATACCATGAGCAACATCACCAAAGACCAAGTCATTGAATGGCTGTCCGCCCAGCCCATTCTCGAGCTCGCCGCCCTCGTCAAGGATCTCGAGACGAAGTGGGGCGTGTCCGCTGCCGCCGCTGTCGCCGCCGCTCCTGCGGGTGGCGCCGCCGCCGCCGGAGCTCCCGCCGCCGAGGCGCAGACCGAGTTCACCATCGTCCTCAAGGACGCCGGCGCGAACAAGATCGGCGTCATCAAAGAAGTCCGCGCCATCACCGGTCTGGGCCTCAAGGAAGCCAAGGACCTCGTCGAAGGCGCCCCGAAGCCCGTCAAGGAGGCTGTCGCCAAGGCCGAGGCCGAGGAAATCAAGAAGAAGCTCGAGGCCGCCGGCGCCAAAGTGGAACTCAAGTAAACCCTACTTGGCGTTTCCGACCCTCAGTCAGCTCAATTCCCCGAGACAGGCCGTGGCCCACCACGGCCTGTCTTCGGCTTTGTCTTGTTTGTTCTTTCTGCGCTCCGAGGCCCTGCGTCCGGACGCACCCTTGCCGGCGGTTCACACCTGAACCGTTGAGTTCTGTCCCTTTCTTTTCGTCTCACATCTAAACGGGAAATTCCATGGCCGACCGCACACATTCCGAACGCATTAACTTCGGCAAGCTCCGCGAAGTCATCCAGCCGCCGAACCTCATCGAGCTGCAGATCAGTTCCTATCTGGAGTTCCTCCAGAAGGACACCGCCGAGAAAGCGCGCCAGCCCTTTGGGCTCGAGGCCGTGTTTCGCGAGGTCTTCCCGATCAATTCCTACGACGAGCGCCTGACCCTCGAATACGTCTCCTACACGATCGGCGAGCCCAAGAGCTCCGAGATCGAGTGCCTCCGCGAAGGCACCACCTACGCTGTGCCGCTCTACGTGAAGCTCCGCCTCCGCGAGGAGGACTTCATCAAGGACGAGGAAATCTTCATGGGTGACATCCCGATGGTGACCGAGCGCGGCTCGTTCATCATCAACGGTGCTGAGCGCGTCGTCGTCTCCCAGCTCCACCGTTCTCCCGGCATCTGCTTCGAGGTCGCCACGCACCCGAACGGCAAGCTGCTGCACTCCTTCCGCATCATCCCGGATCGCGGCACCTGGCTCGAGGTGCAGTTTGACAACAACGACCTGCTCTACGTCTACCTCGACCGCCGCCGCCGCCGCCGCAAATTCCTCATCACGACGCTGCTCCGCTCCATCGGCTTCAGCAACGATTTGGACATCCTGAACCTGTTCTACACGATTCAGGAGCTGAAGGTCAGCAAGGCGCTCGATCTCGAGAACGTCTCCACGCTCGTTCTCGTCGAGGACGTGATTGACGCCCAGAAGGGTGTCGTGCTCGCGCGCGCCTTCGAGCCGCTCACCAAGGCCATAGTCCGCACCTTCGAGAAACACGACATCAAGTCGATGCGCGTCATTGACACGACCGCCGACGAGGGTGCCATCATTCGCGCGCTCAAGAAGGACCCGACTCGCAACGAGGAGGAGGCGCTCAAGGAAATCTACAAGAAGCTCCGCCCGGGCGAGCCCCCGACCACGGCGAACGCCAAGGCCCTGCTCAAGCGCCTGTTCTTCGACCCCAAGCGCTACGACCTCGGCCGCGTCGGCCGCTACAAGATCAACCAGAAGCTCGACCTCAAGGTCGACGCGGAGAATCGCATCCTCGCCAGCGAGGACGTGGTCGCCGCCACCAAGTATCTCGTCCGTCTCAAGAAGAGCGACGGCATCGTTGACGACATCGATCACCTCGGTTCCCGCCGTGTGCGCACCGTGGGCGAACTACTCGCCAACCAGTGCCGTGTCGGCCTCTCCCGCACCGAGCGTCTGGTGCGCGAGCGCATGACCCTCTATGACCAGAGCGTCGATTCGATCACGCCCCAGAAGCTGATCAACCCGAAGGCCCTGACGACCGTGATCCGCGATTTCTTCGCACGCTCGCAGCTGTCGCAGTTCATGGACCAGATCAACCCGCTCGCCGAGCTCACGCACAAGCGCCGCTTGTCCGCGCTCGGGCCGGGCGGCCTGAACCGTGAGCGCGCCGGCTTCGAGGTGCGCGACGTGCATCCCTCGCACTACGGCCGCATCTGCCCGATCGAGACCCCCGAAGGTCCGAACATCGGCCTCATCAACTCCCTCTCCACCTACGCCCGCGTCAACGAATACGGCTTCATCGAGGCGCCCTACCGCCTCGTCGAGAAGGGCCGTGTGACGGACAAGGTCGTCTACCTCACCGCCGACCAGGAGGAGGGCAAGACGATCGCTCAGGCCAACGCCGAGGTCGATGACAAGGGTCACTACATCGGCAAGGTCACCGCCCGTAACTCCGGCAACTTCCTCGAAGTCACCGCCGACGAGGTGGACCTGATGGACGTTTCCCCGAAGCAGGTGGTTTCCGTTGCCGCCGGCCTCATTCCTTTCCTCGAACACGACGACGCCAATCGCGCGCTCATGGGTTCCAACATGCAACGCCAGGGCGTGCCGCTCTTGCAGACCGAGGCGCCGTTCGTCGGCACCGGCCTCGAGAGCCGCCTCGCGAGCGATTCCAAGACCGTCGTCATCGCTGAGGAGTCCGGCATCGTTGCCTCCGTGGACGCCAAGCAAATCATCGTCACCAAGGACGGCGAGCTGCCCCGCCACCCGAAGCACAACCCGAAGGACCACGTGTTCGTGTATGAGCTGCGCAAGTTCATGCGCTCGAACGCCGGCACCTGCTTCTCTCAGCGCCCGATCGTCAAGAAGGGCCAGAAGGTCAAGAAGGGCGAGTGCATCGCGGACGGCCCCTCGACCGACCACGGCGAGCTCGCGCTCGGCCGCAACGTCCTCGTCGGCTTCATGCCGTGGAACGGCTACAACTTCGAGGACGCCATCCTCATCTCCGAGAAGGTGCTGAAGGAGGACATCTTCACCTCCATCCACGTCCAGGAGTTCGAGGTCACCGCCCGCGACACCAAGCTCGGGCCCGAGGAAATCACGCGCGACATCCCGAACATCGGCGAGGAAGCGCTCAAGAACCTCGACCACAACGGCGTCATTCGCGTCGGCGCCGAGGTGAAGCCCGGCGACATCCTCGTCGGCAAGATCACCCCGAAATCCGAGACCGAGCTCGCGCCCGAGGAGAAGCTCCTCCGCGCCATCTTCGGCGAGAAGGCCGCCGACGTGAAGGACACCTCCCTTATTGTCCCGTCCGGCGTGAACGGCATCATCATGGACGTGAAGGTTTCCACGAGCCGCCTCGATGCGGAGCGCGACCGCCTGTCCCCGTCCGACCGTCGCCGCCAAGTGAAGCAGATCCAGGAGGATTATAAGACGCAAATGGACAAGCTGCGCGAGCAGCTGACCGAGGCGCTCTCCAACATCCTCCTCGGCGAGAAGATCCCGCTCGACGTCATCAACGGCCAGTCCGGCGAAATCATCATCCCGGCCAACCGCAAGATCACCAAGACGCTCCTCCGCAAGCTGGCCGCCGTCGCCAAGCACATCGAGATCGATCCGTCCCCGGTTCGCATCAAGATCATGGAGATCATCGCCTCGTTCCAGTCGAAGTTCGACGAGCTCGAGGGCGACCGCGAGCGCAAGATCGCCACGATCGAGACCGGTGACGAGAACGGCCCCGGCGTCATCAAGCAGGTCAAGGTCTACATCGCGACCAAGCAGAAGCTCGAGGTCGGTGACAAGATGGCCGGCCGCCACGGCAACAAGGGCGTCGTCGCCAAGATCGTGCCGGAAGAGGATATGCCCTTCCTGCCCGACGGCACCCCGATCGAAATCTGCCTCAACCCCCTCGGCGTGCCTTCGCGCATGAACGTGGGGCAGGTGCTTGAGACGCACCTTGGTTGGGCCTGCAAAAAGCTCGGCATCAAGGTCGCCACCCCTGTGTTCGACGGTATCCCCGAGAGCAAGGTCCGTGGCTACCTGAAGGAGGCCAAGCTGCCTTCCACCGGCAAGTCCGTCCTTCACGACGGCCGCACCGGCGAGAAACTCGATCAGGAGGTCGTCGTCGGCTACATCTACATGATGAAGCTGAACCACCTTGTGTCGCACAAGATCCACGCCCGCGCGGTCGGTCCTTATTCCCTCGTCACCCAGCAGCCGCTGGGCGGCAAGGCGCAATACGGCGGCCAGCGCTTCGGCGAAATGGAGGTGTGGGCGCTCGAGGCCTACGGCGCGGCGCACACCCTGCAGGAGTTGCTCACCGTCAAGTCCGACGACGTCAACGGCCGCACCAAGATCTACGAGTCGCTCGTCAAGGGCGACAACACGCTGAGCGCCGGCACGCCGGAATCGTTCAACGTGCTGGTGAAGGAAATGCAGGCCCTCGGCCTCGACATCAAACTCGCGAAGCGCACCGCGCTCGGTGAAGCCCTCGGCGGCACCGGCACGCGCTGATCACTTAACACAATATTGGGAGCAAAATCGCCATGAGCACCGAACACGCCCGCGAAGAAGTCCGTTCCGTCCTCGGTTCGGACGAGAACCAGTTTGACAACGTTTCGATCACCGTCGCCGCGCCGGAGACCATCCGCGCCTGGTCGAAGGGTGAGGTCAAGAATCCCGAGACCATCAACTACCGCACCTTCAAGCCCGAGCCGGGCGGTCTTTTCTGCCAAAAGATCTTCGGTCCGGTGCGCGACTACGAGTGCGCCTGCGGCAAATACAAGCGCATCAAATACAAGGATGTCGTCTGCGATCGCTGCGGCGTCGAGGTGACCATCGCGCGCGTCCGTCGCGAGCGCATGGGCCACATCGAGCTCGCGGTGCCCGTCGCCCACATCTGGTTCCTCAAGAGCATGCCGAGCCGCCTCGGCCTCCTGCTCGATATGACCGCCCGTTCGCTCGAGCGCGTCATCTACTACGAGAACTACATGGTGACCAACGCGGGCAAGACGCCGCTCGAGCTCAAGCAGCTCCTCACCGAGACCGAGTTCCAGCAGGCCGTCGATGAATACGGCGCCGATGCCTTCACCGCCAAGATGGGTGCCGAGGCCGTCCGCGACGTGCTCATGCAGATCGACATGGAGGCGGTTGTCGCCGAGCTCCATGAGACGATGCGCGCCACGCGTTCGAAGCAGATCAAGAAGAAGCTCTCCAAGCGCCTCAAGGTCATCGGCGGCTTCATCAACTCGAAGTCCCGTCCCGAATGGATGGTGCTTGAGGTTCTCCCCGTCATCCCGCCAGACCTGCGCCCGCTCGTTCCGCTCGAAGGCGGCCGTTTCGCGACGTCCGATCTGAACGATCTCTACCGCCGCGTCATCAACCGCAACAATCGTCTGCGGAACCTGATGCAGCTGAAGACACCGGACGTTATCATCCACAATGAAAAGCGCATGCTCCAGGAAGCCGTGGACGCGCTCTTCGACAACGGCCGCCACGGCCGCCCGGTCACGGGCGCCGGCAACCGCGCCCTGAAGTCGCTCTCCGACATGCTCAAGGGCAAGCAGGGCCGCTTCCGCCAGAACCTCCTGGGCAAGCGCGTCGATTATTCCGGCCGCTCCGTCATCGTCATCGGCCCCGAGCTCAAGCTCAACCAGTGCGGCCTGCCGAAGAAAATGGCGCTCGTCCTCTTCGAGCCGTTCATCATCCGCCGCCTCAAGGAGCTCGGCTTCGTGCACACCGTCCGCGGTGCCCGCAAGATGATCGAGAAGAAGTCCCCGGAAGTCTGGGACATCCTCGAGGAAGTCACCAAGGGCCACCCGGTGCTGCTCAACCGCGCGCCGACGCTGCACCGCCTCTCGATCCAGGCCTTCGAGCCCGTGCTCATCGAGGGTTCGTCCATCCGCGTTCACCCGCTCGTCTGCACGGCTTACAACGCCGACTTCGATGGTGACCAGATGGCCGTGCACGTGCCGCTGTCCCTCGAGGCCGTCCTCGAGTGCAAGCTCCTGATGATGTCCACGAACAACATCTTCTCGCCGTCCTCCGGCAAGCCGATCCTCACGCCCTCGCAGGACATCGTCCTCGGGGCCTACTACCTCACCGTCGAGCCGCGCGCCAAGCCCGCCAAGGGCCATCGCGTGCCGCTGCTCTCCGGTCTGCAGGAAGTGCAATACGCCAAGGCCGACGGTGCCCTCAAGGTGCACGACTGGATCCAGCTTCCCAACCCGGACTTCGGCAAGGACACCGTCTTCGGCAACAAGGAGCGCAAGCATCTCCTCACCACCGTCGGCCGCGTGATCTTCAACCAGATCTGGCCCGCCGGCCTCGGCTTCATCAACTTCCCGGTGCCGAAGGGCAAGCTGGGCGACCTCATCCTCAACACCTACAAGGTGGCGGGTGACCGCGTGACCGTCGAGACGCTCGACAAGCTGAAGGAGCTGGGCTTCCAGACCGCCTTCCAGGCCGGCATCTCGATCGGCATCGACGACATGATCATCCCCGAGAACAAGAAGGAGATCGTGCACGACGCCCGCAAGAAGGTCGACGAGGTCGAGTCCCAATACAAGAAGGGCATCATCACCTCCGGCGAGCGCTACAACAAGATCATCGATATCTGGACCGGTGCCACCGACCGCATTGCGAAATCGGTCTTCGCGAAACTCGAGAACAACGATGGCAAGCCGGACGTTAACCCGGTTTACATCATGATGGATTCCGGCGCCCGCGGCAACAAACAGCAGGTCCGCCAGCTGTGCGGCCTCCGCGGCCTCATGGCCAAGCCCTCCGGCGAGATCATCGAGCGCCCCATCTTGTCCTCGTTCCGCGAGGGTCTGACCGTTCTCGAATACTTCATCTCCACGCACGGCGCCCGCAAGGGTCTCGCCGACACCGCCCTCAAGACGGCCGACGCCGGCTACATGACCCGCAAACTTTGCGACGTGGCCATGGACGCCGTCATCACCGAGGAGGATTGCGGCACGCGCGAGGGTATCTGGAAGCGGGCGATCTTCGAGGGCGAGACCATGCTGGTCTCCCTCGCCGAGCGCATCGTCGGCCGTTTCTCGGCGGACGACGTTTTCGATCCCCTCAACCCGACCAAGACCATCGTGGACGCCGGCGACCTCATCACCGAGGAACTCGCCAAGCGCATCGACGACTCCGGCATCGAGCGCGTCAAGGTGCTCTCGCCGCTCACCTCCACGAGCGAGCAGGGCATCGACGCCAAGTCCTACGGCATCAATCCCGCCACCAACAAGGTTGCGAAGATCGGTGACTCCGTCGGCATCATCGCCGCCCAATCCATCGGCGAGCCCGGCACGCAGCTCACCATGCGCACGTTCCACATCGGTGGCGTCGCGTCGGCCGGCTCGAAGAATCCCGAGATCAAGGTTCGCAACTCCGGCCTCGTCAAATACCGCGGCCTCCGCCTCGTGCAGACCGCCGAGGGCCACAACATCGTCCTTAACAAGACCGGTTCGCTCCAGATCATCGACGAGAACGACCGCGAGTTGGAATCCTACCCGATCGTGGTCGGCACCTTCCTCTCCGTCACCGACGGCGCCAAGGTCTCCAAGGGCGAGACCATCGCCCAGTGGGATCCCTATAACATCCCGGTCCTCTCCGAGAAGGCCGGCACGCTCCACTTCAAGGACATGATCCCCGGGGTGACCGTGAAGCGCGAGCTCGACGAGTCCACCGGCCGCATCGCGACCGTGGTCATCGAGCACAAGGAGGACCTCAACCCACAGATCGAAGTCCGCGACGACCACAACAAGCCGGTCGCCGCTTATTCGATCCCGACGGGCGCGCAGGTCTCGGTAGCCGAGGGTGACATCATCCAGCCCGGTGCGCTGCTCGCCAAGACCCCGCGCCAAGCGTCCGTCACCAAGGACATCACCGGTGGTCTCCCGCGCGTGGCCGAGCTGTTCGAGGCCCGCCGCCCGAAGGAAGCCGCCGAGATGGCCCGCATCGAGGGCGTCGTTTCTTTCGAAGGCTCCATCCGCGGCAAGCGCAAGCTCGTCGTCCGCCAGGAGGAATCCGGCGCCGAGGAGGAACACCTGATCCCGCACGGCAAGCACATCATCGTGCAGGCCGGTGACGTCGTCCACAAGGGCCAGCACCTCACCGAAGGCTCCGCCGATCCGCACGAAATCCTCGAGATCCTCGGGCCGACCGCGCTGTATGAGTTCCTCATCGGCCAGGTGCAGGAAGTCTACCGTCTCCAGGGCGTGTCGATTAACGACAAGCACATCGAGGTCATCATCCGCCAGATGCTCCGCAAAGTCCGCATCAGCGATCCGGGTGATACCGAGTGGTTCTGGGGCGAGCAGATCGATCGCACGGCCTTCCTGCGCGAGAACAAGCGCATGGAAGCCGCCGGCGGCAAACCCGCCGAGGCCGAGCCGATCCTGCTGGGCATCACCAAGGCCTCGCTCGAGACCGAGAGCTTCATCTCGGCCGCCTCCTTCCAGGAGACGACGCGCGTCCTCACCGACGCCTCGACGCTGGGCAAGGTGGACCACCTGAAGGGCTTCAAGGAAAACGTCATCATGGGTCACTTGATCCCGGCGGGCACGGGCCTCCCGGCTTACAAGAAGCTCCGCGTGACGCTCCCGCTCGGCGGCGAGATCCCGATGGACGAAGCCCCGAAAGCTACCGCCGAAGCCAGCTAAGCCGGGTAGGGCAAGTTCTCCGAACGAGCCGTTTCTCTCTCAAAGCCGCGGACGAAAGTCCGCGGCTTTTTTGTTTCGGCACGCTCGAAAAAATCTCGCCATAGCCTGAAAGGTGGCAGCGGGTCTGGGCAGAGAGCTGGGCAGGGGGAAATAAGAGCTTTTACAATCGGAATTCGATGGGTCTGAAGCCATGTGAATAACTTTTCCGGGATTTTTTTGATTTATCACTTGATAGGGAAGGAAGCCGCCTGCTTTGTTGTCTGCTCCATTCGTCACTTACAGCTTCGTTAGCCAAACTAGTGAGGCACCTGACGCCACGGTTTCGGGCGGGTTTCCCTCTGAAATTCGTGTTTCCATCTAAAGCGCGAAATAGTGCTTGCCGGAGGCTTCGTCTCCGGTAGGTTCCGCGCCTTTTCCACTTTTACCAACCTCCTTCCAACTTCATGCCAACCATCAACCAACTCGTGAGAAAGGGACGCCGCAAAGTCACTGCGAAGTCCAAGGCTCCGGCGCTCGAGGGTAATCCCTTCCGCCGCGGCGTCTGTGTGCAGGTCATGACCCGCACGCCGAAGAAGCCGAACTCGGCCATCCGCAAGGTCGCCAAGGTTCGCCTCACGAACGGCACGGAGGTCATCTCCTACATCCCGGACGAGGGCCACAATCTCCAGGAGCACTCGATTGTGCTCGTGCGCGGTGGCCGCGTGAAGGATCTCCCCGGCGTCCGTTACCACATCGTGCGTGGCACGCTCGACGCCACCGGCGTCGAGAAGCGCCGCCGTTCCCGTTCCAAATACGGCGTCAAACGCCCGAAAGCCGCTAAGTAACCCCGTTCTTTTTTAAGCCGCCATGTCACGCCGCCGCAGAGCCACTCGCCGTCCCACCGTCCCGGATGTCCGCTACAACAGCGCCCTGGTGACGCACCTTATCAATGTCATCATGAAGAGCGGCAAGCGCACGCTCGCCGAGCGCATCGTTTACGGTGCCTTCGAGAAGGTGAGCGAGAAGCTCCAGAAGGGCGACCCGGTCGACCTGCTGCTGGGCGCGATGGAAAACGCCCGCCCGAAGCTCGAGGTCAAGAGCCGCCGCGTCGGTGGCGCCACCTACCAGGTTCCGGTGGAAATCTCCTTTGAGCGCCAGGAATCCCTGGCCCTCCGCTGGATCGTCAACGCCGCCACCGGCCGCAAGGGCACGCCGATGCGCGAAGCCATCGCCGCCGAGATCGTGGACGCCTACAACAACACCGGCTCAGTCGTGAAGAAGAAGGAAGAAATGCACAAGATGGCCCAGGCCAACCGTGCGTTCGCTCATCTCCGCTGGTAAAAAACTTTTCGAATGTCCGTCGCTGCTCCCACCATCTCAATCGTCACCGACAAGGCGAAGGTTTCGTCCGTCAACTCGAAGGATCGCCCCTTCCCGCTGGAATGGACGCGCAACATCGGCATTGCCGCGCACATTGACGCCGGCAAGACGACCACCACCGAGCGCATCCTCTTCTACTCCGGCGCCGTCCATAAAATGGGTGAAGTCCATGAAGGCACGACCGTGACCGACTGGATGGAGCAGGAGCGCGAGCGCGGCATCACGATCACCGCCGCCGCCATTTCCTGCGCCTGGAATGCCTCCTGGGGCCCGTGGAAGGGCATCAAGCAGCGCGTCAACATCATTGACACCCCCGGGCACGTGGACTTCACGGCCGAGGTGGAGCGCTCGCTGCGCGTGCTCGACGGCGCCGTCGCCGTGTTCTGCGCCGTCGCCGGCGTGCAGCCTCAGTCCGAGACCGTCTGGCGCCAGGCCAACAAATACCGCGTCCCGCGCGTGGCGTTCATCAACAAAATGGACCGCACCGGTGCCGACTTCTTCCGCGCCGTCTCCGAGATGCGCGAGAAGCTGAAGGCCAACGCGCACCCGATTTTCCTGCCCATCGGCAAGGAGGAGAACTTTTCCGGTCTCGTCGACCTCGTGCAGAACGTCGCCTACTCCTTCGAGGAAGACCCGAAGGATCAGCTGGGGATGAACCCGAAGACGATTCCGATCCCGGCCGACATGGCGGCGCAGGCCAAGGAATACCGCGACAAGCTGATCGAGGCCGTGTCCGATTTCGACGACACCATCGCCGAGAAATACCTCGGCGGCGAGGAGATTACCGTGCCCGAGCTCATGCTCGCCGTGCGCAAGGCCACCATCTCGCTCAAGTTCACCGGCGTCATCCCCGGCTCCGCCTTCAAGAAGAAGGGCGTGCAGCGCCTCCTCGACTGTGTCGTCAACTATCTCCCGAACCCGATCGACGTTCCCCCGATGCAGGGCCAGGACAGCGACGGCAAAGAGGTTTCCGTCATCGTCGACGACAAGGCCAAGATGGCTGGCCTCGCGTTCAAGCTCTGGAACGACCCGTTCGTCGGCCGTCTCGTGTTTTTCCGCGTTTACACCGGCGTGCTGAACAAGGGCACCGCAGTCTACAATCCGCGCACCCGCCGCAGTGAGCGCGTCTCCCGCCTCGTTCTCATGCGCGCCATTGAGCGCGAGGAAATCGACAAGGCCTACTCGGGTGACATCTGTGCCCTCGTCGGCGTCAAGGACGTCATCACGGGCGACACCCTGTGCGACGAGGATTTCGACGTCCGCCTCGAGCCACCGTCCTTCCCAGAGCCCGTCATCTCGATGTCCATCGAGCCGAACTCCAAGGCCGACCAGGAGAAGCTGGGCGTCGCGCTCCAGCGTCTTGTCGCCGAGGACCCGACCCTGCGCGTCAAGACCGACCAGGACACCGGCCAGACCATTCTCGCCGGCATGGGCGAGCTGCACTTGGAGATCATCATCGACCGCATGAAGCGCGAGTTCAAGGTCGAGGCTTCTTCCGGCAAGCCCCAGATCGCCTATCGCGAGACCATCACCAAGGCGGCCGAAGGCGAGGGTAAGTTCATCCGCCAATCCGGCGGCAAGGGCCAATACGGCCATGTCGTCATCAAGATGGAACCGAACGAAAAGGGGAAGGGCGTCGAGGTCATCAACGAGACCGTGGGCGGCTCCATCCCGAAGGAATTCATCAAGCCGGCCACCGACGGCCTGCTGGAAGGCGCCAACAATGGCGTCATCGCCGGCTTCCCGGTGGTTGACGCGATTGTCCGCATCGTGGACGGCTCGTTCCACGAGGTGGATTCGTCCGAAATGGCGTTCAAGATGGCCGGCATCTTCGCGTTCAAGGAAGCGATGAAAAAGGCCGGCCCGATCATGCTCGAGCCCATCATGGGCGTTGAGCTCACCACCCCGGAAGAGTATCAGGGCGACCTGATGGGCGACATCAATCGCCGCCGAGGCCAGATCCAGGGCATGGAGAACAAGACCGGCGCTTGCATCATCACGGCGCACGTCCCGCTCGAACTGCTCTTCGGCTACGTCACTGACATCCGCTCCCTCTCGAAGGGCCGTGCTAGCGCGTCCATCACGCCTTCGCACTTCGCGCAGGTTCCGAACGCCCAGCTCGCCAAGATCGTGGAGTCCAACGCCAAGGGCCCCGCCCGCACCTGATTTTTCAACCCTCGTTCTTTATACCGCCATGAAAGGCCAACGCATTCGCATCAAACTCCAGGGCTACGACTATCGCGTCATCGACCAGTCCGCGCTCGAAATCGTCGAAACCGCCAAGCGCTCCGGCGCCCGCGTTTCCGGCCCGATTCCGCTGCCCACCCACATTGTGAAGCTGTCCGTCAACCGCTCCCCGCACGTCGACAAGAAGTCCGTCGAGCAGTTCGAATCGCGCACCCACAAGCGCCTCATCGACATCATGGAGCCTACCGCCCAGACCGTCGACGAGCTCAAGAAACTCAACCTCCCGTCCGGCGTCGATATCACCATCAACGTCTAACATTTCTCACCCACAACCATCTTAGCCAAGCCAGCCGGCTCACCCCGGCCCTTGCTAAAGTAGGTCTAAACAAACGGCGCCTCGCGCCACCTACCACTTAGCCCATGATCGCTACATTACTCGGAAAAAAAATCGGCATGACCCAGGTCTACGACGCGCAAAACGTCCTGGTCCCGGTCACCGTGGTGGAAGCCGGCCCGTGCCCGGTCGTCCAAATCAAGACTGTTGAGACCGACGGCTACAATGCCGTGCAGCTCGGCTTCGGCGCCCAGAAGGCGAAGAACGCCTCCAAGGCCGAGGCCAACCACGCCAAGAAGGCCGGCCTCGAATCGACGCCCCGCGTGCTCAACGAAGTCCGTCTCACCGAGGCATTCTCTGGCAAGGCCGGCGATGTGCTCACGGTCGCGGTGTTTGCGGAAGGCCAGGTCGTCGACGTGCTCGGCGTCTCGAAGGGCAAGGGCTTCCAGGGCGTCGTCAAGCGCTTCCGTGTCGGCGGCGGCCCCTCCTCCCACGGTTCCATGTTTCACCGCCGCATTGGTTCCATCGGTATGCGCCAGACCCCGGGCCGCTCCTGGAAGAACCAGCGCATGCCCGGTCACATGGGCACGGATAACCGCACCGTGCAGAACCTGCGGGTCGTGAAAATCATCGCCGACAAGAACCTCATCCTCGTCAAGGGCGCCATTCCCGGTGCCAACGGCGACGATGTCATCATCCGCTCCGGCAAGAAGGCCAAGCCGGCCAAGCAAGCCTAAGTCCACCGGAGAACGTAATTCATGAAGCTCAAATTTTTCACCTCCGACGCCACCCAGAGTTCCGAAAAGGAATTCAACCTCCCGACCTTTGAAGGCTCCCGCGGCCTGCAGGCCGTCAAGGAGGTCGTCGTGGCCCACCGCGCCAACGCCCGGCAGGGCACGCGCTCGACCAAGACCCGTGGCGAAGTCCGCGGCGGTGGCAAGAAGCCGCACGCTCAGAAGGGGACCGGTCGCGCGCGCGCCGGCTCCATTCGCTCCCCCCTGTGGTCCGGTGGCGGTGTCGTGTTCGGCCCGAAGCCCCGCGACTTCTCCAAGAAGATCAACGGCAAGGTCAAGACCCTCGCCTTCGGCCGCGCTCTGTTCGACCGCGCGACCGCCGGTGACATCTCGGTCATCGAGGCCTTTGCGCCCAAGCAGGCCAAGACCAAGCTCATGGGCGAGGTCATCACCCGCATCGCCCCCAAGGGCAAGGTGCTCATCGTGGACGCACCCTTCACGACCGAGGCCCAGCGCGCCGCGCGCAACCTCGACCGCGTCACGCTGCAGGACGCCTCGAAGCTCAACACCCTCGATCTCGTCCAATACACCGGGATCGTCGTTTCCAGCAAGGCGCTGGAGCAGATCATCGCCCGCGCCAACGGAGGTCAGTCATGATTAACGCCGAACAGATTCTCAAAACCATCCGCCTGACGGAGAAATCCAACAAGCTGTCCTCGAACTACGGCCAATATACCTTCGAGGTGTATCCGTCCGCGACGAAGCACACCGTGCGCGCCGCCGTCGAGCAGACCTTCAAGGTCACCGTCACGCGCGTGAACATCCAGAACCGCAAGGGCAAGCCGAAGCGTTCGCGCCAGGGCCGCCCCATCACCGCGTCCGACAGCAAGCGCGCCATCGTCACCCTCAAGACGGGTGACAAGATCGAACTCACCTGATTCCCGGAGCCCACCCATCATGGCCCTTAAATCCTTCCGTCCCCTCACCGCGTCCCTCCGGTTCACCACCCTGAACCGCCCGGCCGAGATCAGCGACAAGCGTCCCGAGCGTTCGCTTGTCGAGTCGAAGAGCAAGTCCGGCGGCCGCAATGCCTACGGTCGCATCACATCCCGCCGTCGCGGGGGCGGCCACAAGAAGCTCTACCGCATCATCGACTTCAAGCGCGGCAAGCTCGACATGCCCGCCAAGGTGCAGGCGATCGAATATGATCCCAACCGCACCGCGCTCCTCGCGCTGCTCGCCTATGCCGACGGCACGAAGAGCTACATCCTGGCGCCCCTCGGCCTCAAGGTGGGCGACACCGTTTACAGCGCGCTGAAGACCGACACCAACGACTTCAAACCAGGCAACTCCTTTCTGCTCTCCTCGATTCCGCCGGCAACCAAGCTGCACGCCGTCGAGATGCTCCCGGGCAAGGGCGCCCAGATCGCCCGCGCCGCCGGCACCTCCGTCGAGCTCGTGGCCATTGAGCAAGGCTACGCGCAGATCCGCCTCTCCTCCGGCGAAACCCGCCTGGTTCACGCGCAGTGCCGCGCCACCATCGGCGAGGTTGCCAACGCCGACCACGGCAAGCGCAAGCTCGGCAAGGCCGGCCGCAACCGCTGGCTCGGCAAGCGCCCGCGCGTGCGCGGCATCGCCATGAACCCCGTCGACCACCCGAACGGTGGCGGCCAGGGCAAGTCCAAGGGTGGTGGCGGCCGCCAGCACCTCGTCTCCCCTTGGGGCCAGCTCGCGAAGGGTTTCCCGACCCGCCGCCGCGCCAAGTTGTCCAGCTCCTTTATTCTGGTGCGCGCCAACGGCCGCCCGCCGCGCAACAAGAAATAATCCCAACGACTCCGCACCATGGCACGTTCCATCAAGAAAGGTTTCTTTGTCGACTACCACCTTCTGGAAAAAATCCAGAAGGCGGCCTCGGCTGGCGGGGCCCGCAAGCCCATCCAGACCTGGTCCCGTCGCTCCACCATCACGCCCGAGTTCGTCGGCCACACCATCAGTGTCCACAACGGCAAGGCCCACATCGCCGTCTACATCACGGAGAACATGGTCGGGCACAAGCTCGGCGAGTTCGCCCCGACGCGCATCTTCAAGGCGCACGGCGGCATGACCCGCAAGGAAATCTGAGGCCGTTGCCCAACCAGGACACCACAATGGAAATTCAAGCTCTCACCCGCAACGCGCGCATGTCGCCCAAGAAGGTCCGCGAGGTCGCGCGCCTCATCCAGGGCCGCCCCGTCACCGAGGCGATCGACTTCCTCACGCTCATTCCGCGCAAATCCTCCCGCCTCCTCGTGAAGACGCTCAAGAGCGCCGTGGCGAACGCGGAGAACAACAACAGCATCACCGCCGACCAGCTCACCGTGCACCGCGCCCTCATCGAGAACGGCCCCGTGCTCAAGCGCTTCAAGGCCGGCGCTAAGGGCTCGGCCAAGCCGCGCGTCAAGCGCATGTCCCACCTCCGCATCATCCTCTCCGACGGCAAAACCAACTAACTTACTTCCATGGGCCAAAAGACCAACCCTACAGGCTTCCGCCTCGCCGTCCGCCGCAACTGGCAGTCGC
>JBDHQK010000222.1:0-2797 GCA_039807025.1 Lacunisphaera sp.
GAGGCGGGAGACTGGTTGATGACGGCCCTCAAGGCCGATCCATCCTCCGACCGCGTCAAACGCGCGATCGCGGAATATAACAAGCGGAGCAAGGCCATGCTCGCCAAGCAGGCCGCCAACGCCGAGGAGAACAAGAGGATGGTCGCACAGCTGGAAGACCTCAAACGACGCTACCAGCAAACCCGCCATTACATTGAGGCGACCGATGCCATCGCGGCACAGCACCTGCAGCGGGCGAATGAAATCCTGCGCAGCAGCCGCACGGCCAATCAAGGCGACTTGAACCGGTCGTTGGCCGAAAAGCAGAGGGCCTGGGACGCCAAAAAGGGCAGCATGGTGGGCGTGGACACCCTGATCAGGGACATCAACGCTTTCCTCAATGCGTATCCATATAAACTATCGCGGGAAGTGTGGGACTCGCTCAAAGAAGCGCGGAACTACCTCAACGGGAGAAAGTATAAATTCGCGGAACTGGAAAAGGGTCTGAAGCCGTGAGCGAGGGACCGGGCTTAACGCGCCAGCAGCGGGGGCACCAGTAGGCGGAGGCTGTGTGGTCGCACTCGCGCCACGGGCGCAGACAACGCGGTTGCGTTTGGGTTTTATGCCAAAATTGGGCTTTGCACCTCTTTCCCGCCGGGCGTAAATGAACATTCACCCGCTTCGCACCCACTTTTCTTTCCATGAAACTCCAGACCGACATCCTCGCCCAAGCTGCCAACCAGGCCCGCGGCCTCGCCATCGACGCCGTCCACAAGAGTTCCTCCGGCCACCTCGGCCTGCCGCTCGGCTGCGCCGAGATCGGTGCCGTGCTCTATGGCCACGCCCTGGTGCACAACCCCGACGAGCCACGCTGGCTGAACCGCGACCGCTTCGTCCTGTCGGCCGGCCACGGCTCGATGTTCCTCTACAGCTGGCTGCACCTGAGCGGCTACGACCTTTCGCTCGATGAGGTGAAGAATTTCCGCGTCCTCCACAGCAAAACCCCCGGCCACCCCGAATTCCACGAAACCCCCGGCGTTGAGTGCACCACCGGCCCGCTCGGCCAAGGCATCGGCAACTCTGTCGGCTTGGCCATGTCCGGCCAGATGGCGGCCGCGCGCTTCAGCGCGCCGGGCCACGAGATATTCAACCACCACGTCATCTGCCTCGCGGGCGACGGCTGCATGCAGGAAGGCGTCGCGATGGAGGCCGTCGAGTTTGCCGGCCACCAGGGCCTCGACAATCTGATCCTCATTTACGACGCCAACGACGTCACGCTCGACGCCATGGCGGACAAGACGCAGAGCGAGAACACCGCGCTGCGCTTCAAGGCCATCGGTTGGGACGTGCAGACGCTGGCCAACGGCCACGACCTCACCGCCATCCTCAAGGCCATCAACAAGGCCAAGAAGGCCAAGAGCGGCAAACCGCAGCTCATCATCGCCAAGACCATCATCGGCAAGGGCATTCCCGAGGTCGCCGGCACCTCGAAGGGCCACGGCGAGGGTGGGGCGAAGTTCGCCGACGCCGCCCGCCAGGGCCTCGGCCTTCCCGCCGAGCACTTCTACGTCAGCGAGCAGGTCCGCGCCTACTTCGCCGACCACAAGAAGCGCCTCAAGCGCGCCTACGGAAAATGGAAGAAAGCCTTCGCCGCCTGGCGCGAGGCGCATCCCGACAAGGCCGCGCTCCTCGACGGCGCCGGCACGGCCCCGAGCGCCGCGCATCTTCTTGAGAAGATCCCGCTGTTCCCGGCCGACGCCAAGCTCGCCACCCGCGCCGCCGGCAAGGACGTGCTCCAGCCCATCGCCGCCGAGTTGCCGCTGCTCATCTCGGGTTCGGCCGACCTCCACGGCTCGACGCTCAACTACATCGCCGCCGACAGGGATTTCGACAAAACCACCCGCGCCGGCCGCAACCTGCGCTACGGCATCCGCGAGCACGCCATGGCCGCCATCAGCAACGGCGTGGCCTACGATGGTATCTTCCGCCCGTCGTGCGCGACGTTCCTCGTGTTCGCCGACTACTCACGCCCCTCGATGCGCCTCGCGGCGCTCTCGAAGTTGCCGGTTGTCTACATCTACACGCACGATTCGATCGGGGTGGGCGAGGACGGCCCGACCCACCAGCCGGTGGAAACCGTTTCCGGTCTGCGCGTGATCCCGAACCTCGACGTCATCCGCCCCGCGGACCC
Source organism: Lacunisphaera sp. (assembly GCA_039807025.1). GTDB lineage: Bacteria > Verrucomicrobiota > Verrucomicrobiia > Opitutales > Opitutaceae > Lacunisphaera. Next base: position 2,171 of record JBDHQK010000222.1, read on the forward strand.
CGAGGAAACCGCCGGCGCCTTTGCCGCTGCGCTGGGGCGCACCGACGGGCCGACCCTGCTCGCGCTCACGCGCCAGGCCGTGCCGATGCTCAACGATGTCACCCCGCACGAGCGCCGCGTCGGCGTCCTCAAGGGCGGTTACATCGTCGTCCAGGAAACCGCCCCGCTTACGCAGATCCTACTCGCCTCGGGTAGCGAGCTGCAATGGGCCGTCGCCGCCGCCAAGCAACTCGGCGCCGGCACGCGCGTGGTCTCGGTGCCATCCTTCCTTCGGTTCGACGCCCAGCCGCAGTCCTACCGCGATGCGATTCTTCCGCCGTCGTGCCGCAAGCGCGTCGCGATCGAGGCGGGCGTAACCGGCCTCTGGGCCAAGTATGTCGGCCTCGACGGCAAGGTCGTCGGCATCGACCGCTTCGGCCTCAGCGCCCCGGGCAACATCGCCATGAAGGAGCTGGGCATCACGGCCGAATCAGTGGTGGCAGCTGCTAACTCGCTCTGAGCACGCGACAAGGCACAGTGTTCGCCGCCGATCTTTGGGTCGGCGGCTCTGTTTTTCAGGGCGACAAAGCAGGAATTTTCAAAACACCGCTTGCCAAAACAGTTAGGAGGCTAATTGTAAGCCCCCTT
>JBDHQK010000223.1:0-2789 GCA_039807025.1 Lacunisphaera sp.
TGCCCGCCTACGCTCCCGAACTCAATCCGGTCGAGTATCTGTGGAGCTATTGGAAAGAGCACGAACTGGCCAACTTCCGCCCCAAGGACATCTGGGAACTCGGCCACGCCGCCAGTCAGGCGCTCAAGCGCATTCGCCGCCGGAAACGCCGCCCCAAGCTCATCGCGGCCTTCTTCGCCCAAGCCGAACTGTTTTGAGCCAATCGTCTCTTCTTTAGGTAAGTCTCAATAGATTACCCGGGAAAACCAGAGTATTACTTCTTCGTTGGCACATTGGCTGAGTTGAAGCCGTTTTGGTTGGCGAATTACAACCGCCTCTACGGGGTTCGTTAGCCGTTCGTTCGGGGCAATCGGACGGGGTCAGGGATCAGGCACAGCCCGTCCTGATGGCAATGTCCCGCAGCACCTCGGGGATTTCCTGCTGGTGGGCGAGCAAGGCGGGCCCGATTTGTCCTGATAAGGCGAACGCTAAAGCCCCTGCTCATAAGCTGTTTGAAAATCGAGAAACAAAAATACCGAACACCACCCCTGCGGACAATTGGTATTCAACACCCCAAGCTGAGACACCATTGGGCGTCGCCCTCGCCCCTGTGTGCCGAGCCCTTACATCTGCTTGACGGCGTAGGCCATGGCGGCGGCGATCTTTTCGAGATCCTCGTCGCTGTGCAGGGCCGAGACGGCGGTGCGGATCAGGTCCTTGCCCGGGGGCACGGCGGGGGCGATGGACATGACGGTGAACACGCCCTTCTCCAGCAGGGCCTGCCAGAAGCGGTAAACGAGCTCCTTCGAGCCGAGCACGATCGGCACGGCCGGCGTCTCGCTGCCCCAGGTGTCGAGGCCGAGGCCCTTGAGCATTTCGCGGTAAAGCTTGGTGTTGCGCCAGAGGCGCTCGAGGTGCTGCGGCTCGGTCTGCATGATGTCGAGCGAGGCGGAGGCGGCCGCCGCCATGCTCGGGCTGATGGCCGCGCTGAAGATCGTCTGCTTCGAGCTGGTGCGGAGGTATTCGATGAGCTCGCGCGAGCCGGCGACAAACCCGCCGGTGCTGGCGAGGGACTTGGACATGCTGCCGCAGAGGAGGTCCACCTTGTCGTTGAGCTTGAAGTGATCGACGGTGCCGCGGCCCTGGCGACCGAGAATGCCGAAGCCGTGTGCGTCATCGAGCACGGTGAAACAGCCGGCCTCCTCGCCGATGGCGGCCAGCTCGGGCAGGCGGCAGATGTGCCCCTCCATCGAATAGACGCCCTCGATGACCAGCATCTTGGGCTGGCTATGAGGCACGCCTTTCAGCACCTGGCGGAGGTCCTCGGGGTTGTTGTGGCTGAAGCGCTCGACGGTCGCCATGGAGAGCCGGATGCCGTCCCAGAGGCAGGAATGGATGTTCTTGTCGGCGAGGATCAGGTCGCCCTTCTGGGCGAAGGAGGCGACGGCGGAACAGCACGAAACATAGCCGGCGATGCTGACATGGCAGGCCTCGCGGCCGAGGAACGCGGCGAGCTTTTCCTCCAGCGCGATGTGGTAGCCGCGCGAGCCGTTGGAAATGCGGGCGCCGGTGGTGCTGGTGCCCCAGAGCCTGGCCCCCTGGCCGCAGGCCTCGATGACCTTGGGGTGGAACGACAGCCCGAGGTAATCGTTGCTGGAGAGCATGATCATGTCGCGCCCTTGCAATTTGATGCGCGTGCCCGTCTGCGCCTCCATGGCGTGGTAGTAGGGCTTGTATTTCAGCCGCATCTTCGTCGCGTAGTCGTCCTGCGCGCGCTCGATGATGGCTTTCTTGGTCTTGGTGAACAGGGACAGGGCCATGGAAAATCGTGAGGCGACTAGAGGTCAGGGCCCGAACCTTGGCAACCGCAAAGGCCCGTCGGCGTGGCTCCGGTCAACTCCGGCGCGGCAGCGTGGCCATCCAGCCGATCAGCTCGCGGGCGTATTCCGGCCAGAGCTTGAACCGGCGGGTGCGGGCCTGTCCTGCCAACGTCGCGAGCTCGGCGGGGTTTTGCAGCAGGCGGCGGATGGCAGCCGCGAGATGGTCGGCATCAACCGCCGGGAGGCCAACGCAACCGCCGCCGCGCGCGGACTCGCCCAGCGCGCCCGCCTCGGAACAGATGCAGGGCTTGCCGTGCTGCAAGCTCTCGAGCACGGGCAGGCCGAAGCCTTCCAGCAGCGAGGGATAAACGGTGAAGACGCACCGCCGGTAGGCCGCCTGCAGGGCGGCATCGTTGGCCGGTCCGTCGACGATTAGCGGCCGGCCGGCCGCCCGGCGCGCGGCGATGCGGGTGAGCGCCGGGCCGGCGGTATCGGCGCGTGGCAGGCCGAGCAGTTGGAGCTCGAATTTCAGGCCTTCCTGCCAGAGCCCTTCGCACGCCGTTAGGAGTGCCAGGTGATTTTTGCGTCCCTCGATCGTGCCGACGCAGAGGACGCGCGGCGTCGCGCCTTGGGGAATGTCACCTATTAAGTGACATTCATCCAAGCCGAGCGGGATTGCCTGGATGACCGGCGTGTCAGCGACGCCGAGCCAGGCCCAGTAGTCGCGCAGGCAGGCGGCGGAATCCTCGGAGTTGGCGGCGATGCCGTCGAAGTGGAGCAGCTCGCGCAGATAGGCGGGCAGGCGGCGGACGGTGCCGGGCGGCGTGAGCTCGGGCAGCTTGAGCCCGATGGCATCGTGAAACACGGCGACGCGCGGGCCGGTGACAGCGGCCAGCAGCGCGGGCAGGCGGGCACCGACGGCGGGCGAAAACAATTCGGGGCAGACCAGCGCGGTGCCGGCCGGCGCCGGCGGCGGCGCGCCGGCGAGGC
>JBDHQK010000051.1:0-17682 GCA_039807025.1 Lacunisphaera sp.
CAAGGGCCGGGTCGTCGTGCTCGATTACTGGGCCACCTGGTGCGGCCCCTGCATCGCCTCCTTCCCCAAGGTCCGCGCGGAAGTCGCCCACTTCAAGGGCTCGCCCGTCACCGTCCTCGGCGTGACGAGCATCCAGGGCTTCGTGGCCAACATGGGCCCGCGCATCGACACCAAGGGTGACGAGCAGAAGGAAATGTCGCTCATGCCCGAATTCATGAAGGCCAAGGACATGACCTGGGACGTCGTCTTCAGCGAGGAGCAAGTCTTCAATCCGGACTACGTCGTCCGCGGCATCCCCCACGTCACCATCATCGCGCCGGACGGCACCGTGCGCCACAACGGCCTGAACCCGCACGACCCCAAGGCCGACATCGAGGGCAAGGTCACGGCGCTGCTGCAAGAGTTCAAGCTGCCCGTCCCCGCCGCCAAATCCTGAGCGGCGCTCCCGCCCGCTTCCCCGCCCCGGCCTCACCCGCCGGGGCTTTTTGTTTCCAGCGGGTCAAATACACCCCGGGTATGCTCCAGCTGGATTGCTTCACTATTACCCTCCTCGCAATGCCCGTGAAAAAACCAAGAGCCATGGGCCAACAAGCCACGGCGCGCCATCACTCGCGCCCTTCGCGGTCAATGGCCGCCGTTCTTCGCCGCCTCGAGTTCTTCCCAGCGGGCAAACGCCGTGGCGTGCTCGCGCTCCACGGTCTCCAGCCGCTGCTTCACCTCCGCGAATTTCGCGGCCTCCTTCCTGTAGAAGGTCGGATCGGCGAGCTTCGCCGTCAGCTCGGCCTGCTCGCGCTCGAGCGCCTCGATCCTCGCGGGCAGCGTCTCCAGCTCCTTCTGTTCCTTGCCGGAAATTTTGCGGGCGGTCTTGGCGGTAGGGACGACCGGCCCGGTCGTCCGCTCCGGCGCAGCGGGCCGCTGCGCCCTACCCGCCAGCTTCTTCTTTTCGTTCTGCCAGTCGGTGTAGCCGCCGACGTAGTCGCCGAGCCGGCCGTCGCCCTCGAACACCAGCGTGCTCGTCACGACCTCATCAAGGAATTCGCGATCGTGGCTGACTAGCAGCAGCGTGCCCTGGAACTCGACGAGCAGATCCTCGAGCAGGTCGAGCGTCTCGGCGTCGAGGTCGTTGGTCGGCTCGTCGAGCACCAGCACGTTGGCCGGCTGGGTGAAGAGACGCGCGAGCAGCAGGCGGTTGCGCTCGCCGCCGGAGAGCACGCGCGCCGGCGTGCGGGCGCGGGCGGGCTCGAAGAGGAAGTCCTGCAGGTAGCTGATGACGTTCCGCGTGCGGCCCTCGATGGTCACCGTCGGGTTGCCGTTGGCGATGTTGTCGGCGACGGTCTTGTTGTCGTCGATCTGCGCGCGCAGCTGGTCGAAGTAGACGACCTCGAGGTTGGTGCCGTGCTTGAGCGAGCCGGCGGTCGGCGCCAGTTGGCCGAGCAGGAGCTTGATGAGTGTCGTCTTGCCGGCGCCGTTGGGCCCGAGGATGCCAATTTTCTCGCCGCGCTGAATGACGGTGGAGAAGTCGCGGATGACCACCTTGCCGTCCGGCCAGGCGTAGCTGACGTTCTGCGCCTCGATGACCTTCACGCCGGTGCGTTCGGCCTCGGTGAGCTTGATGGTGGCGTTGCCGACGCGATCGCGGCGGGCGCGGGCCTGGGCGCGCATGTCCTTCAGGGCGTTGATGCGGGCGGTGGCGCGGGAGCGCTGGGCCTTCACGCCGCGGCGGATCCACTCCTCCTCCTGCGCCAGCTTCTTGTCGAAGAGGGCGCGCTGCCTCTCCTCGGCCTCGAGCACCTCTTGCTTGCGGACGAGATAGGTGTCGTAGTCGCAGGCCCAGCCGGCGAGGCGGCCGCGGTCGAGCTCGACGATGCGCGAGGCAATCTTGCGCAGGAACGCACGGTCGTGGGTGATGAAGAGCAGCGTGGGCTTCTTCTCCAGCAGGAATTCCTCCAGCCAGAGGATGGACTCGAGGTCGAGGTGGTTGGTCGGTTCGTCGAGCAGGAGCAGATCGGGCTGCGCGGCGAGCGCGCGGGCCAGCAGCGCGCGGCGCTTCAGGCCGCCGGAGAGGGCGGAGAACTCCTGCGCGGGCGGCAGCTTGATGGCGGTGATCAGGTCCTCGACGCGAACGTCGCGCTCCCACTCCTCCTCGTGGTGGTCGTCGTTGGGCCGCAGGCCGGCGGCGACGATGTCGTGCACCGTGCCGGCGAGGTCGGTCGGGATCTCCTGCGTGAGCCGGCGGTAAACCGCCCCGGACGGGCGGAAGACGTCGCCCGTGTCGGGCTTCATGTCGCCCATGATGACCTTCATGAGGGTGGACTTGCCCGCGCCGTTGCGCCCGAGCAGGCACACGCGCTCGCCCGGATCGACCTGGAAGTTGATTTTTTCCAGGATGGCGGGACCGCCGAAGTGGAGGCTGACGTCGAGCAGGTTGAGCAATGAAGCCATGGGAATGGTCGAACCTAGGCCCCGCCCCCGCCGGTGCAACCCAAAGCTCGGGGATTTCAAAGGAATGGCCCAATCCATATCAAGCACGAGGCTCACGTAGACCGGGCATCGCACCAGAACTCCGATTGACTCCAGCGCCGGGCCTCCCTGCACTCTGCGCGCCTTGACGACGACGGCCCAACCTCCTTTCCAACAGACCCTGCGCTGGCTCAGCACTCATGCCCGCTTCCCAGCCCAACGCCTGCCAGCGAAGGCGGAGTTGCTGGTGCTCATCGCCACGGCCGCCGCCATGGAAAGCGGATCGACGGCCCCGGCAGCCAACGCGCAGATAGTCAAAAACAAGGATTTCGCGGCGCAGATCCGCAACTACACGGCCATGCGTCGGCGCGTGCACCTCACCTGCGACAACAGCGCCAAGACCTAGGGCAAGGATTTCCCCGCTTACTTCTGGTCCAGGCTGAACCGGCCCGCCCCGGCAACGAACAGCACCAGGTAGCCGCCGAGATAAAGCCAAGCGAGTTCGCCCTTCGCGAAGGCCCCACCGTTCACCACAAAGAACGCCACCCCCATCGTGAAGGCCAGGATGAGCGCCGCCCAGCGCGTCCACAGGCCCAGCACCAGCACCACCGAGCAGCCCACCTCCGCAAAGATGACGAGCAGCAGGCTCGGCACCTGGCCGATGCCGATCGGGTCGAGGAACGCCAGCTTGCCGGAGAATGCGCCGAGCAGCTTGCCCCAGCCGTGCAGCCAGAGAATGGAAACGCCGAGCCAGAGGCGGAGCAAAAGCAGCCCCACATCCGGGCTGCGGTCGATGAACTCAAGACGGAGGAACTTTTGCATGGGATTGTGGGCAGTGTGAGAAGATTCCGGTGAAGCGCAATTCCGGTCAGGTGGAACCCGGCCTCCGGGCGGGTTTGTTCCAGCGCACCCGGAGACCGCGCTCCACCTGTTGTCTTTTTCCCGACGGCATGGCTAGCCTCCGCCCATGCTCGCCCAGAACCCGCCCATCACCCCCGGTGCCCGCATCGGCCACGTCCACCTGAAGGTCGCTGACCTGCAGCGCGCGCTCGACTTCTACGTCGGCGTGCTCGGCTTCCAGCTGACGCAAAAATATGGCTCACAGGCGGCCTTCGTTTCCGCCGGCGGCTACCACCACCACATCGGGCTCAACACCTGGGAAAGCCTCGGCGGCTCGCCGCCGCCACCCGGCCACACCGGGCTCTATCACACCGCCATCCTCTACCCGACCCGTGCCGCGCTGGCCGACGCCCTGCGCCGGCTCATCGCCGCGGAAATCCCGCTCGACGGCGCCTCCGACCACGGCGTGAGCGAGGCGCTCTACCTGCGCGATCCCGACGGCAACGGCGTGGAGCTCTACTGGGACCGGCCCGAGGCACAGTGGCCGCGCGACGCCGAGGGCGGCCTCGCCATGACCACGGCGCGATTGGATCTGAACAGCCTGCTGGCGGAGTAACGCCCAAGGAGTCAGTTCAACCCCAGCTCCGCGAGCGCGAGCGGCGTATGCACCTCGCCGCCGAAGCGCTTCACGAGGCCGTCGGCCGCCGCCTGCAACAGCTCGCGCCGACGGGCGAAGTGTTCGTTGGTTTCATCCGATCCCTCGACGAGGATGACACTCACGAGCGTCCGGCGCGTGGACAGCGCCACGACGCGGATCGCGTGTGGCGGAAGCGGTCGGCCGACGGCCCGGCGCGGAGGTCGATCACGCCGGTGCCCGCGCTCGTCTCCATGTCCACCACCTACTCACCCTCGGCGGTGAAGGCGAAGGTGGGGACTTTGATCAGGGGTAGGCAGGTTATTTGTTTTCCGGCGGGAGCGGCAGCGAGGCTGGCCGTCAACAGGCCGAGCACGGCATTGGCTCGGAGGCGGGCCAGCGAACATGCCTCCACCATAGCAGACCGCCCTGACACCCCTATGTCAGGAGCGGCAAACCGCGGTTATTTCGCATGTAGCGCCGCGATTTTCGCGGCCTCCGCGCGCACCAGCGCCCGCAGCTTGGGCGGGGCCAGCGCCTCGGCGCGGTCGCCGAACGACAACAGCCAGCGCGCCATCCACTCCATCGACCAGGCATAGAGCGCAAACTCGGCGCCGCCGTCGCGCGCCTTCTCCTCGATCAGCGTGGCGTAGCTCTCACGCTGGGCGCGCTCTTGCACCGAGCGGTGGAACCACACGCGCACCGCCAGGGTTTTCTCCCGCGCCGTGGATTGCTCCATGTGTCCCCTGAACGAGAACCCCTCGCGCGGCTCGAACTTCTCCGCCGTCAGCTCCAGCCGCCGGATGCGATCGATGCGGAAATGCCGGTAGTCCGCCCGCAGCCGGCACCACGCCACCAGATACCACGCCCCGCCATAGAACACCACGCCCTGCGGCTCGACATCGCGCGCCGTCTCCTCCGCGCGGCCGCGGCCGTGGTAGGACATCCGCAGCACGCGCCGCAGCACCACGCCCTGCTGCACCGGCAACAGCCAGCGCTGCCCCGCCGCCTCCGGCGCGGCCTTCCGCGCTGACTGCCCGTAGATCACCGTGCGCGCCACCAGACGCTCGACATGATCCTGCCGGTCGCGCGGCAGCACGGCGCGGAGCTTGTCGAGCGCCGATATCATCGGCGCCTGGAGCGAGGCGTCGGTGAACTGCTTCACCAGCTCGCCGCCAACAAACAGCGATACGGCCTCATCGGCCGTGAACATCACCGGCGGCAGCTGGTAGCCCTTGAGCAGGCTGTAGCCCACGCCGGCCTCGCCGGCAATGGGCACGCCCGCCTCGCCGAGCGCGGCGATGTCCCGGTAAACCGTCCGCTCCGTGATGCCGAAATGCGCGGCGAGGTCGGCCGCGCGCACCACGCGCCGTCCCTGCAGATGCAGCACCATCGCCACCAGCCGGTCGGTCCGATTCATATCCTGCCAGCAGAAGGCACCGTCCGCCCGGCCACAACCCCGATTCGCGCCGGGGTTGGACGGCCCATCCAGCCCGGCCGGAAGCACATCTGCTTACTAAGCCTAGCATGCGGGCTCATCGCTGCGGCCGACGCCGGGCTTGGGATTGCGCCCCGCCCGGTCCCGGTCATGTTGCGCTTTTCGCGTGAAATCTCCCCCACAATCCGCCGCCACCCCGGTCTTCCATGTGCGCGGCCTCACCAAGGTCTACGGCGCCGGCACCGCCGAGGTGCGCGCCTTGGCCGGCGTGGACCTGGACCTGAACGCCGGCGAACTGGTGGTCCTGCTCGGCCCTTCCGGCTCCGGCAAGACCACCCTCCTCAACCAGCTCGGCGGCCTGGATATCCCCACCGCCGGCGAGCTGCGCTACCGCGACCTCGATCTCGCGCACGCCGACGAGGCCCGGCTCACGCGCTACCGCCGCGAATCCGTCGGTTTTGTTTTCCAGTTCTACAACCTCATCCCGAGCCTGACCGCCCGCGAGAATGTCGGCCTCATCACCGAGCTCGCGCGCGCCCCCCTGACGCCTGAGGCCGCGCTGGGCATGGTCGGGCTCACCTCGCGCATGGATCATTTCCCGGCGCAGCTCTCCGGCGGTGAGCAGCAGCGCGTCGCCATCGCCCGCGCCATCGCCAAGCGCCCCGAGGTGCTGCTCTGCGACGAGCCCACCGGCGCCCTCGACGTGAAGACCGGTATCACCGTCCTCGAGGCCATCCGGCGCGCCAACCGCGAGCTCGGCACCCTCACCGTCATCATCACCCACAACGCCGTCATGGCCGCCATGGCCGACCGCGTCATCCGCTTCTCCGACGGCCGCGTGCAGTCGGAATCGCACAACGCGAACCCGGCGGCACCCGACACGCTGCAGTGGTGACATGAACTCTTTCTCATCCTCTTCCTCGTTCTCCGGGCTCAGCCTTCAGGGGATAGGCGAGCTGAACGGGCCGAGAACGATTTAGCGCGCCATGCTCTCCCACCTCGATCGCAAGCTCCTGCGCGACCTCGTCCGCCTCAAGGGCCAGGCCGCCGCGGTCTCGCTGGTCATGGCCTGCGGCCTCGCCATGCTCATCATGGCGCGCAGCCTCATCCACTCGCTCGAGACGACCCGCGCGGCGTATTATCAGGCCAACCATTTCGCCGACCTCTTCGCCTCGCTCAAGCGCGCGCCCAACGACCTCGGCGCCCGCATCGCCGCCCTCCCCGGCGTCGCCACCGTGCAGACCGATCTCGCCGTGCCCGTCACGCTCGACCTGCCCGGCCTGGCCGAGCCCGCCAGTGGCCTCGTGCGCTCGCTGCCCGACTTCGGCGCCCCGGAGCTGAACCGCCTCTTCCTGCGCCGGGGCGCGTGGCTGTCCCCCGGCGCGCGCGGCGAGGTGCTCGTCGGCGAGGCCTTCGCCAAGGCCAACGCGCTCAATCCCGGCGACCCGCTCACGCTGCTCCTCAACGGCCGGCGTCAGACCTTCCGCATCGCGGGCATCGTGCTCTCGCCGGAATACATCTTCGAGTCTCGCCCCGGCGCCGCCCTGCCCGACAGCCGCACCTACGGCATCTTCTGGATGCCCTACAAGGAGGTCGCCACCGCATGGAATCTCTACGGCGCCTTCAACCACGTCGCCGCCACCCTTGCACCCGGCGCCAGTTCCCCGGCCGTCATCGCCGAGCTCGACCGCCTGCTGGTTCCCTACGGCGGGCGCGGCGCCTACGGCCGCAAGGACCACCCGTCGCACATCCGCGTGACCGACGAGATCCGCGTGCTCACGATCCTCTCCATCGGATTCCCCGCCATCTTTCTGTGCGTGGCGTCATTCATGACCAACTCGGTGCTGTCCCGGCTGCTGGCCCTGCAGCGCGAGCAGATCGCCATCCTCAAGGCCTTCGGCTTCAGCAACCGGCAGATCGCGGCTCACTACCTGAAGTTCGCGTTCGTGATGGTGGCGGGCGGCGTCCTCCTCGGCCTGCTCGGTGGCGTCGTCCTCGGCCGCCAGCTGGTCGGCATGTATGAGCTCATGTTCCGCTTTCCCGACCTGGCCTTCCAGCTCGACTTTTCCGCCGTGGCCATCGCGCTCGCCGTCGGCCTCGGCGCCGTGACGCTCGGGGTCTTCAGTTCCGTCCGCCAGGCCGCCCGCCTGCCGCCCGCCGAGGCGATGCGCCCGGAGCCGCCGGCCAGCTATGCACCGTCCGGCTTGGAACGCCTCGGCCTGAAGCGACTGTTGTCCCACTCGTTCCGCATCGCGGTCCGCAATCTCGAGCGCCGCCCCATGCAGGCGTTGTTCACCGTCGCCGGCCTGGCCCTCGCCACTGCCCTGCTGATTTTGCCCAACACCTTCAAGGCCGGCATCGCCGACATCCTCGATTTCAAGTGGGACGTCGTGCAGCGGCAGGACATCAACCTCGGGCTCGTCGAGCCCTCCTCCGCCCGCATCGCCCACGAGCTGGCGCAGCTACCGGGGGTGACCAGCCTCGAGCCCTCGCGCCTCGCCGCCGTGCGCATCCACTTCAACGGCCGCAGCCGGCAAATCGGCCTGCGCAGCCTCCTGCCGAACGCCCGGCACAGCCGCGCCGTGGATCACGCCGGTCGCGAGATCCCGCCGCCGACCGACGGCCTGATCGTGTCAGCCAAGCTCGCCGAGGTCCTCGGCGCGCGGGTCGGCGACCTGCTCGTGGTCGAGGCGCTCGAGGGTCGCCGCCCCGTCAAGACCCTGCCGATCACCGGCCTCGCCGAGGATTTCACCGGCATCGCCGCCTACATGGAACTGTCCGCCATCAACCGCTTCCTCGGCGAAGGCGACGTCATCACCGGCGCCAGCCTCGGGCTGGACCTGGACAAGCGCGGGGAATTCCTCGCCGCGCTGAAGAAGATCCCGCGCGTGAGCACCGTTGCGATCAAGGAGTCAATGCGGAAGAGCTTCCGGGAGACGACGGCCCAGATGATGGGCCTCATCCAGAGCATCTACCTGATGTTCTCCGTCGTCGTGGCCTTCGGCGTCATCTACAACAATGCCCGCATTTCTCTCGCCGAGCGGGCCCGCGAGCTGGCCACCCTGCGGGTCATCGGCATGACCCAGCACGAGGTCGGCGCCATCATCGTGATCGAGCTGGTCATCCTCGCCGTCCTCGCCGTGCCTCTCGGGCTCGTGATGGGCACGGGCTTCGCCACCGTCATCATCTCCACGGTGAGCACCGAGACCGTGCGCCTGCCGCTGGTGTTCACCAGCTACACCTACGCCTTCGCGGTCCTCGTGGTCGTCACCGCCTCGTTCTTTTCGGCGCTCGTCGTCCTGCGCAAGCTCAAGCAGCTCGACCTCATCGCCACCCTCAAGGCCCCGGAATGAACATTCACCACGGAGCACACGGAATACACAAATGAACCCGTCCTGTCATCCTGAGCGCAGCGAAGGATCCATCGGCACGACCGCTCGTGGTCATCGTGCTGGATTCTGCGCTGCGCTCAGAATGACGCATCCGAGGATATTGCGTCTTTTGTGCCTTCTGTGGCCATCGACTTCCGTGTTTTCCGTGGTTAATAACTGCTTTCATCCTTCGTCCCCATGACACCGTCCCCCCTCGCCCGCGCGCTGCCCTACATTCTCGGAGCCGGCCTCCTCGCCGCCCTCGCCTACGGCCTGCGCCCCAAGCCCGCCCCGGTCGAGACCGCCCTCGCCACCACCGGCCCGCTGCGCGCCACGGTCAGCGAGGAGGGCAAGACGCGCATCAAGCAGCGCTACGTCGTCTCCTCCCCCGTCAACGGCCAACTGCGCCGCGTGCCCTTCAAGCCCGGCGCCACCGTCGCCGCCGGCGATGTCGTCGCCGTCATCGAACCGATGGCCGCATCGCCCCTCGACAACCGCAGCCGCGCCCTCGCGGAGGCGCGCCGCGACTCCGCCGCAGCCACGCTGGAGAAAACCCGCGCCGCCCACGCGCTCGCGGCCAACGAGCTCAACCGCATGGCGCGGATGCTGACCGAGAAGACCGTGTCGCCGCAGGACTTTGAGAGCGTCCAGATGCGCGAGACGGCCGCCGCCCGCGATGTCGTCGCCGCCGAGGGCGCGCTGCGGGCCGCCGTCGCCGAGCTGGCCGTCGTCGGCCCGGATACCGTGCCCGCCCAGCTCGAGGTGCGCTCCCCCGTCGCCGGCCGCGTGCTGCACGTCTTCCAGGAAAGCGAGCGCCCCGTCGCCGCCGGCACGGCCCTGCTTGACGTTGGCGATCCCGCCGACCTCGAGGTCGTCATCGAACTGCTGTCGCGCGACGGCGCCGCGCTCGCGCCCGGCGCCCGCGTCGAACTGGAGCAATGGGGCGGCCCGCAGCCGCTCGCAGCCTGCGTGCGGCTGGTCGAGCCCGCGGCCTTCACCAAGATTTCCGCCCTCGGCGTCGAGGAGCAGCGCGTCAACGTCGTGGCCGACATCGTCACCCCCATCGCCGAGCGCGCCACCCTGGGCGACAACTTCCGCGTCGAGGCCCGCGTGGTCGTCTGGGAAACCGCCAGCACCCTGAAGGTGCCCGTTTCCGCCCTGTTCCGCCGGGGCAGCGAGTCCGCCGCCTACGTCGTCCGCGACGGCAGGGCCGTGCTCGTGCCCGTCGAGGCCGGCCGCTCCAGCGGCCGCGAGGTGCAGGTGCTCAAGGGCCTGAGCGCGGGCGACGAGGTCATCCTCTACCCCGGCGACCGCGTCTCGGACGGCCAGCGCGTGACGCCGGTGAAGATTTAATCGTCTTCCAAGCATCGTATCGCGAAGGGTCTCTGGCCCACCGCTCCGAGTTTGCCAACGGACGATCTGCGGCGTAGCTTCCAGCCATGACCCGCGTTACATCCCCCCTCCGCGGTGCCGCCGTTGCGGTGCTGCTTGCGGCCTCCGTCACGTTCGCCGCCGATGCCAACCCCGCGCAGGAGCGCGCCGACCGCTTCCTGCTCCTCGTCAACTCGGCCTACAAGTCCCTCGCCACCCTCGAGGGCAACGCCCAGTGGGACGCCCTGACCGACGTCTCGCCCCTCCACGACGTCGGCTCCGAGGTCGCCAGCAAGGCCCGCGCCGCCTTCACCGGCGACCCCGTCCTCATCAACGAGGCCAAGGCCCTGCTCCTCCAGCGCCATGAGCTGAATGAGCTCACCATCCGCGAGCTCCAGCAACTCCTCCTCCTCGCCGCCGAGGGGCCGATGACCAACCCCAAGCTCGTCGCCGACCGCATCGATGCTGAGGTCGCGCAGGCCTCCACGCTCAACGGCTTCGAGTTCAAGCTGGCCGGAAAGCCCATCACGGTGAACGAAATCGACAACCTCCTCAATGCGAGCACCGACCTGAAGGAGCGCCAGGCCGTCTGGGAGGCCTCGAAGGAATCCGGCCGGGCCCTCAAGCCCGGCCTCGTGAAGCTCCGCGACCTCCGCAACGGCGTCGCCAAGGAGCTCGACTACCCCGACTACTTCGCGCTGCAGGTCGCAGGCTACGGCATGACGACCGACGAGATGATCAAGCTGCAGGACGAGTTCATGCGCGAGTTGCGCCCGCTCTACCTCCAGCTCCACACTTGGGTGAAATACAAGCTGGCGGAGAAATACCACCAGCCCGTGCCGAAGCGCATCCCCGCCCACTGGATCAACAACCGCTGGTCGCAGGAATGGGGCGGTCTCTCCGAGGGCGCCGACCTCACGCCGTTCTTCAAGGACAAGACCCCCGAGTGGGTCGCCCGCTCCTCCGAGCAGTTCTATGTCGGCCTCGGCTTCCCGAAACTCCCGCAGTCGTTCTGGGAAAAATCCGACCTTTACCCCGTGCCCGCCGGCGACAAGCGCAAGAAGAACACCCACGCCTCCGCCTGGCACGTGGACCTCGAGAACGACCTCCGCTCGCTCCAGAGCATCGAGGCCAACCCGTGGTGGTTCTCGACCAACCACCATGAGTTCGGCCACATCTATTATTTCATGGGCTACACCCGACCCGAGGTGCCGGCGTTGCTCCGCACCGGCGCGAACCCGGCCTTCCACGAGGGCTTCGGCGAGTTGACCGCGCTGGCCTCCGGCATGGCCCCCTACCTGAAGCAGCTCGGCATCCTGCCCGCCGACTTCAAGGTCGATGAAAACGCCTTCCTCCTCAACAACGCCCTCGTCCCGGGCGTGCCGTTCATCTTCTGGGCCTCCGGCGTCATGGCGCACTGGGAAGCCGACGTTTATGCCAAGGGCCTGCCCGCCGACCAGTGGAACGCCCGCTGGTGGCAATACGTCCGCGACTTCCAGGGCGTGGAACCGCCCGCCGCGCGCGGCGAGGAATGGTGCGACGCCGCCACCAAGACGCACATCAACGACACGCCATGCTACTACTACAGCTACGCCATCGCGCAGGTCTTCAAATACCAGCTCAACGACTACATCGCGAAACACATTCTCAAGCAGCCGCCGCAGAGCTGCAATTACGCCAACAACAAAGAGGTCGGCGATTTCCTCCGCAAGATCATGGAGAAGGGCAAGACCGAGGACTGGCGCAAGATCCTGAAGGAGGCCACCGGCGAGGAGCTCAGCACCCGCGCCATGGTGGCCTACTACGCCCCCCTCATGAAATGGCTGCAGGAACAGAACAAGGGCCGGCCGATCGGCTGGGAGTGAGCCCTTGCAGAGCCCGCGTTCGGTGGGCACACCACCAAGCCCCGCGCCAGCGCGGGGCTTTTTGTTGGCCTCGTCCGCCTCCTCCCTCTTAGCTCCGTCGGCATGTCGAAAGTCTATTTCTACTACTCGGCGATGAACGCCGGCAAATCGACCGTCCTGCTCCAGTCGAGCTACAACTACCACGAGCGCGGCATGCGCACCCTGCTCTTCACCCCGGCCATCGACACCCGCGCCGGCACCGGGAAAATCAAGTCCCGCATCGGCCTCGATGCCGAGGCCATGGCCCTGCAGGCCGACGAGGACATCTTCGCCCACGTGAAGGCCGCCCATGCCGCCCAGCCCGTCGCCTGCGTGCTGATCGACGAGGCGCAGTTCCTCACCCGCCCGCAGGTCGAACAACTCACCGAGATCGCCGACCAGCTGAGGATTCCCGTGCTGTGCTACGGCCTGCGCACCGACTTCCAGGCGCAACTCTTCCCCGGCAGCGCCGCGCTGCTCGCGCTCGCCGACAATCTCATCGAGCTGAAGACCATCTGCCACTGCGGCCGCAAGGCCACGATGAACCTCCGCGTCGGCCCCGACGGCCGCGGCGTGAAGGAAGGCGCCCAGGTCGAGATCGGCGGCAACGACCGCTACGTCGCCATGTGCCGCCGTCACTACAAGGAAGCTCTGGCGTGATCCCCTTCAATCGTTCTCGTTCCCCTTCGCAGCCCGGGAGAACGAGTAAGAGAACGAGAACGATTTAACTTATGTCACCCCGCCGCTCCTTCCCCTCCTCCCCTCGCTTTCACCCTCACCTCCGCCATGCCCGCCGTCAGTCAGCTCATGTTCATCGGCACCTACACCAAGGAAGGCAGCCAGGGCATCTACGCCGTGCGGCTCGACACCGCCACCGGGGCCCTCGGCACGCCCGCACTCGCCGCCGCCACGCCCAACCCGACCTTCCTCGCCTGGCATCCGTCGAAGCCCGTGCTCTACGCCCTCGGCGAAGGCCCCGGCCCGGATGGCAAGATCAGCGGCGGCGCGGCGGCCTTTGCCTTTGACGCCAAGTCCGGCAAGCTCTCCGCCCTGAACACCCGCGGCGCCGGCGGCGGCAACACCACGCACCTCGCGGCCGACGCCAGCGGCCGGATGCTCGTCACCGTCAGCTATGGCGGCGGCCAGGTCGCCTCCTATCCGCTCGCGGCGGATGGCCGCATCGGCGAACGCGCTTCGTTCATCGTCCACCAAGGCGACCTCGGCCCCAACCGAACGCGGCAGGACAAGCCGCACCCGCACTCGGTGACCATCTCGCCGGACAACCGCTTCGCCTTCGTCGCCGACCTCGGGATCGACCGCGTGCTGGCCTACCAGCTCGACCCCGCCGCCGGCACGCTCGCCCCGCACGCGGCGGGCACCATCGCCACCCCGCCAGGCTCCGGCCCGCGCCACACCAAGTTTTCCCGCGACGGGAAGTTTTTCTACATCCTGAACGAAATCGACGGCTCGATCAGCACCTGCGCCTACGATGCCGCCGGCGGCACCGCCAGGCCGATCCAGCACATCTCGACGTTGCCGGCCGGATTCAAGGTCACGGATCCCGATCGCGCAGCCGAGATCCGCATCCACCCCAACGGCCGATTTGTTTACGCCTCCAATCGCGGTCATGAGAGCATCGCGGTGTTCGCCGTGCAGGGCGACGGCATGCTGAAGCTCGTCGAGCTCACGCCCTGTGGCGGCAAGCACCCGCGGAATTTCAATCTCACTCCGGACGGTCGCTGGCTCGTCTGCGCCAACCAGAACAGTGACAACCTCGTCTCCTTCCAAGTCGATCCGGCCACCGGCCGGCTGACTGCCACCGGCAGCACCGTCACCGTGCCGCAGGCCGTGTGCGTGCTGTTCGGGCCGTAATTATTGAGACTTACCCAAAGCAGTTACTGTTTTTGTCATCGCGAGATGCGCGAAGCGCGCCGTGGCAATCCAGCTGGATTGCGTCGTCGTTCCACTCCTCGCAATGACAGGTGAGCGTAACTTCTTTGGGTGAGTCTCAATAGAACCGGCCCTTGTCGGCGGGCACCGGCGGCGGCGGGCGCAGCATCAGCACCAGGTAACAGGCCCCGGCGGCGAGGCCGACGCACACCAGCAGGAACCAGTCTCCGTTCTGCACATAATAGCTCTGCCGGCCCACCCAGCGCTGGTCGCGCGACACATTCAGCGTCTGCGCCCCGCGGAAATAGACGCTGCCCGCATCGTCCCGCAGCGTCGCGCGCACGTTGCCGAACTCATCGATCCAGCCGCTCCAGCCGCCGTTGCCGACGCGGATGACGGGCCGGCGGGTCTCAATCGCGCGCAGCACGGAGTGCGCCGCATGCTGGTAGGCCGCCCCGCCCTCGCCAAACCAGGCGTTGTTCGTCAGCACGGCGAGCACCTCGGCCCCCTCCAAGGCGCTCTCCCGCGCCAGCGCGGGGAAAACATCCTCGAAGCAGATCAGCACCCCGACCGGCACGCGCCGGGAACCGGCCGGCACGAGCAGTGGCGCGGCATCCGTGCCGCGCTGGAAATCGCCGCCGATGGGCGCAAACTTCTCGATCCAGCCGAGCACGGGCCGCAACGGGATGAATTCCCCGAAAGGCACGAGCTTGCGCTTCGCATAGCCGGGCTGCGCCAAGCCCGTGGCCGGGCTGACCACGAACGCGCCGTTATACCACTCCTCCCCTTCACCCGAGCCTTGCGTGTAAACGGTGCCGAGGAGCAGCGGCGTGCCGGTGCGCCTCGCCACCGACTCCAGCCACTCCCGGACGTTGGGATCGCGATACAGCGCCCAAGGCGTCACGGCCTCGGGCCAGATGATGAGCTCCGGCGCGCCCCGGCGGCTGGCGTCGTAGGTCACCTGCTCGATCGTGCGTAGCACGTCGGAAGCGCGCGCGGCGTCCCACTTCTCGTTCTGCGGGATGTAGGGTTGCACCAGGGCGGCTCGCACCAGCGGGCGGCGCTGCTGGTTGAGGGTGTCGGCGAGAAAGGGGAACGCGCCGCCCATCAGCACGAGCAGGGCGATGGAGAATTCCGGCGTGCGCTTCTTGAAGCCCGTCACGCCCTCAAAAAAGGCGCGGTGCACGTAGGCCGCCGCCCCGAGGTTGAACAGCACCAGGATGAAGGACGTCGCGCCGGCCCCGGCATAGGCCGCCACCTGCAGGAGGAGCGGGCGCTGCCACTGGCTGGCCGCCAGCGGCAACCACGGGAAGCCGCCAAAGATGATGCCGCGGAACCACTCGAGCACGACCCACAGCGCCGCCAGCCCGAGCAGACCGGAAATCCGCACCAGCACCTTGTGGCCCTTGAGGCGGGGGATGGCCCACCAGGCCGCGAGAAACCACGAGCCGACCAGCAGGCCGACGAAGGGCCCGAGCAGGAACAAGCCAACCCAGGTGACGTTGTGCAGCCAACCGAGCAGCGCGGTCCACGCGACCACCTGCGCGCCGAGCACGGTCCACGCAAACAGCCGGAACTTCGGCTGGCGGTGGGCCCAAAGCAACGCTGGTAGCGCCAGCACATAGGCCGCCTCGCCCGTGCTGACCGGCGGAAAGGCCACATAGGTCAGGAAGACCGTGGCGCCGAACACAGCCAGCACCCACCCGAGGTTGGGCCGCCGCTGCCACAGCGTCGGCCGCGGCTCGTAGGGATCAAAGGACGCGGACACGTCGGTGGTCTTCATCAGAGGACGGGTAGCAACGGCGGCAGTTCCTCAAGGGTCGCCACCTGCCGGAAACGCGGCTGGTTGTGCGGCGCCTGCTCGACGTGCTCGTGCTGCCAGGTGAGGTGATACGGCACGTGCACACCGGCGCCGCCAAGCGCGAGCACGGGCAGGATGTCGGATTTGATCGAGTTGCCGACCATGGCGAACTCGTCGAGGGCGACGCCGTGTCGGCGCAGCACGCGCTCGTAGGTGGCACCGTCCTTCTCGCTCAGGATCTCGACTGCGTGAAAATGCGCCCCGAGACCTGACTCCGCCACCTTGCGCTCTTGATGATGAAGGTCGCCCTTGGTGATGAGGAGCAGCCGGTAGTCACGGGCCAGCATCGGCACGATCTCGGCCACGCCGGGCAGCAGCTCGACCGGATGCGCCAGCATCTCCTGGCCCAGCGCGAAGATCTCTTGAATCTCCTGCGCGCTGATGGCCCCGTTGGTCAGCTCGATGGCTGTCTCGGAGGCGCTGAGCACGAAACCCTTCACACCGTAGCCGTAGAGCGGCAGGTTGCGCATCTCCGTCTGGAAGAGCACCCGGTCCACCTCGGCAGCCGGGTGGTATTTCGCCAGTAGCGCGCGGTAGCGCTGCTGGGCGCGGTCGAAGATGCTCTCGTTGTGCCAGAGCGTGTCGTCGGCGTCGAAACCGATAATACGGATCATGATGCTCGAAGAAAAAGGGCTGACCATCCACCCGTCATCCTGAACGCAGTGAAGGATCCATCTGCCCGGCCGCAACCGTTCATCATGATGGATTCTTCGCTTTGCTCAGAATGACAGGACGGGGACATGACAGGGATTCGATGCCGCGGGCGCCGTCGAGCGGCGCCCCTACATCAGCCGGCCCCGTGGCAGTTCTTGAACTTCTTGCCCGAGCCGCAGGGGCACGGGTCGTTGCGGCCGACCTTCGGGGCCTCGCGGCGGATGGTGACGGACGGGAGCTTGATCTCCTCGGCGGGGGCGGAGGCCGGGGCCTCGCCTTCCGGAGCCGAGGCCTGGGCGGCCGCGCCGAGCGCCGTGGGCGCGGCGGCCGGACCCTGCAGGCGGGCCGAGCGCGAGAGGATGGCAAAGAGGTTCTCGAAGGCGTCGCGGTTCGTCGCCGAGCGGAAGAGGCTCGTGCAAATCTGCAGGCGCACGTTGTTCATCAGCTCCTCGAAGAAGCGGAAGGCCTCGCTCTTGTATTCGGAGAGCGGATCCTTCTGGCCGTAGCT
Organism: Lacunisphaera sp.; assembly: GCA_039807025.1. Classification (GTDB taxonomy): domain Bacteria; phylum Verrucomicrobiota; class Verrucomicrobiia; order Opitutales; family Opitutaceae; genus Lacunisphaera. The sequence goes on from JBDHQK010000051.1 coordinate 16,911, forward strand.
GCGCAGGCCGATGGAGCGGCGGAGCTCCTCCATCTCGGTCAGGTGCTCCTGCCAGTGGTGATCGATGGCGTTGATGACGATGTAGCGCTCGAGGCCACCCAGCGCGGCCTGGTCCTCGACGGATTCCTTCAGCGCGTAGGCCTTCTTGATACGCTCGACGAGTTCCTTGAGCAGGGCATCGAAGTCGCGGCGGCCGGAGAATTCCTCGATCTTGGCGCTGACGGGGAAGTGGGCGTTGAGCCAGCCGACGAGGCTCTCGACGTTGGCCGAGTCCGCGCCACCTTTCTCGTCGAAACCGGCGGACTCGAGGCGGGAGGCGACCTCCTCCTCGATCATTTCGAAGATGATGTCCTTCGGGCGCTCGCTATGCAGGGCGCCGTTGCGGATGCCGTAAATGACCTCGCGTTGCTTGTTGAGCACGTCGTCATACTGGAGCAGGCGCTTGCGGATGGAGAAGTTCTGCTGCTCGACCTTCTTCTGGGCCGACTCGATCGAGTAGTTGAGCCACTTGTGCTCCAGCTCCTCGCCCTCCTTCATCGAGCCTTCCATGATCTTGGAGGCCAGGTTGCCCTGGAGGAAGAGGCGCATCAGGTCGTCCTCGAGCGAGAGGAAGAACTTGGTCATGCCCGGGTCGCCCTGGCGAGAGCAGCGGCCGCGCAGCTGGCGGTCGATGCGGCGGGATTCGTGACGCTCGGTGCCGACGACGAGCAGACCGCCGAGCTCGCGGACGCCCTCGCCCAGCTTGATGTCGGTGCCGCGGCCGGCCATGTTG
>JBDHQK010000224.1:0-2751 GCA_039807025.1 Lacunisphaera sp.
CGAGCCACGAGCGTCAGCCCGGTTTGTATTTCCTGTTGGACCGGAACCAAGGCAAACTCAACCTGCTCGGATCCATGCGGCCGGATTTTCCGCCGGAAAGACTCGTCGGCAGCGAAGTCTTCGAGTTCACCGCCCGGGATGGACTGCCCCTGAGCGGGCGATTGTATCTGCCACCCAACCGTTCCGGGAAGCCACCGCTGCTGGTGTATGTGGGCCCCTCCATCCGCGGATCCCGCACCAGAAGCGATTTCTCGCCGATCTTCCAGCTTCTGGTCAGCCGGGGCTATGCGGTGGCGCAAATCAACTGCCGGGGCACCCTCGGTTTCGGGCTGGCCTTCGCCAAGACCGGCGATCGCGCCTTTGGCACTGGCATGCCGGCCGACATCGAGGATGGCACCCGGTGGCTCGTCCAAGGCGGCAAGGTTGACGGCGGCCGGGTGGGCATCATTGGCGAGGATTACGGCGGGCTGATCGCCTTCCAAGCCTTGCTACGCTCGAAAGTCTTTTCGGCGTGGATCAACTTCAACACGCCGATGCGCCCGTTCGACCTCGGCTATTGGACCCTCCTGGCGGGGGAAACCGACCCCGACCGTGTCAACACGTTGATGGGCGGCAAGGGGGCGACTCATGACTACCTCGCCACCATTGATCCGAAGGCCAGCCTGGCCGAGGTCAGGGTGCCTTCCTTTCACTACTATTTCCGCAAGCCTGACAACACGCTGAATAACCATGGTGAGATCGCCGAAGCTTTCAGCCGGAAGGCCTCGGCTCCCTGCCTGTTTCTGCGAAGCAAACCCCAAAAAAACGTCTGGACGTTTCTCTCTTCGGACTACGACCACACAGCGAATGCCGAGCGCATTGTGCTGTTCCGCGAGCTGCTGACCTTCCTGCAAAAGCACCTCCCAGCGGCCGATTTGCCGCCGACCGTGGCTAGGTGATTTGGTTCTTGCCGACGGGCCGGGCCGGCTGCTTGTTGTGAGCTTTTATGAGCAACGCCTCCAACTCCGAAGTCGCCGTGCTGAAGACCAGCTATGGCGAGATCACCATCGCCTTCTGGCCCGACGTGGCCCCGAAGACCGTCGAGAATTTCAAGAAGCTCGCCCACGAGGGTTTCTATGACGGCACGGCCTTCCACCGCATCATCAAGGGGTTCATGGTGCAGGGTGGCTGCCCCAACACCAAGGCCGGCGAGGCCGGCATGCCCGGCACCGGCGGCCCCGGCTACAAGATCAAGGCCGAGTTCAACGCCAAGTCCCACACCCGCGGCGTCATCTCCATGGCGCGCTCGGCCCACCCCGACTCCGCCGGCTCGCAATTCTTCATCTGCCACGGCGACGCCAAGTTCCTCGACCGCCAATACACGGCCTTCGGCTCGGTCATCAAGGGTGACGAGGTCCTCGAACAGCTCGCCAACGTCCCCACGAAGTCCGGCGGCGGCGGCGAGAAGAGCACGCCCATCGACCGTATCGCGCTCGAAAGCGTGAAGATCGTGGCCGCCTGAGCCGTCGCCGATCCGGTCGGCCGCGAATCCCTTCCGACCATAAAAAGCCCGGGGCCTGCGCCCCGGGTTTTTTATTGGCTATGGCGTTGCTGTTCAGGAATCGAAGCCGACCGCCTTGGCGACGGCGTCGTAGGTGATGCGGCCGTTGCGGGTGTTCACGCCCTTCGCGAGACCCTTGTGCTCGCTCAGGGCGCGCTCGACGCCCTTCTGCACCATCATGGCGATGAAGGGCTCGGTAGCCTGCGTCAGGCCCATGGTCGAGGTGCGGCCGACCAGCGCGGGCATGTTGGGCACGGCGTAATGGATGACACCATGCTCCTGGTAGGTGGGCTTGGTGTGCGAGGTGGCGTGGATCGTCTCGATGCAGCCGCCCTGGTCGATGGCGATGTCGCAGATGACACTGCCGGGGCGCATGCGGGCGACCATCTTCCCGGAGACGACGATCGGGGCCTTGGCGGCGGGGATGAGCACCGCGCCGATAAGCAGGTCGGCGTCGGCAACGGCGTGCTCGATGTTGGCGGGATTGGACATCAGCGTGACCACGCGGCCGCGATACTCGGTGTCGAGCGCCTCGAGCTTGCGGGTGTCGAGGTCGAGCACGGTGACGCGCGCGCCCATGCCGGCGGCCATCTGCACCGCGTGCGCGCCGGAGTTGCCCGCGCCGACCACGACGACGTGGCCGGGCATCGTGCCGGGGATGCCGCCGAGCAGCACGCCCGAGCCCCCGAGTTGGGACTGGAGGAAATAAGCGCCGATCTGGATCGAGAGGCGGCCGGCGATCTGCGACATGGGCTTGAGCAAAGGGAACTGGCCGTCCGCGCCCTCGACGGTCTCGTAGGCGATGCCGAGGATGTTTTTGCGGCACAGCACCTTTGCCAGCGCGGGGCCGGCGGCGAGATGCAGGTAGGTGAAGATGGTCTGCCCCTGCTGCATGAGCCCGTATTCGGACTCGAGGGGCTCCTTGACCTTCAGGATCATGTCGGCGCTTTTCCAAACCTTCGCCGCAGTGGGCGCGAAGGAGGCACCGGCGGATTTATATTCGTCGTCGGTGAATCCAGCCGTGAGGCCGGCCCCTTTTTCCATCAACACCTTGCCGCCGAGGCTGGTCACACGCCGGCAGAGGCTGGGGGTCATCGAAACCCGGGTTTCACCGATCTTCACTTCGCGGGGGACGCCGATAATCATAGGCGGTGATGACATGAGATTGGCCGCCCCCATGCAATCCCGGAGCGATAATCCAAAGGGAGCAT
>JBDHQK010000225.1:0-2718 GCA_039807025.1 Lacunisphaera sp.
CGCCGAGGGCGGAGCCGAGGGTGCCGGCCCCGGCGAGCGACATGCCGCGCAGGTGACCGTAAAGGAAGCCGCCGGCCCAGGCGTCGCCGGCGCCGGTGGTGTCAACCGCGCGATCCACCTTCACGGGGGCGATGCGGTGGAGTTCGGAGCCCTTGGCCACCCACGCGCCGTCCTTGCCCATCTTCACGCAGGCGACGCCGCCGTAGCCGGCGAGCTGGCGGGCGTAGGCGTCAAAGGGGGCGTCTTTCTGGAAGAGCGCGCGGGCCTCGTCCTCGTTGGCGAAGACGACCTGCACGCCTTGCCGGAGCTGGGCGAGGATCCAGTCGCGGGCGACGTTGACGACCTCGTAGGAGGAGAGCTCGAGGCTGATGGTGCAGCCGGCGGCGCGGGCGGTGGCGGCGACCTTTTCCGCGAGCGCGGGGTTGAACATCAGGTAGCCCTCGATGTGCGCGTGTTTCGCGCCGGCGAAGTCCGCGACGGTGACCTCGTCGGGGCTGAGTGTCATGGCGGCGCCGAGGTGAGTGCGCATGGTGCGCTGGCCGTCTGGGGTGACCATGGACAGGCAGCGGCCGTTGGGCATCGCGGTGTGCTTGAAGCGGGAGCCGTCGCCGCCGGCGGCGGTGAAATTGGCGCGGTAGTCGCGGGCGGTGACATCGCCGCCGATCTTGCCGAGGAAGGTGGTCCGCAGGCCGAGCCGGGTGGCGCCGAGCACGGCGTTGGCGGCGGAGCCGCCGGGGGTCATGGCGTAACCGGTGCCGAGCTTGGCGACGAGGGACTCGATGTCGGTGTCGTCCACGAGGACCATGCCGCCCTTGTCGCCGGCGACGTGGGTCGTGAGGAAGGTCTCGGGGACGTGCGCGAGCAGGTCCATGATGGGATTGCCGATGCCGATGAGTTCGAACGAGGAGTTATGGGTCATTGGTCAGGGTCACTGGTCAGTTGTCATATCTGGCCACCGTCCGACGATGACCAATGAACGCTGACGAATGACAAATGAAAAATCCGCCAGCGTCAGCTGACGGTCAGGCTGGTGGCGAGGATCGGCTCGTCGTCCACCTCGATGACGATGGAGTAGTCGCCCGGCGCCTCGAAGCGGAGGTTGCGGAGCTCGTTGATGAGGTTGATGCGGTGCAGGGGGCTCTGGGACTCGAACTCGCGGTGGAGGAGCTCGGCGGGGTTGGTGGGGTCGAGGCCCATGGACATTCGGATCTGGTGCGTGCCGGGCTGGACGTCGGTCAGGGTCAGAAACCACACCATGTAGGGGTGCACGACGGGGAAGGAGCGGGCCTTGATATTGGAGAACACGCCGAGGATGGTATGCTTGCCCGAGGCGGGGTCGATGTGGACGCCGTCGCAGGTGATCCAGGCCAGAAGGGAGGGTTTCGACTGCACGCCGGGAGGATGGGCGGGGGTGAAGGTGCGGCAAACTATTTTGCGGGGATTTCGCTGCGGACTGCGTGGTCGCGGCCACCTTTTTCTTGTGTCTGGTTCCGGGGGCCCTTTTACCCATATCCCGTGAAGTATATTTTCGTCACGGGCGGTGTCGTTTCATCTTTGGGCAAAGGGCTCACGGCGGGTTCGCTCGGCGCCCTGCTGGAACTGCGGGGGCTGAAGGTGCGCATCCAGAAGTTCGATCCCTACCTCAACGTCGATCCGGGCACGATGAGCCCCTACCAGCACGGCGAGGTCTATGTGCTCGACGACGGGGCGGAGACCGACCTCGACCTCGGGCACTACGAGCGCTTCACCTCCGGCAGCCTGTCGCGCGCCAACAGCCTGTCCTCCGGCCAAGTCTATGAGGCGGTCATCGCCAAGGAGCGCCGCGGTGACTACCTCGGCAAGACCGTGCAGGTGATTCCGCACGTCACGAACGAGATCAAGGAGCGCATCTACAAGGGCGGCAAGGGCGTGGACGTGCTCATCACCGAGATTGGCGGCACGACGGGCGACATCGAGGGCCTGCCGTTCCTCGAGGCCCTGCGCCAGTTCGCCCTCGAGGTCGGGCCGAAGGATTGCATTTTCATCCACGTCACGCTCGTGCCGTTCGTCAGCGCGGCCGGCGAGCTGAAGACCAAGCCCACGCAGCAGAGCGTGGCCAAGCTGCGCGAGATCGGCATCCAGCCACATGTGCTGGTCTGCCGCTGCGAGCAGCCGCTGACGATGGAGATGCGCGAGAAGCTCTCGATGTTCTGCAATGTCCCGGTGAAGGCCGTGTATGCCGCCGAGGACGTGGAGTCGTCCATCTACGAGCTCCCGCTCATGCTCCAGCGGCAGGGCATGGACCAATACGTGTGCGATCTCTTCGGCATCAAGGCCCGGGCCCCCGCGAGGAACATCTGGGTGGACATCGTCAAGCGCATCAAGTCACCCAAACACACCGTGCGGATCGGCGTGGTCGGCAAATACATCGAGCTGCAGGACGCCTACAAGTCCGTCTACGAGTCGCTGGCCCACGCCGGCATCGCCAACAACGCCCGGGTGGACGTCGTGCGCGTCGACGCCGAGGACCTGGAGACCAAGGGCGGGCTCGCGCAACTGCGGAAGCTCGACGGCATCCTGGTGCCCGGCGGCTTCGGCGACCGCGGCACGGAGGGCAAGATCGCGGCGGCGAAGTTCGCCCGCGAGCAGCAGGTGCCCTATTACGGCCTGTGCCTCGGCCTGCAGATCGCCGTGATCGAGTTTGCCCGCAACGTCCTCGGCCTGAAAAAGGCCAACTCA
>JBDHQK010000226.1:0-2691 GCA_039807025.1 Lacunisphaera sp.
GGCGAGGCCGGCGCGGGCCGGCAGGGCGGCGAGGCCGCCGAGGCGGCGCAGCTCGCGGGCCGCGCCGAGGGCGGACTGGTAGGGCTGGAGGCCCCACGCCGCCGCCGGGTCGTGCCCGGTCTGCGCGAGGATGGCGGCGCGGGCGAACTGGCAGCAGTCCTGCGCGCCCCAGGCAAAGGGCGTGCAGCGGGTGTGCTCGATGAGCGCATGGAGGCGCTGGTCCCAGTCTTCGCGGCGGGTGGTCATTGGAGATAGGTCTTGTTGGGGGAGGCGGGGCCGCCGCCGCCGCCGTTGTAGCCCGGCGCGGTGGCGGGGGCGCTGTAGGGCACGCCCCAGTTGAGCGGGCGCTCGGCGAGCTTGGCGACGAACTCCAGGCCCTTGTCGCCGGGGAAGCGGCGTTGCTGCTCGGCGTCGGTGTAGCGGGCGGTGCGGGCGCGGCCGAGGTCGATGAGGCGGCTCTCGGCCTGGAGGGTGATGCGGCAGGTGTCGCCGGTGTCCTCGATGGCCATCACATCCATGCGGCCGGCGAAGATCTGGTAGGCATCGAGCACGGCCCAGGACTCGTCGCACACGGCGAGCCAGAGGGCGCAGGCGCGGCCGCGATAGTTGTCGTTGAGGGCGAGCGAGAGGGCGGCGGAGGGCACGCCGTTCCAGGTGAAGGCGAGGCCGGAGGCCCCGAACTCCGTCGTCTCATCCACCGGCGAGAAGCCGAGCATCTCGCCGAAGCCGTCCCACGACTGGCTGTTCCAGGACTTCGTGCCGATGCCGCTCCAGAGGCGGAGCGTGCCGCTGACAAACTGGAACTCGGCGAAGAAGGCCAGGCGCACCACGCTCGCGGTGATCGCGCCCTCGACGGTGGCGGAGAGTCCGCGCGAGTTGCTCACAGCACCTCCACGGCGCGGAAGGTGAAGCCGAAGGCGACGGCGAGGTCGGAATCCCAGCCGACATCGTTGTCGGCGAGGCGGAAGGTCTTGGTGCCCGGATCGGGCGAGAGGCCGGGGCAGTGCGGCGTGAGGCTGAAGGAGAAGGTGCCGACGCGGCCCTGCAGGTCGTAGAAAAACTGGGTCCACTGCGCGGCGGCGGGGCGATCCATGGGGTCCACCTGCACGTCGATCTCCCAGCGCGCGCCGGCGTGCTGGTAGACCTGCTGCTGGTAGGTGAACGGACTCTCGGCCACGGCGGCGGCCGTGCGGCGGCGGATGCGCACCTTGGTGGGCGGCACGAGCGTCGGGAATGTGAGCGGATAGGAGGGCACGGGAATTTTTGATTTTGGATTCTCGATTTTCGATTACCGGAAGCCGTCGCGGCGGCGGCGCTGGGCATCGAGCACGGCGGCCTTGGAGGATTCGACGATGGTGGGGATGAGGCCGAGGACCTCCTCGCGAGAAACACCGCCGTTGAACGCATAGCTGAAGTTGAAGGTGTCGCCGCCGAGCATGCCTCGACCCCCTGCGAGGAGCTGGCCGCCGCCGGCCATGCGCGCCACGCGGCCGCTGACCGTCGTCGTGCCGACGCCGGAGATCGGTGTCACGTTCACCAGCTCCATGCCGCCGGGATTGTCGCCCACCGTGAGGCTCGTCGGGCCGCTGGTGAGGAACGTGCCGCCGCCGCCGGACTTCACAGTGCCGATCACCTGCGTCGCGCCGAGGCCGACGTTCGCCGTCGTTTGCGCGGCCGGGCTGATGCCGAACATCGCCATCAGCGGGCGCATGATGAGCAGCTTGACGAGCAGCTCCATGACGGCCTGCAGCGCGATGCGGCCGAAGCTCTTGAACACATCGCCCAGCTTGCCCGTGCCCATCGCGACGGCCGTGAGGTTCGCGGTCAGTGCGGACATGCCCGCATTGAGCGAGTTGTTCATGATGTCGCTCGCGACCTGTGTCGTGTCGCCCAGCTCGCGGCCGGCGGCGTCGAGCGGGGTGTCCACGGCCTCCATGCGTTGCTGCCGGATGGTGACGAGCTTGGACTCAAGGTCGTTGCGCTCCTTGTAGCGGGTGAGCTCCTCCTCCGTCACCTTGCCATCGGCGGGCAGCGTCTTCGCGCTGTCGCCGAAGCGAACCTCGATCAGTTTTTTGTAGAGCTGCTCCTGCTCGCGGAGAATCGGCAGCAGCGCCTTCCGTTTCTCATGCTCGGTTAGCAACGAGGCGTTCTGCAGGTTGCCCGCGTGCGATTCGCTGGCGGCGACGCGCGTCATCAGCACCTGCTCCGGGTCGGCGTAGATCGTGCCGGTGGGCGGGGTGAACTTGGGCTTGGCTGACGAGGACTTGATGTCGGCGACGTTGGTCGTGGGCAGGCCCTGCAGGCTGTTGAGCAGGTTGGCCGCGCCCGCGCCGACGTAGTCCATGCCGCTCTGGAGCCAGCCGATGGCGGTGCCGGCGGCGACGGGGAGCGTCGTGTTCTTGAAGTTGTCCACATTTTGCTTGGCCTTGTTGAGCATGGCCACGGTCTCGTCGGCGAGCACGGCCCCGGCCGCCTTGGCGGAGGCGGCGACATTGCCAAAGCCGTCCTCCGCGAGATGGCGGAGGGAGCTGAGGAGCTGCGGCAGGCCGCGTTGGCCGAGGATCTGGCCGGCGGCCTGGAAGGCCTTGGTCTTGTCGGTCGCGTTGAAGGTCGCGCGCGCGACGGCCGCGAGTCGCTCCTCGGGGCGGAGCTGCTCGATCTCACCGGCGCGCAGGCCGAGGGTCTTGTAGG
>JBDHQK010000227.1:0-2612 GCA_039807025.1 Lacunisphaera sp.
CCTTGCGGATGACTTTCAGGTTCCAGTTGCGGTAATCAATCGTCGTCTCGCCGGTGATGACGTAGGCATCGCCCTCGCGGGTGACACTGACCGGAAACTCGATGCGCTCAGTCGCTCCGTGGAAAATCAACCGACCGGAGGCCTGGCCCTGGCCATTGGGTGTCACCGCGAGGTTGCCCAGCTCGAAGCGGCCCTCGGGCGCGCCGCCGCCGAGCCACTTGATCATGTCGGCATCGCGATCGGTGTTGCCGGTCTTGAGGTCGGCGAACCGGAAGGTGAACACGGCGCTTTTGATCTTCCCGGCTTCCTCCGCCACCTTGGCCTCATAGGCGTCGAGGTGCGCGGTGAAGTTCTTCGTCGCGTTCACATCCACGTCCACGAAGGAGCGGCTGCGGTCCACCTTAAGCGGGCGCTCGGCGGCGGCGACGAGGACGGGCAGGAGACAGAGCGGGGCGAGCCGGCGGAGAATCTTCATGGCGGGAGGCAGTGTGCGGATCGGGGCTCAGACCGCAAACCCGGGTTTGGGTGCCATCGGCAAGCTTGCACTGCCGCGCGCGGCGCGCCAGCTTCGGCGACAGTCGCCCCACCCCATGAGCGCTCCGCGCAAATCCGCCGACCAGTGGTTCGCCGAGTATGGCGAGAGCCACCAGGACGATACCAACGAGACGATCCATTGGATCTGCGTGCCGATCATCTTTTTCAGTGTCATGGGCCTGCTGTGGTCCGTGCCGGTGCCCGCCGCTATTTGCGGGCCGCTGCCGTGGTTCAACTGGCTGCACCCGCTGCTGGTGGCGGCGCTGGTGTTCTACTTCCGGTTGTCGGCGCCGCTGGCCTTCGGCCTGCTGGCTTTCGTCGCGGGATGTTATTGTGCCATCGAGGGCCTGGCCCTGCTCGGCTGGCGGCCGGTCTGGCAGATTTGCCTCGGGCTGTTCGTGCTGGCGTGGATCGGCCAGTTCATCGGCCACAAGATCGAGGGCAAGAAACCGTCTTTCTTCAAGGATGTGGTCTTCCTGCTCATCGGCCCGGCGTGGCTGCTGCACTTCATCTACAAGAAGCTGGGTATCGCCTACTGATTTGCCCCGGTCACCGTTGTTGGCTCCTGCCAACCCGGTGTTTGTCCCCGGTTCTCGTCTCCGCGCCGTCCTCCGGCGGCGCTCGGAGTCGGCGAAACCGAGGCCAATCACCCCCTCCCGCCGCGGAGCAGGACGATGTTCGCGAGGTCGTTCTTCTCGAACTCCGTCCAGAGCCGGTCCTCGATTTTCTTGAGCCGGTCGTCGCGGGACGGCGCCGGCTCGACGCCGGGGGTGTCCATCGCCCGCTTCACCTGGTCGCCCTCGATGTCGCGATCCGCCAGCCGCGTGACCAGTTCGTGCCAGAAAACATCATTTTGGAACTCGCTCTGGATTTCGCGGACGCGGTCGTCCTCCGACAGCTTTGGCGCCGGTTGCAAGCTGCCGTCGTCCATGGTCTCGACCAAATCCGCGCAGCCCGCGGCGGTGGCCAGTTCCAGCAGCTTCTGATCGAGCTCGTAGTAGCGCTTGGCGGCGGCGGTGTCCTCGCCCTGGTAGCCCGTGACGGTCCACATGCCGAGGTGCACGAGTTCGAGCAACTGGCGGTATTCCTTGGCGGTGAAGGCGGCTTTCATGCCGGCCACCCTTGACCGCCCGCCCCGCCCCGCAAGCGCGAAGTAAGTGACAAGACCCGGCCTTGACCGCGGCGGGGCGGGGGCCTTTGCTCGGCGGCTGCTCCCCACATCCAGTTGGGGGCGATCCTTACCAACCATGTCCTCTCCCGCCGATTCCGCCAACCCCATGGAAGCCGTCGTGTCGCTCGCCAAGCGCCGCGGCTTCATCTACCCGTCCTCCGAGATCTACGGCGGCCTCAACGGCTTCTTCGACTACGGCCCGCTGGGCTCCGAGCTGAAGAAGAACATCCGAGACTGCTGGTGGAACGACCTGGTGCGCCGCCGCGACGATGTCGTCGGCCTCGAATCCTCCATCATCATGCACCCGAAGGTCTGGGAGGCCTCGGGCCACGTCGCCGGTTTTACCGACCCACTGGTGGACTGCAAGGTGAGCAAGCAGCGCTACCGCGCCGACCAGTTGTTCTGGGCCGCCGTTGTGGTGGACGGCAAGACCGTCGGCCATGTCTCCGCCCTCGAGAGCGAGAAGACCGGCGAGGAGCTGCAGGCCGCCGCCGAGACCTTCAAGCGCAAGAAAGCCATCACCGGCACGCTTGCCCCCGTCACGCCGAAGGATTTCACCGAGGCCACCGAGGCCGAGATCCCGCTCATCCCCTCGCCTGCCACCGGCGAGCCCGGCAGCCTGACGCCGCCGCGCGCCTTCAACATGATGTTCGAGACGAACGTCGGCGCGCTGAAGGACGCCTCGTCGGTCGCCTACCTGCGGCCCGAAACCGCGCAGGGCATGTTCGTGGACTTCAAGAACATCGTGGACACCACCCGCGTGAAGCTGCCCTTCGGCATCGCGCAAATCGGCAAGTCATTCCGCAACGAGATCACGCCGCGCAACTACATCTTCCGCTCGCGCGAGTTCGAGCAGATGGAGATGGAGTATTTCATCCACGAGGACGCCGACTGGGCCAAGTGCCAC
>JBDHQK010000228.1:0-2607 GCA_039807025.1 Lacunisphaera sp.
CCGCGTGCCGGTCTGCGTGGCGTAATAGATGCGGAAGCGGACGCCGTAGGTCGAATGCGGCGGCGTGCGCTCGGCCAGGCGAATGATGGCGGCGTTGAGCTTGGCGGTCGGGATCTTGGTATCGAGGCGCTTGTTGAGGGCGCGGGCAGCCTTGAGCATGCGGGTGATTTCGTGGCCGGTCAGGGCCGACACGAACATCACCGGCGCACCAGGCGTGAAGAAGAGTTTCTGGAACAGGCTCTTCTCGTAATCCTCGCGGTATTCACGCTCGGTGTTGAACTTCTCGACCAGGCGTTTCTGGAAGAGCTCGTGCACGAGGTCCCACTTGTTGACGACGATGACTATCGGCTTGGCCGCCTTGATGATCTCGCCGGCGATGGCCTGGTCCTGCTGCGTGATGCCCTCCATGGCGTCCACCACCATGAACACGACGTGCGCGTGATGGATGGCCTCGATGGAGCGCAGGCGGGAAAAATACTCGACGGAGGACGCGAGCTTCGTGGCCGGACGGATGCCGGCGGTGTCAATCAGGCGGAAAGGCCAGGACTTGCCCTCGCGGCTCTTGTATTCGAAGTCGAGCTCCACGGCGTCGCGCGTCGTGCCTGGGAGGTCGCTGACGATGAGCCGGTCGCTGTTGAGCAGGCGGTTGCTGAGGGAGGATTTGCCCACGTTGGGACGGCCCACAAAGACGATGCCGAGGCGTTCCTTGTCGAGATCGGTCTCCGCCGGCACGGGTCCGAGCCGGGCGAGGATGGCGATGCGCAGCTCGGCCTCGCCGACGCCGTGTTCAGCTGAAATGTAGAATGGCTCGCCGAACCCCAGCCGGTGGAAATCGGAGATGTCGCTGATCTTCTCCTTGCCGCTGTCGGCCTTGTTGGCCACCAGCAGGACCTGCTTCTTGCTCCGGCGGAGTTTCTGGGCGATGCGCTCGTCAAGCGCCGTGACCCCCTCGCGGGCATCGATGGTGAAAAGGATGACGGCGGCCGCCGCGATGGCGAACTCCACCTGTTCCTCCGAGGCCTTTGTGATGCGAGCCGGCGTGTCGGTGCCAGTCAGGCCGAGGCCGCCGGTATCGAGCAACGTGTAGCCGCCCTCCTTCACCTCGGTCGTCACCACGTCTCGGGTGACCCCGGGCATGTCGTGGACAATGGAGATGCGCTTCTTGGCCAGCCGGTTGAACAAGCGGCTTTTGCCCACATTGGGGCGGCCTACGATGGCGACGGTTCGGGACATAACGGTAAGGTCTAAGGGACAAGCCCGACTGGCCAGCAAGAAGATTCCGGGCTCAAGTCCCCGCGCGGTGCCGGAAGATTTGTGTTTATTCGTGCCCAGTAGTGGTTTCAGTCGCGCTCCATGTTCGAAAGCCTGACCGATAAACTGACCGGCGCCCTGCGCAACCTGCGCGGCGTCGGCCAACTGTCCGAAGCCAACATGGCGGAGGCCCTCAAGGAGGTCCGCGCCGCCCTGCTGGCCGCCGACGTGCACTTCAAGGTCGCCCGCGAGTTCATTGACAAGGTGCAGGCCGAGGTCGTCGGGCAGAATGTCCTGAAGTCGGTCACGCCGGGCCAGCAGGTCGTCAAGATTATCCATGACGAACTCGTGAAGCTCCTCGGCGAAGGCACGACCGAGCTCAACCCCACGCGCCCGCTCAAGGTGCTCATGGTCGGCCTCCATGGCTCCGGCAAAACCACCTCCACCGCCAAGCTCGGCAAGCTTCTCAAAAAGAGGGGCAGTCGGCCGTTCGTCGTCGCGTGCGACATCTACCGTCCCGCCGCCATCGACCAGCTCGAGATCCTCGCGAAGCAGGAGGAGCTGGGCTTCTTCGCTGACCGCGCCTCGAAAGACGTTCCCGCCATCGGCCGGGCCGCACTGGAGGCCGCGACCGCCGCCAACGCCGACGTCATCCTTTTCGACACCGCCGGTCGCCTGCAGATTGACGCCGACCTGATCGAGGAAGTGAAGCGGCTCAAGGCCGCGGTGCAGCCCGACGAGATCATCCTCGTCGCGGACGGCGCGCTCGGCCAGGAAGCCGTCAACGTCGCCAAGGCCTTCCACGATGCCCTCGGCCTCACCGGCCTCATTCTCACCAAGCTCGACGGAGACGCCCGCGGCGGCGCGGCGCTATCGATCAAGTCCGTCACCGGCGTGCCGATTAAGTTCGTCGGCACCGGCGAAAAGACGGCGGACTTCGAGCAGTTCCACCCGGATCGCCTCGCCTCCCGCATTCTCGGCATGGGCGACGTTGTCTCGCTCGTGGAAAAGGCGCAGGAGACCATCGACCAGAAGGAGGCCGAGCGCATGGCCGAGAAGATGCGCAAGGCGGATTTCAACCTTGAGGACTTCCTCGCGCAGATGCAGCAGGTGAAGAAGATGGGCTCGATGCAGTCCATCATGGGCATGATGCCCGGCATGAGCGGCGTGCAACTGCCCGACGACGCCGACCGGCAGATGAAGCGCACCGAGGCCATCATCCAGTCGATGACGATCCAAGAACGCCGGAAGCCTCAGCTGCTCAACGGCAGCCGCCGCATGCGCATCGCCGCCGGCGCCGGCGTGAAGGTCCTCGAGGTCAACCAGCTCATCAAACAGTTCGAGCAGATGCAGAAG
>JBDHQK010000229.1:0-2605 GCA_039807025.1 Lacunisphaera sp.
CTTCTTCATAGATCGCTTCGACCGCAAGCGCGCCCTCCTCGTGCTGTATGCGGGTTTCGGGCTGGCCACCCTCGCCTGCGGCCTCGCCCCCACCCATCACACCCTGCTCGCGGCCCGGCTGGCGGCCGGAGCCTTCGGCGGCCTGGCAGGCTCGCTGGTCACGGCGATGGTGGGCGACATCATCCCGCCCGCCCGCCGCGGCCGGGCCATGAGCTACGTGATGACCGCCTTCCCGCTGGCCTCCGTGCTGGGCGTGCCGGCGGGGCTCGTGCTGGCCGGCCGCTACGGCTGGCACGCCCCCTTCTTCCTCCTCGCCGGGTGCGCCACCGCCAACGTGTTGCTCGCCGCCTTCGCCCTGCCGCACCTCCGCACCGCGGTCACCGACCACCAGCCCTTGCGCCAGATGCGGGAAATTCTCGCCCATGGCGTGCACCGGCGGGCCTTCGCCCTCGGCACCGTGCTCGTGATGTCGGGCGGGGTCATCATTCCCTTTCTGGCGCCGTCCTTTGTCGCCAACGTCGGCCTGGATGAGACCCTGCAGCTGCCGTTCGCCTATGCGGTGGGCGGCATCGCCACCGCCTTCAGCACGCCGCTCATTGGCTGGCTGAGCGACCGCATGGACCGGCTCCGCCTGCTGGTCATCATGTCGGGTGGCGCCGTGGTGGTGGTGCTCTTCATCACCCGCCTCGGCCCCTCCTCGGTGTTCACGGCCAGCCTGATGATGGCGCTGTTCATGGTCACGATGTCGGGCCGTTTCGCCCCGGCGATGACCATGATCACCAACGCCGTGGATGCGCGCTACCGGGGTGGTTTCATGAGCGTCAACGCCGCGCTCCAGCAGGCGGCCAGCGGGTGCTCCAGCATGCTGGCCGGCCTGTTTGTCAGCCGGACCGCCACCGGGCACCTGGCCGGTCTGCCCTTGCTCGGCTACGTTTCCGCTGGTTTCTTCGGGCTGGCGGTGCTGCTGGCCTTTGCGCTGCGGGCCGCCGCACCGCATGTGGCCAAGGCCACCCCCCACGGAGCCCTGCCGCCTCCACCCCCCACCGAAGCCGCCGCCTGAAACGCGCATGGCCACCGCCACCCATCCCACGGCCTCCCCTGCACCGCACTCCGCCACGGTGCGGCCCGAGCTGCTGGCCCCGGCGGGCGACTGGGAGTGCGCCCGCGCCGCCATCGAGAACGGCGCGGACGCCATTTATTTCGGCCTCGAGCGCTTCAACGCCCGGATGCGCGCGCAAAACTTCACCATCGCCGACCTGCCCCGGCTCATGGAATTCCTCCACCGGCGCGGCGTGCGCGGTTACGTCACGTTCAACACCCTGGTCTTCGCCGACGAGCTCGCCGCCGCCACCGACTACCTGAAGGCCATCATCACCGCCGGGGTGGACGCCGCCATCGTGCAGGACATCGGCATCTGCCGGCTCATCCGCTCGCTCTCGCCGGACTTCCCCATCCACACGTCCACCCAGATGACCGTGACCAGCGCGGCGGGCGTGGAGTTTGCCCGCGAGCTGGGGGCCAACCTCGTCGTCCTCGCCCGCGAGAATTCCCTCAAGGAAATCGCCGCCATCCGCGCCGCCCAGCTCGCGGCCGGAACCACGATGCCGCTCGAGGTGTTCGTGCACGGCGCGCTCTGCGTGGCCTATTCCGGCCAGTGCCTCACCAGCGAGTCGCTCGGCGGCCGATCGGCCAACCGCGGCGAATGCGCCCAGGCCTGCCGCCTGCCCTACGAGCTCGTCTCCGACGGCCAGACCGTGGACCTCGGCGATCGCCGCTACCTGCTCAGCCCGCAGGATCTCTCGGGCCTCGATGTCCTGCCCGACCTCGTGCGCTCCGGCGTCGCCTCCCTCAAGATCGAGGGCCGCCTCAAGAGCCCTGAATACGTCGCCAGCATCACCCGCGTCTACCGCCAGGCCCTCGACAAGGTGCTGGCCGAGGTCTTCGGCCCCGCCCCGCAGCCGGAAGCGGCCGTGATGGACACCGTGCGCCGCGAATCACTCTACGACCTCGAGATGGGCTTCTCCCGCGGACTCTACACCGGCTGGTTCCGCGGCATCCAGAACCAGGAACTCGCCCACGCCCGCTTCGGCACCAAACGCGGCGTTTACCTCGGCCTCGTCAAAGGGGTCGGCCCCGACAGCGTCTCCCTCCAACTCGCCGGCCCCGCCAAGCCGGGCGATGGCATCGTCTTCGACGCCGGCCGGCCCGATGAAAAGGAACAGGGCGGCCGCATCTATCACGTGGACACCCGCGGCGCGGACACCGTGCTGCGCTTCGGCCGGGGTGACATCGACTTCGCGCGTGTCCACGTCGGCGACCGCGTCTGGAAAACCAACGATCCCGAGCTCGACCGGCGCGTGCGCGCCACCTTCGAGGGCGACCAGATCCGTTTCCGGCGCGAGATTCATCTCGAGGTTCACGGCGCCGCCGGCACGCCGCTCACGCTGTTCGTCCGCGACGAGCAGGGGCACGTGGCCAGGGCCGAGTCCGCCACGGCGCTGGCCCGCGCCGAGAAACAACCCCTCACCACCGCCCGCCTCTCCGACCAGCTTGGTCGGCTCGGCGGCACGCCGTTCAAGCTCGGCACGCTGCAAAACCATCTCGA
>JBDHQK010000052.1:0-16724 GCA_039807025.1 Lacunisphaera sp.
GCCGCTGAACCGCTGGTATCAGCGCTTCGACGGCGTCGAGAACCTCTCGCTCGACCTGCAGGAGCTGCCCGCCTGCCGCACCGCCATCAAGGATGCGTTTTGGGTCTACAACCTCGCCGCCGACATGGGCGGCATGGGCTTCATCGAGAAGAACAAGGCGCTGTGCATGCTCACGGTGCTCATCAACACCCACCTGCTCAAGGCCGCCCGCGAGCACGGCGTGCAGCGCTTCTTCTACGCCTCCTCCGCCTGCGTCTACGCGCACGACAAGCAGACCGACCCCAACGTCACCGGCCTGAAGGAGGCCGACGCCTATCCCGCCATGCCCGAGGACGGCTACGGCTGGGAGAAACTCTTCTCCGAACGCATGTGCCGCCACTTCACCGAGGATTTCGGCCTCGTGACCCGCGTCGCCCGCTTCCACAACGTCTATGGCCCGCACGGCACCTTCGACGGCGGCCGCGAGAAGGCCCCGGCCGCCATCTGCCGCAAGGTCATCGCCGCGCAGTTGAGCGGCAAACACGACATCGAGATCTGGGGCGATGGCCACCAAACCCGCAGCTTCATGTATATCGATGACTGCCTGCACGGCACGCAGGCCATCATGCGCAGCGCCGACATCACCTACCCGATCAACCTCGGCTCCGAGGAGAAGGTCTCCATCAACCAGCTCGTCGATCTCGTCGAGTCCATCGCCGGCGTGACGCTGAAACGCCACTACAACCTCTCCGCCCCGAAGGGGGTCAACGGCCGCAACTCCGAGAACACCATCATCCGCAAGGCCCTCGGCTGGGAGCCATCCATCCCCCTGCGCACCGGCATGGAGAAGACCTACGCCTGGATCCACGACCAGATGAAGTCAGGAAAATCCAAGGATTCCATCGTCAACCAGAGCTGAGCCCATGACCTCTCCCGCCTCCCTCGACGCCGTCCGCGACTACTGGAACCGCCGCCCCTGCAACGTCCGGCACGGCACCGCTCCCATGGGCACCCGGGAATACTTCGACCAGGTCGAGGCCCGGAAATACATGGTCGAGCCCCATATTCCGGGTTTTTCCGAATTCGAGAAATGGAAGGGCAGGAAAGTCCTCGAGATCGGCTGCGGCCTCGGCACCGCCGCGGTGTCCTTCGCCCGCGCCGGCGCCGACTACACCGCCGTCGAGCTCTCTGACGAATCGCTTAAACTCGCGAAGCAGCGCTTCGAGGTCTACGGCCTGAAGGGTCGCTTTTATTCGGGCAACGCCGAGGAACTGTCCAATGTCGTGCCGGTGGAAACCTACGACCTCGTCTATTCCTTCGGCGTCATTCACCACGCCCCCCATCCGGAGAAAATCGTCGCCGAGGTTCGTAAGTTCATGGGCCCGCGATCCGAGTTCCGCTTGATGCTTTACGCCAAGAACTCCTGGAAAAATATCCTGATCGAGGCCGGCTTCGACCAGCCCGAGGCCCAGTCGGGCTGCCCAATCGCCTTCACCTACACTCACGACGAGGTGCGTGCCCTGATGCAGGGCTATGATGTGACCGAAATCCGCCAGGAGCACATCTTCCCCTACGTCGTCGAGAAATACGTCAAATACGAATACGAGCTGCAGCCGTGGTTCAAGGCCATGCCCCCCGAGATGTTCCGCGCTCTCGAACGCGCTCTGGGCTGGCACACCCTTATCACCGCCAAGCTCAAGCGCTGACCTGTTCCGCCATGATCCAGAACGTCTCCGTCATCGGTCTCGGCAAACTCGGCGGCAGCATGGCCGCCGGCATGGCCTCGCGCGGCCTTCATGTCATCGGCGTGGACGTCAACCGTCACGCGGTCGACGCTGTCAACGCCGGCCAGGCGCCGGTGCAGGAGACCGGCCTCGGCGAGATGATCGCCGCCAACAAGGATCGCATCCGCGCCACCCTGAGCACCGAGGAGGCCGTGCTCGGCTCCGACCTCAGCTTCGTCATCGTGCCCACCCCGAGCGACGAGCGCGGCGCCTTCACCCTCCAATACGCCAAGTTCGCCTTCAAGTCCCTCGGCCAGGCGCTGAGGAAGAAAAACGGCTACCACGTCATCGTGCTGACCAGCACCGTGCTGCCCGGCGCCACCCGCCACGGCCTCCTCCCCATCCTCGAGAAGGAGTCCGGCAAGAAGTGCGGCCCCGACTTCGGCCTCTGCTACAACCCCGAGTTCATTGCCCTCGGCTCCGTCATCCGCGACTTCCTCAATCCCGACTTCTACCTCCTCGGCCAGTTCGACCAGCGCTCCGGCGACTTGCTCGAGCAGGTTCACCACCGAGTCTCCCAGAACAACGCGCCGGTAAAGCGCATGAGCCTGGAGAACGCCGAGCTCGCGAAGATCGCCGTCAACAGCTACGTGACGATGAAGATCTCCTTCGCCAACATGCTCGCCGACTTCTGCGAGCACCTGCCCGGCGGCGATGTGGACGTGGTGTCCGACGCCCTCGGGATGGACAAGCGCATTGGCCGCAAATACCTCACCGGCGGCTTCGGCTTCGGCGGCCCCTGCTTCCCCCGCGACAACGTCGCGCTCAACTTCATGGGCAAGTCGCTCGGCGTGGACAGCAGTCTATTGCAGACCAACGACGACTACAACCGCGGCCTCTCCCGCCGCTACGTCGAAAAACTCCAGCCCCACCTACCCAAGGGGGCCAGCGTCGCCGTGCTCGGCCTCGCCTACAAGCCCCTCTCCCACGTCATCGAGGAATCCCCCGGCATCTACCTCTGTCGCGCCCTCTCCGAGGCCGGCTACCGCGTGATCGGCCATGACAACCTCGCCGCGCCTTATGCGGAAACCGCCCTCAAGATGAGTGCCCTCGTCACCGACTCGCTGGACGACGCCATCAAGGACGCCGACGTCGTGCTCGTCACCACCACCGACAAGAGCTACACCGCCCTGACCGCCGCCGCGCTGCTGCGCGGCCGGCCGCAGGTGACCGTGGTCGACTTCTGGCGCTGCCTCAAGCACCTCGCCACCGACTCCCGCATCCGCTACGTCCCCATCGGCCTCTGCCGGAATGAACGTCCTGCGGCCGACGCCCTGGCCCCCCTCTGGGCTGATTGAAGCATGACCTCGGCCTCCAGCGCCCCCTACCTCTCCCTTGTCACCGCCTCGCGCAACGACGATCACGGCGGCGACCCGCTCCGGCGCACCCAGATATTCGTCAACTCGTTTGCCCGTCAATGCGAGAAACACCGGATCCCGGCCGAGCTGATCCTGGTTGACTGGAATCCCGTCGCCGACCGCCACGGCCTCGCCGCCGTCCTGCAGCTGCCCGCCGGCACCAGCTATTGCACCGCCCGCGTCATCACCGTCCCGCCCGGGCTGCACGCGCGCGTCAAGTATGCCGAGAAGCTCCCCTTCTTCCAGATGATCGCCAAGAACGCCGGCATCCGCCGCGCCCGCGGCCGCTTCATCCTGGCGACGAACATCGACATCATCTTCTCGGACGAGCTCATGGCCTACATCGGGCGCCAGCAGCTCGACCCGAGCAGACAATACCGCGTCGACCGCTACGACATCCGGGCTGGCCTCTCCGAGAACCTGACGCTGGACGAGACCATCGCCTACGCTTGGGCCAATCCCATCCGCCAGAACAAGCGTTTCGGCCCGTCCGCGCTGGTGGAGCACCTCTATGGCGCGGACTCGATCCGGAAATCCTGCACGCCGGATCCCGCCGCCTGCCAGCGCATCGGCGGCATCCGGCTCCGGCAGGAGGCCGGGGTGAACGGCATCGAGCTGGAGCGCGCCGCCACCATCGAGCACATGCACACCAATGCCTGCGGCGATTTCACCCTCATGGCCCGCGAGGCCTGGGCCGCCATCCGTGGCTATCCCGAGTTCGAGGCCTTCTCGATGAACATCGACAGCATGGGGCTCGTGGCCGCCCACTATGCCGGCTACCAAGAGGTCTCCCTGCTGCCGCCCTGCGTGTGCTTTCACATCGAGCACAGCCTCGGCTCCGGCTGGACCCCCGAGGGCGAAAAGAAGCTCTTCAACCGCCTCCGCGAGCAGAACATCCTCAACCCCGAGTGGCCCGTGCTCCTCCCCCTCGTGGACGAGATGCGCCGCACGCGCCGCGCCCTGGAGTTCAACCATGCCGACTGGGGCTACGCCGACCTCGATCTGCCGGAGGAACCGCTGGGGCAGCCCGGCTCCGCCACCTCGCCTGCTTCCTCCGCCACCTTCGCCCAGCACTCCGGCTCCGCCATCAACCCCGCCTACGACCTCGATCGCCTCACTCTGGCGCACGAACGCCGCCTCGCCGCCACCGGCTCGACGGCCGGCGACGGCGAGACCCGCGAGATCGTGCAGCTCTTCCTGCCGCACGCGGACGGGGCCTACTCCGAGGCCGCCTCCCTCGTCTTCATGGGCAGCCTGCGCGACATACGCACGATCGTCTTCAAGCTGGATCAGCTCAACTGCCAGCATCCCCTGCGCCTCGATCCCGTCGCCCGGCTCGGTGTGCTGGAAATCGCCAGCATCACGCTGCTCGATGTCGGCCGCGGCCGGGTGCTGCGCCGCTACACCGGCGCGGATGCAGCCTCCCTCGGCCTGGGCGGCACAGCCCGGCTCTTCCAGTCGGATCAGCCCCTGCCCGGCGGACAGTCGGACCAGCCCATCTACCTGCTCAGCACCGGCGACGATCCGCAGCTCTTCCTCCCGCCCCTGTCCGAAGCGACCACCGGCCCGCTTCTCCTCCTGGTGGAGCAGCGCTTCCTCGCCCAGTGACGGCACGCTGGCGAAAGCCATCCGCACCTCCACCGCGACGGAGACCCTTGCCAAGTCCGCGGCCTTGCTGCCAGCCTCGTCGCCGATGACCGCCCTGCCTGAAATCACCCGCCAGCATCTTGCCCGCGCCCGGGATTTCTATGAGCAGGCGCCGACCACCCCGAAATGGGGCGGGCTTTTCTACCGCCGGCAGCTCGCGCACTACTACAACCTGCTCATCCCCCCCGAAGCCAGCGTGCTCGAGATTGGCTGCGGCTCCGGCGAACTCCTGGCCCGCCTCCGCGCGCGCCGCAAGGTCGGCGTCGACCTCTCCCCCCGCCAGCTCGCCGCCGCCCGCCGCCGCGTGCCGGAGGCGGAGTTTCACGAGCAGTCGGGCGAGGCCCTCGCCCTCGACGGCCAGTTCGACTGCATCATCATCTCCGACACGCTGAATTTCGCCGCCGACGTGCAGCGCCTCTTCGAGCAGCTGCACCGCGTGGCGCACCCCGACACGCGCCTGTTCCTCAATTTCCACAACTCGCTCTGGCGCCCCGTCCTCACCCTCGCCACCTGGCTCGGCCTGAAGGACCGCCAGATGCAGAACAGCTGGCTCGCCGCCTCCGACGTCCGCAACCTCCTCCAACTCGGCGGCTGGACGACGATCACCCAGGAAGGCCGCCTGCTGCTGCCCGTGGATCTCTTCGGCCTCGAAGCCCTGGCCAACCGCTGGCTGTCCCCGCTGCTGCAGTGGTTCTGCCTCACCGTTTTTATCTCCGCCCGGCCCCTCCGGCCCGCCTCCGCCCCTCCGCCCACCGTCTCCGTCATCATCCCCGCCCGCAACGAGGCGGGCAACATCGCCGCCGCCGTCGCCCGCACCCCCGTCATGGGCGGCGGCACGGAGCTGATCTTCGTCGAGGGCCACTCCCGCGACGACACCTGGGAACAGATCCAGCGCGTGCAGCGCGAGCACCCCGGCCGCGCGATCAAGATCATGCAGCAGACCGGCAAGGGCAAGGGCGACGCCGTGCGCCTGGGCTTCGCCGCCGCTACCGGCGACATCCTCATGATCCTCGACGCCGACCTCACCATGCCGCCCGAGGACCTGCCGAAATTCTACGAGGTGCTCGCCCGCGGCCGCGGCGAATTCGCCAACGGCGTGCGCCTCGTCTACCCGATGGACGAGAAGGCCATGCAGTTCCTGAACCTTTGCGCCAACAAGGCCTTCGGCCTGATCTTCAGCTGGCTCCTCGGCCAGCCGGTGAAGGACACGCTCTGCGGCACGAAGGTCCTCCGCCGCGCCCACTACGAGCGGATCGCCGCCAACCGCGCCTACTTCGGCGACTTCGACCCCTTCGGCGACTTCGACCTGCTCTTCGGCGCCGCCAAGCTCAACCTGCAGATCGTGGACGTGCCCATCCGCTACAAGGAGCGCACCTACGGCGAGACCAACATCCAACGTTGGAAGCACGGCTGGCTCCTGCTGCGCATGGTGCTGTTCGCCGCCCGCAAGCTGAAGTTCGTCTGAAGCCCCGAGCGGGAGTATAAGCTTCACAGCTTCCGGCCGCGCTGGTTGAGTGCGGCCTGCGATGAAGCCCGAACCCCCGGCCGATCCGATCCATCTCCTGCGCCAGCAGCTCATCCTCGCGCAGGTTCGCCTCATGGAATTGGAGGACGCCCGCGACGAGCTGGCCCCGCGGCTGGCCGAGGCGGAGCAGTTCCTCGCCGCCGCCCAGACCCTCGCCGACCGGAAAGCCGACGAGGCCGCGCACCTCGGACGCGTCCTCGCCGACCTGCAGGCGCAAGCCAGCCACCTGCGCCATGTGCAGCATGGGACCCATCTCGCCCTGGAGGAAACCCGTGCCCGGCTCGCCGCGCTGCAGCAGGAGCTGGGCGACGCCCGGCTCGCCCTCGAGACCAGCCGGCAGACGCAAGCCGACCAGCAGCTCAAGCTCGCGCAAGCCGACCAGGCGTTGCTCGCCCTGCGTGAAGAACTCCACCAGGCGCACGCCACCGCCGCCCAGCACGCCACGCGCATCGGCGAGCTGGATCAGGAGCGCGCGGCGATGAAGGCTTCCCGCAGCTGGCGCTGGACCGCCTGGCTCCGCGCCGTGGAGCGCAAATTCGGCGGCTCCTGATCATGGCGCACCCGCCCGTCATCACCGGCGAGATCGAGGGCCCTCGTCCGCTCCGCGCGCAAGCCGGCCGGGTTGTCCTCACCGGCTGGTGCCTGTGCGACGGCGCCCGGCCAGCCGGTATTCGCCTGGCCACTCCTGCCGGCACCTTGGAGGCCGTCACCGGCCTGCCCCGCGATGATACCGGTGCCCCGACCGACAGCGGTTTCCGCGTGGAGGGCAGGCTTCCCGCCGGCGTCCATCTCGCCCGACTGGAAGTGCAGACCCCCGGCGGGGACTGGCTGCCCTTCCGCAGCCATGCGTTCGCGGTCGAGGAGGAGCCCTTCCAAGCCAAGGTCGAGGCGGTGGAGGAAGGAACCCCCGTCGCCCGCCGCCAGCATGTCGCGGGCTGGGCGCTCCATCCCGGCGGCGAAATCGCGGAGCTGTCCATCCGCTACGCCCACCAGGAAATCCCCTGCGTCCTGGGGTTGCCGCGGGCGGACGTGCCCCGGCGCTTCCCCCATCACCCCCAGGCCGCACATTGCGGCTTTCAAACCCGGGACATTCTCGGGGCCGGCACCGGCCCGCTGCGGGTCAAGGCCCGGCTGCGGGACGGCCGCACCTGCGTCAGCCGCACGCCGGTTCGCATCGCGGTGCCGTCCGATCCCAACCACCCCCCGGGTTTCAGCTTCACCGACGATCCGGCGCGACTGCCGCGCCTGGCCTTGGCGGTGCCACCTGAGGCAACCCCGGCGACGGCACCGCTGAACCTCCTCTTCGTCCTGCCCGGCAGCTTCGCCGCCAACCACGCGCTCCACGTCGCCGCCCTCGCCAATGAGCTCTGCGCCCAGGGCCACGATTGCGCCGTGGCCGTGGCCCACGATCCCGGCACCCTCTCGCACCACGATGCGCCCCGCTTTCGCGGCCTCACCCACGAGGAAGCCGTGCGCGACCCGGCTTTCCGCAACGGTCGTGGCCCCGACCTCATCCACGCCTGGACCACGCGCGAGATCGTCCGGCGGCTGGTGCGGCAGCTGCTCGACCGGTTCCCGGCGCGCGTCTGCGTGCACCTGGAGGACAACGAGCTCCTGCTGCTCGCCCAGTCGCTCCACCGCTCCGTCGAGGATCTCGCGGCGCTGCCAGACGACGAGTTGGACGCGCTCGTCCCACCGGCGTTGTCCCATCCCCGGCGCAGCATGGAATTCCTGCGGACGGCCGACGGCGTGACCGTGATTGTGGATGCTTTGCGCGAGTTTGTCCCCGCCGGCCGGCCGTGCCACACCCTCTGGCCGGCGGCCGACGCGCGGCATTTCGGACCCTTGCCGCTGCCGACGCATTTCCGTCGCCTCCTCGACCAGGCCGCCGGCACCACCGTGCTCTTCTATCACGGCAACATTCACCCCGCCAACGCCGCCGAGATGCGCGAGCTCTACGCCGCCGTGCTGCGCCTCAACGAATCCGGGCACCCCACGACCCTGATCCGCACCGGGCTCGACAGCGTGGACGGACTGGGCTCCCTCGCCGACCGCGTGCGGCCGCACGTCCTTTCGCTCGGCCAGGTGCTGCATCACCGGCACCTGCCGGCCCTGATGTCCCTCGCCGACATCTTTGTGCAGCCCGGCTGGCCCGATGCCTTCAACCGCTACCGCTTTCCCTCCAAGCTGCCCGAGTTCTTCGCATTGGGCCGGCCGGTGGTGCTGCCTCGCGTCAACCTCGGCGAGCAGCTCCGGCACGGCCTCGACGCCTACGTGCTCGAGCGAGCCGATGCCGCCGGCATCACGGCGGCGGTCGTGGAGCTGCGGCGCGACCCCGCCTTGGCCGCGCGGCTCGCGGCGGGCGCACTCGCCTTCGCCCGCGCGCACTTCTCTTGGCGGCGCAGCGCGGAGGAGCTTGCCAATTTCTACGCCACGCTGGCAACGTCGCGCCCCTGATGCCGCAACGCATTCTGATCACCGGGGGCCGCGGTCGCATCGCCTCCCTCCTCGCCTCCCACTTCGCCAATCAAGGCGTCGCGGTGGAGTCCTTCTCGCGCACGCCCTCGGAAGGATTGCGCGATTATGCCGCGCTCCTCCGGCCCGGGGAGCCGCCGGCCGCGGCGCTCCTGCACCTCGCTTGGAGCACGCTGCCCGCGCAGGCCGAGCTGCTGGGCGCGCAGGCCCAGGTTGACGACCTCGCCCTGCTGGATCGCATCCTCGATGCGCTGGCCGCCTGCCCGCGCGACCAGCGTCCCCGGCTGTTCTTCTTTTCCTCGGGCGGCACGGTTTACGGCAACGCCCCCGGCCGGCCCAGCCGCGAGGATGATCCCTGCCAGCCCATCGGCGCCTACGGCCGCGCCAAGCTGGCGGCCGAGCGCCTGCTCGTCGAGCGAGCCGCGCGCGACGGCCTGCCGGCCACCATCCTGCGCATTTCCAATCCTTACGGCTACATCCTGCCGGCCGGACGACAGCAGGGCCTCATCCCCCACGCCATCCGTTGCGCCCGCTCCGGCCAGCCGCTCGCACTCTGGGGCGATGGCTCCGCGCGCAAGGATTTCCTGCACAGCGAGGACTTCCTGCGCGCCATCACCCTGGCCATCGCCCGGGGCATCGACGGCACCTACAACCTCTGCCGGGGTGAATCCCACACCGTTGCCGAGGTGCTTGCGCTCATCGAACAGGCCACCGGCCGGCGCCTCTCCATCGCCCCGGCGCCGGCCCCGGCCTGGGACGTGCATGACAGCCGGCTGGATGGCGCCAAGTTCACCGCCGCCACCGGCTGGCAGCCGGCCGTGTCCCTCGCGGAAGGCATCCGCCGCTCCGTGGCGGAAACCGCCGCCTGATCCCTCAGCGCGGCGCGATTGTCAGCGGGCCGATCGACAGCCAATCCCTCGTGTCCCGGCCCTGCGGCCCCGGCCAGAAGGACAGCTCCACCTCGCCCGGCCGATCCAACTCGAAATCTATCCTGATGGGCTGTTCGCCCCGGTCCCCTAAGTTGGCCCGCGGGTTCAGCAGGCGGCTGAAGAGCGGCGTGTGCCTGCCGGCCGCATCCACCGCCTCCAGGCGCAGCTCCACCCCGTCGGTGCAGTCGCTCTCGGGCAACTCGGCCGCGTAGGTCTCCTGCGGAAAGAAGAACGAGGTGTCCAGCCGCTGCCGCCCCGCCGGCAGCGTGAAGACGAGCCGGGTGACAGGATGCGCGCCAAAACGGTAGAAAGTGCCGGACTCGTTCACCGCCGGCCCGAAGGTGCTGAAGATGCGCGTGGGTTTCGGCTGCATGCGATGCAGCATCCTTCTCAATTGGGGCGGACCGCCCGCCACCTCCACCCACTCGTTCTTCATCGGCCGGGACCAGTCGGCCCTCATCCGCAGCGGCTTGGCCTCATCCCAGCCCGTATGCTCGAAGGTCAGGAGATTCTGCTCCAGCCGCGCGGCGGGCAGGAAGATGGAGTAGTTGCGCCATTTGAGCAGGGGCTGCGCTTCCAGCCCGCGCGCGACGGCCCGGTCCACCAGCCACTGGTAGTGCTCCGGCGGCTGATCCAGCACCAATGCCCCGAGCTTCTCCCCCGCCAGGTTGGCCCAGGCCTGGTCAACCCCTTGCATGATGCCGGCGAAATCCGACCGGAGCATGAGCGCCCGGCGCTGGGCGTAGTAGGGGGTCATCGAGTTCCAATCCTGCCCGGTGATGACCACATACTCATCCGGCCGCGTCAGGTCGCGCAGCAGCGCGCTGAGGCCGTCGCCGCCCAGGCTCACGCCCCGTTGGCTCGGGTAATAATGCACCAGGTAGCGGTAGGCCTGCGTGCCGCAGACCATCAGCGCGATGGCTGCCAGCAATACCCGCGGCACCGACGACTCGGCCAGCGCCACCAGCGCCAGTCCCATGGCCAGGAGCAGGAACACCGTGTTGGCCATGAAGTAATAGTCATGGTTGGCATACAGCACCGGAAAAATCAGCAGCGCCGCGGCAAAGCCGCCCACGCAGGCCAGAATCTCGCGCCACCGCCTGCGCCCGGCCAGCAGCACGATCGCCACGCAGGTGCCCCAGGCGAGAAAGCCGCTCAGCTCTTCGGAGAATATCCGCCAAGTCATCTTCCAGAGCGCCGGCGAAACCCGCGCCTCCAGCGTGCCCCAAGTGAACGACTGGAGATGCCCGGAGTCGAGGAACCCCGCCAGCGGATTTCTCGCCTTCACCCCGTCGGCATAGCGCACCCAGGCATAGGTGCAGGCAAAGGGCAGAGCCACCGCCGCAGCCATCCAGCGGATCTCCGCCGCCCACCGGCCGGCCGCGCGCAACCGCCAGAGCCGGAGCGCGGCCCAGATTCCCGTCGGCAGCAGGAAGACGATGAAGGTCGTCACCTTGACCAGGCCGGCGCCCGTGCCCGCCAGCACCGCCACCGCCAGCCAGCCGCGGCTGCGCTCCGCCACGGCGCGTTCAAAGCCCACCCAGAACCACAGCGCCAGAGTCAGCGCCATTGTCTCCATGAGCACGGCGCGGGCGTAGAAAATGTAGAACGGACACGTCACCACCACGGCCAGCACCAGCCAGCGTCGCGCCGGCGGCACCCGCCAGCGCGCCAGCAGCAGATAGAGGGCGGGCAGACCCAGGTAGAAGCATGCGATGCCCACCAGCCGCCCCGACATCGTGATACCCAGGCCGCTTTGCCGGCTCAGCTCCGCCACGGTCCATTGGTAGAGCGGAAACTCCATCGGGATGGACCAGGGCTTGCCCAGCACCGGCGTCGGATATTCCAGCGAGAAATTCCGCTCCTGCTTGATGAACAGGGCCGAGAGCGCCGTCTGCGCCTGCCGGTATTCGACGCCCGGCATGTTCTTGCTCTCCCAGCCGACCGTCATGCCCCACAGGTGGAAGGCCAGGCCGGCGAGGAAGAGTGCCAGCGCCCACCGGGCCTCGCCACGCGTCGGCTCGCGGGCGGGTGTGGGGGTGTCAGGCGCAGGCCGCATCCGGCGAACCCAAAGGCAGGCTCCCGGCGAAGCCAATCCTTTTGTGCCTCCGCAGTCCGGGAACGGGCTTTACTCCCTTCCGCCCCACCCGCTTTATCTCGAACCCGTTGCATGACCGCTCCCGCCGCGCCCAGCTTCCACATCGACAGCCCCGCCCACTGGCGGCCGGAAGCCGCCGGACTGGAGGTCACCGGCTGGCTCTTCGCCGGCCCCGGCGCCCAATGCGTTGATATCCGGGCCCGCGTGGATCGGCGCGCCACTCTCGGTCTCTACGGCCTCGACCGGCCGGACACCCAGGCGGCCCTCGGCGGCGGGCTGCCCGCCCTCCGCACCGGCTTCATCCAGCGCGTCCAGGTCTGGCGTGGCGCCCGCGAGCTCGCGCTCGACTGGCACGATGGCACCCAATGGCGCGAGTTCTTCCGGGTCGAGCTCGACACCTCCGCCCTCCCCCCGGACGCCCGGAAGCCCGCCCGCATCCTGCGCGCCGCCGTCGTCTACCAGTCGCTCGACTACCTCTACCAGCACTTCGGCCACCTCGGTTGGGGCCAGCTCTGCCGCGAGGCTGACCGCATCCTGGCCGACCTCCTCACCGCCAACAGCGACATCGCCATCGGCGAACACTTCCTCGGCTTCATCGAGAACCCCGGCTACTGGATCAATGCCGGCTACGACAAGTTCCGCATCACCGGCTGGCTCTTCGGCACCGGCTCCGAAATCCGCCAGCTCAGCGCCACCACCGGCGTGCTCACCGAGAACCGGATTGTCTACCCAAAGGACCGGCCCGACGTCGCCGCCCACCACCCCGCCCACGCCCACGCGGCCAAGTCCGGCTACTACGGCCTGGTCGATCTGCGCGCCGGCACGCCGAATCCCGTCAACCTGAAGATTTTTGCCGAGCTGCCCGACGGTCGCCGCCCGCTGGCCTTCGCGCGCCGCATGTATCTCGACCAGCGGCACGGCCTGCCCGGCCCCATCCCCCTCTACCGCCGCGCCCGCTTCTACAAGGTCGTTGCCGCCTTTCTCCGCGGCGCCCTGCTCGGCCGCTTCGTCTTCGACAGCTGGCCGGGTTCCCGGGCCGAGATCGCCCGCCTGCACCGGCATCTCGGCGCCACCCTCGACCGCGGCGAGGCCCGTTCGCTGCCCGCCGCCGTCGTCCGCCGCCGCGACCAGGATCCCTACACCCGCTGGTGCTGGCACAACCGCCTCACCCCGCGCCTGCGGGCCGTCCTCCAGCACGACGCCGACGCCCTGGTCAGGGCCGGCGGCCCGCTCCTCAGCGTCGTGGTGCCCGCCTACAACACCCCGGAAAAATACCTGCGCGAGCTCCTCGACTGCCTCCGCCAGCAGCTCTACCCGCGCTGGGAGCTCTGCATCGCCGACGACGCCTCACCCCAGCCGCACGTCCGGCGCATCCTTGAGGAGACCTCGCGCGCCGACGCCCGCATCAAGCCCGTCTTCCGTCCCGCGAACGGCCACATCTCCCGCGCCACCAACTCCGCCCTCGACCTCGCCACCGGCGAGTTCGTCGCCCTGCTCGACCACGACGACCTCCTGCCACACGACGCCCTCCTGCACGTCGCCGCCACCATCGTCCGCCACCCGACCGCCGCCTACCTCTACACCGACGAGGACAAGATTGACGACACCGGCCGCCGCTTCGACCCCCAATTCAAGGGCGGTTGGAGCCCGGAGATGGCCCTCACGCACAACTACACGCACCACCTCACGGTCATCCGCCGCGCCATCGTGGAAAAGGCCGGCCGCCTCCGCCCCGACTTCAACGGCGCCCAGGATATCGACCTCTTCCTCCGTTGCTGGGAGCTCATCCCCGACCGCGATGTCGTCCATGTGCCCTATGTCTGCTACCACTGGCGCGCCCACGCCGAGAGCACGGCCACGCGCGGCGACCAGAAGGGCTACCTCTTCGACGCCGCGCGCCGGGGCATCGCCGAGGCCGTCGCCCGCCGCGGGCTGCGCGCCGAGCCCATGCTGCCGGCCTTCGCGAAAAGCTACGCGCTCTGCCTCCACCAGTTGCGCTGGGAGCCCGCTCTCCTGCGCGAGAACCCCGTCACCATCGTCATCCCCACCAAGGACCGCGCGGACCTGCTGGCCCGCTGCCTCGACTCCCTCGCCCGCACCGTGCCGCAGGAATCGGTGAGGATCATCGTCGTGGACGACGGCTCGACCGATGCCGCCGCGCTCGATCTGCTCGCCGCCCTGCCCGCCCGCGCCGACCTGCACGCCGAGGTCGTCCGCGCCCCGGCCGACGGCGAAGGCTTCAACTACTCCCGCCTCGTCAACCTCGGCACCGCCCGCGCCGCCACCCCGCTGGTCCTCCACCTCAACAACGACGTCGAGGCCCTCGACCCCGGCTGGCTCGAGGACATGGTTGGCTGGATGAGCATCCCCGGCGTCGGCATCGTCGGCGCCAAGCTCCTTTATCCCGACGGCACGATCAACCACGCCGGCATCTCACTCAGCGCCGAGGACGGCCTGCCGCATGTCCTCTTCGAGCGGGAGCCCGCCGAGGATCTCGGCTATCTCTTCCTCCCGCAGGCCGCGCGCAACGTGGCCGCCGTCACCGGCGCCTGCCTCCTGACGCGCACCGGCCTCTATCGTGAGCTGCGCGGCTTCGAGGAAACGCAGCTCCGCGTGGCCTACAACGACGTGGACTACTGCCTGCGCGCCCGCGCCGCCGGCCACCGCATCGTGTGGACGCCTCAGGCCGTGCTCCGCCACGTCGGCAGTGCCTCGCGCGGTTCCGCCTACGCCGAGCGCGAGCACGTCGCCTACCTCGCCGCCCACGGCACCGCCCGCGACCCCTACCGCAGCGACGCGCTCGACTTCCCGCCGCGCCACCTGCCCCTCAACCCCTGGCACCAGCGCTACGCCGAGACCCCGCGGCCGTTCCGCGCCCTCGTCGTCACCCACAACCTCAACTACGAGGGCGCGCCGATCTTCCTCTTCGAGCTCGCCCGCTACCTCGCCGAGCAGCCGGGCGTCACCGTCACCGTCGCCTCGCCACAGGACGGGCCGCTCCGCGCCCGCTTCGAGCAGGCCGGCCTCAAGGTCGAGCTCTGGGAGGCCGCCCCGCTCGCCGCCGCAAAATCCCCGGCGGAGTTTGCCGCCGCGCTCGGCCGGTTCGCCGCCGCGCGCACCTGGGAGCACGCCGACGTCTTCGTCTGCAACACGATGACCGCCTTCTGGGCCGTGCACCTCGCCGCGCACCTCGGCAAGCCCTCCGCCCTCTACGTCCACGAGAGCAACACCGTGAAGCGCTTCTTCGCCCCGCTGCTCCCGCCGCTGATGCACGGCTGCGTCGAGGAGGCCTTCCGCTGCGCCACCCGCGTCGTCTTCACCGCCCGCGCCACCCGCGACCTCCACGAGGATCTGAACGTCAACGACAACTTCCGCACCCTCCGCAGCTGGGTGGACTTCGGCCGCATCGAGGCCTTCAAGGCCGCGCACGACCCGCTCGCGCTCCGCCGCAAGCACGGCCTCGACCCCGACGCCATCCTCGTCGTCAACATCGGCTCCGTCTGCGAGCGCAAGGGCCAGCACATCTTCATCCGCGCCATCGACCTCATGAAGGAGGAGCTCGCCGCCAAGTTCCCCGGCCGGAAGATCCAGTGGGTCATGGTCGGGGCCCGCGAGGGACTCTACATGGAGTCCCTCGCCGGCGACATCCGCATGATGGGCCTGTCCGACGTGCGGATCTTTCCCGAGACCGGCGACATCTTCGACTTCTACCGGCTCGCCGACCTCCTCGTGTGCACGAGCTTCGAGGAATCCTTCCCCCGCGTGCTGCTCGAGGCCATGGTCTTCGGCCCGCGCATCGTCAGCACCGACGTCAACGGCATCCCCGAGATGGTCACCGACACCGACGAGGCCCACCTCGTGCGCCCGGGTGACCCCTTCAAGCTCGCCGTCGGCCTCCTCAAGGCGCTCGACGATCACTGTGCCGGCCGCGACAAGATGCCCTCGATGGCCTACGCCCGCGCCGCCCGCAACTACCACCACGCCCGCGCCCTGCCGCAGCACCTCCGGATGATCCGCGAGGCCTGGCTCGGCTGAGCCGCCCGCCATGCACGAGACCGCCTTCAGCTTCTCCCGCCTCGAGTCGCACGCCTCCGGCGCCGTGCTCGCCCCCGGCCAGCACATCCTGGGCGGCTGGGTGATGCCCCGGCCCGGCGGGCACTTCGTGGACGTGCGCGCGCGGCTGGGCGGCCGGATCTTCCCCGGCATCCTCGGCTGGCCGCGCGCCGACCTCGCCGCGCATTTCCAGACCGGCCGCGCCGTGGCGCTCGCCGAGTTCAAGATCGTCGTGGATTTGCCGGCCGGCGTTTCCGACCTCGCGCTGGAAGTCCTCGAAATCGAAGGCCGCTGGTCCGCGTTTCAAACCATCCGGTTCACGGCCGACGGTGCCCTGCCGCCCGCCGAAGTCGCCATGCCCTCGGGTCCGCCGCTGCGCTGGCACGAATACGGCCGGGCCCTCCAGCTGTTGCTCTGGGCCGCCCGCCGCGAGCCGGCGCGCCCGCTCGCCGGGCTCGCGCACAAGCTCGTCGCCTCCCTCCCCTGGCCGCGCGACCTGCGCCATCCGCACCCGCCCTTCAAGGGCCACCTCGACGAGCCCGCCGCCCTGGTCCGCAGCGGCTTCGGCCGCGTGCCGGTGCTGGGCTATCTCTTCCACGAAACGCTGCCGATCAAGCGCGTGCTCGCCACCTTCGATCTCCAGGTCTGGCAGACCATCGGGCATGGCCTGCCCTCGCCCGGCCCCGCAGGTTATTACCCCCAGTTCCCTACCGCCGCCCGGTGCGGCCTCTACGGCGTCATCGACGCGCCGGCCCAGCTGCCTTCGCCGCTTTGCCTGCGGCTTTATGCCGAGTTGCCCGACGGCAGCCTGCACCTCTGCTCGGTCCAGCGCGGCCTCCCCTACACCAACGAGGAGGAGAAGAGCCCGTATCCCGC
>JBDHQK010000230.1:0-2584 GCA_039807025.1 Lacunisphaera sp.
TCCTCTACGCTGAACACGAGTTCAACGCCTCGACCTTCACCGCGCGCGTCATCGCCGGCACGGCGACCGACTTCCACTCCGCCATCACCGGCGCCATCGGCGCGCTCCGCGGCCCCAAGCACGGCGGCGCCAACGAGGTGGCCTACGAGATCCAGCAGCGCTACCGCACGCCCGACCAGGCCGGGGCCGACATCCGCGAGCGCATCGGCCGCAAGGAAATCGTCATCGGCTTCGGCCACCCGGTTTACACGGTCTCCGATCCGCGCAACGCCATCATCAAGGAAATCGCCCGCCAGCTCTGCACCGAGACCGGCAACCTGAACCTCTTTGCCATCGCCGAGCGCATCGAGACGCTCATGTGGGTCGAAAAAAAGATGTTTCCCAACCTCGACTGGTTCAGCGCCGTGGCCTACCATGAAATGGGCGTGCCGACCGCGATGTTCACGCCGCTCTTCGTCATCGCCCGCACCGCCGGCTGGGCCGCCCACGTCATCGAACAGCGCATTGACGGCAAAATCATCCGCCCTGGTGCCAACTACACCGGCCCCGACCACCGGCCGTTCCCGCCGCTCGCCCAAAGGGGTTAATCCGCTAACAACTCGTTCTCGTTCTCGTAATCTTTCTCGTTCTCAGGCGGAGAGAATGATTACGAGTAAGAGAACGATTCAAGCCATGTCCTCCCTCATCTCCAACGTCCGCCCCGCGCCCGACCAGCTTCTCGCCGACCTCGCCGACTACGCGCTCAACACGAAAATCACGAGCGCCGAGGCCTACGACACCGCCCGCTGGTGCCTCGCCGACACGCTCGCCTGCGGCATCATGGCCCTCGCCTATCCGGCCTGCACCAAGCTCCTCGGCCCCGTCGTGCCCGGCACCACCATCAAGCACGGCGCGCGCGTCCCGGGCACCAGCCACGAGCTAGATCCCGTGCAGGCTGCCTTCAACCTCGGCACCATCGTCCGCTGGCTCGACTTCAACGACACCTGGCTGGCCGCCGAGTGGGGCCACCCCTCCGACAACCTCGGCTCCATCCTCGCCACCGCCGACTGGCTCTCGCGCCATCAGGCCGCCGGCCTCACGCCCTCGGCCTTCCACGCACCCCTGACCGCCTACGGCTTCGAACAGGTCTTCGCTCCCGGCGCCGCCACGCGCCCCAGCCACCCGCTCCTCACGGTGAAGGACGTCCTCACCGCCATGATCAAGGCCCACGAGATCCAAGGTGTGCTCGCGCTGGAAAACTCCTTCAACCGCGTCGGCCTCGACCACGTCATCCTCGTCCGCCTGGCCTCGACCGCCGTCACCGCCGTCATGCTCGGCGGCACGCGCGACCAGGTCATCAACGCCCTCTCGCACGCCTGGCTCGACGGCTCCGCGCTGCGCACCTACCGGCACGCACCCAACACCGGCTCGCGCAAATCCTGGGCCGCAGGCGACGCCACCAGCCGCGCCGTGCGCCTCGCGCTCATCGCCATGACCGGCGAGATGGGCTACCCCTCCGTCCTGACCGCCAAGACCTGGGGCTTCCAAGATGTCTCCTTCAAGGGCAATGCCGTGAAGCTCGCGCGCCCGCTCGGCAGCTACGTGATGGAGCAGGTGCTCTTCAAGATCTCGTTCCCCGCCGAATTCCACGCCCAGACCGCTGTCGAGTGCGCGCTGCAACTCCACTCTCAGGTCAGAGACCGCCTCGACCAGATTGACCGCGTCGAGCTGACGACGCACGAGTCGGCCATCCGCATCATCGACAAGACCGGCCCACTCAACAACCCCGCCGACCGCGACCACTGCCTCCAATACATGGCTGCCATCGGCCTCATCTTCGGCGAACTCACCGCCGACCACTACGAGGACAAGGTCGCCGCCGACCCGCGCATCGACGCCCTCCGCGCGAAGATGAAGGTCACCGAGGACAAATCCTACTCGAAGGACTATCTCGACCCGGAGAAGCGCTCCATCGCCAACGCCATGCAGGTTTTCTTCAAGGACGGCTCAAAGACGGAACGCATCGAGGTGCATTTTCCCATCGGCCACCGCCGCCGCCGCGCCGAGGGCATCCCGGTGCTCCAGAAGAAGGCCCGCGACGCCTTCGCCGCGCACTACGGCGCCACCAAGGCCGCGCAGCTCATGGATCTATTCGCGCATCGCCCGAAACTGGAGGCCATGCCCGTGCACGCCTTCGTGAGTGCGTTTGTGAAGTAAGGTTAACCCTCCCGCTCGATCAACTTCTGCAGCAGGAAGCGGTGGCACTGGGTCGCGTCCTCGGCGCAGTGGCAGAGGAGCGTGACGTTTTCTCTCTGCGCCAGCCTGGCGATGAGCCGCACCGTGAACTTCTGGCCGTGATTCTTGATCGTGGTGTTGCTTTTGTCGCCCGCGGCGTCGGCGAACATCTCGGCGCAATAGCGCTTGGAAAACTCCGTCCAGGTGACCTTCTCCGCGAGAAAGGCCTTCAGCAGCTTCTCGCTCGGCCCCAGGCTGGCCATCCACACATCGTAGCGATCCACCGGCAGCCCGTGGCCGCGGAAACGCGCGACGAGGAGCCTCAGGCCATCCGTTTTCTCGATCGGAGAATGCACCGACTTGGTCTTCA
>JBDHQK010000053.1:0-16642 GCA_039807025.1 Lacunisphaera sp.
CGGGCGTGCACGAGGTCGGTGCGGGCCGGCTGGCGGCTCATTTCGAGGCCGCAGGCGATGCGGAGATCCGCGCGGTCCTTTTCGGCGAGGGAGCCGGCGACGAGTTCCGTGCGGCTGAGCGTGGTGCCGGCCGGATAGACCGCGATGGTGGCGAGGGTGGAGTTGGGATCCTGGCCTTGCGGGGCGAAGACGCGGAGATTGATCCAGCCGTCGTTGTTTTCGTCCCGCGCGTCGAAGAGAAACACCTGCGGCGAGTTGAGCGGGGCGTTCAGGGCGAGATCGGCGGCCTGCGTGGCCGCGCCCTCGACCTCCATGGTGGCGGTGCGCTGGAACAGGTATTTCTTGTAGCTCTCGCAGAAGCCGAGCATGACGCGCTTGGCGGCACCGGCGGGGACGCGGAAGCGGTAGGCGACCGGACGGTTGTTGCCCCAGGCGACGTTCCGGAATTCGGGCGAAACGCCCTCCACCGGCTGGGCCCAATGCGGCACGCCGCTGATGCCGTCGAGGCGCTCGTAGGCGGGGGTGCGGCCGTTGGACTCGGCCGGGGCGACCGGAGCCAGGCTGAGGGTGGTGATTTCCACGGTCGCGGCGCCCCGGCGCAACTGGGTGCGCATGATCGGGACGCGCGGGCCATCGGCGAAGGCCTGCGCGACAAATTCCAGCGGCGCGCCCTCCGCACCGAGCTCGACCACGGTCAGGCCTTGCACGTAGGGGCCGGGACCGAAATCGTAGAGCAGGGCACCGCGCTCGTTGGCCATCGGCTTGTGCCAGTCGCCGGGGATGCCCAACGGCTGGTGCCAGGTCGGCATCCCGTAGCGCAGGTCCACGGTGCGGTCGGCGGCGAGGACCGTGGAGACGGTGCAGGTTAAAATGATCAGCAGGACGGACGCGCGGGGCAGCGGGGGAATCATGCTGATACATTTGGCGGGGCGCCGCGACGGGCAAAATGAATCGGCATGAAAGATAGCGTGCGGGGTTGTGGCCACGCGGAAAATCATTTTGTTAGGCCATCATGCGCATCAAACTGCTCGGGCTCACCTGCGGCCTCCTCCTCGCTACGCTCGCGGCGCCGGCCGCACCGGTCCAGCCCTCGGTGCTGGTCTGTGGCGGCAGCATGATGAACGGCGACCATTTTGCCGACAGCACGCTCGACGTGATGCGGCGGCACTACGCCGGCTGCAAAAAGGTCGCGCTCGTGCTGCACGCGAGCCTGCCGGGCAGCCGTGACCAGATGGAGGCGCGCCTGCAAAAAGCCTTCGCGCATCTCGGCGTGCCGGCGGCGGAATCGCTGCACCGGCACGATGCGGCCGGGGCCCGGGCCCTGCTGGAGAGCGCCGACGGCATCTTCATCGGTGGCGGCGAGACCTTCGTGCTGCTGGGCGAGCTTTACCGCACCGGCCAGCTGGAACTCATCCGCCAGCGCGTGGCGGCGGGCGTGCCCTATGGCGGCTCGAGCGCCGGCGCGAATGTCGCCGGCCTGCTCATCGGCACGACCAACGACTTCCCCACCGCAGAGATTCCGAGCCGCACCTCGCTGGGAATCTTCCCGGCGGTGATCAACCCACATCATCCCGCCCCCGCGACGAAGGCCGATTACGAGGGCCGGGCCGCAAAGATCAGAGCTTACCTGCAGTTCAATCCGACCGAGACGGTGCTGGGGCTGGCCAACGCCTCGATCGCACGGCTGCACGCCGGGAAGGTGACGCTCGAGACGGGGCTCGGCTGGGTCTATCAAGCCGGCTCATCGCGGGCGCTGCAGCCTGGGGATGAGATCATCGAGTTGCGGAAGCCTTAAGGTGGAACCCAGCCTTCGGCTGGGTTGGTCTAAGCGCGGATGCGACGACACTGCTCAATGCCTCTCCTGAAAACCCGGCCGGAGGCCGGGTTCCACCTTAATTAACCGGCCCGAAGTCGTAGGTCAGCGTCCACTCGCGTGCCTCGCGGGGGGCGAGGTCGAGGGCGAGGAAGGGTTCGAGGGACAGAGTGTTGCCGTTGGCCCAGAGGACGCACTTGAACGAGATGAAATCGGTGGCGAAGCGCACGTGCTGGAGCCGGGGATGCGAGAGGGTGGCGGCCAGCGGCTGCCCGGCGGGCAGGGTGAGGTGCTCGAGGTGGCCGCCATGTAGGCCGATGAAGGGCCGGGGCAGCGTCAGCTCGCGGCCGTGGAGTTGATAACCGTGGTTCGCGGCCATCTGAGTGCCCTCGGGCAGGATCACGCGCAACAGGCCGTCGGCCTGCAGGGCGAAAAAGGGATGCGCAAACCACTCGAGCTTGAGCGGGGCGGTGCCGCGATTGGTCAGGCGCGAATGCGAGACAATCTGTCGGCCGCGCAGCTCGATGGTGCGTTCCAGCGTGTAGGCCCAGCGGCCCACGGTCTGGTCGGTGCGGAACACGGCGCGGGTATCCTGCAGCTTGACCTGCCACTCGCAGGGTGTGGTGACGATGATGTTACCTGCCGGGTCGCGGCCGAGCGTGCCGGAGCCGGGGGCGAGGCCGACAGCGCCATCCCAGAGCAGCGGCGCGCCCTCGGTCGTGCTGTGGCGGAAAGATTCGGGCAGGCCCTGGCCGTTGTGCGGAAGCGGGGTGGGCTCCGGCCACTCCGGACCGGTCAGCAGCGTGCCGATGCTGCGGTCCGACACCTGCCAGATGTAGCCGCCCCAGCAGTAGCGCGGCCCGAGGCGGGCGTGTTCGGCGGCGGGATCGATGAGGGAGACGGTGAGTTCGGCGTTGGCCAGGGTCAGCATGGAGATCAGCGCAGGCGGATGACGCGCAGGGTGGTGTTCACGCCGTCCACCACGAGGGCGAACTGGCCGTGCGGGCGGGCGTGGATCTCGAGGTCCTTGCCGGCGAGGTCGTAGGTGATGGGTTCGCTGCCCTCCCACACCTGGCCGTTGTCGAGCCGGAAGCGGTTGCCGCCTTCCCATTTCGCGAACCTGGCCTTCAGCGGGGGCATGTTGCGCCAGTCGCCGTCGTCAAAGAGGGGCAGGCCGAAGCGTTGCATCAGGCTGGGGTTGGGAGCCGGGGCGGCGGCGGCGCGGGCCGTGGTCAGCTCGGACTGCAGCCGGGCGGTGGCACCGGCCTGCTGGCGGATGAGGGCGGCGTCGATGACGCCAATCTGGTCGGGTGTGAGGCGGTCGAGGCCGGCGCGCTGCCACTCGGCGGCGGAGAGGATGGCCTTGAGGCCGGGGAAGGTGGTCTGGGCGCCGGCGAGGGTCGCGCAGAAAAGCAGGAGGCTGGCGAACAACGGTTTTTTCATGAGAGGAAGCTTAGGGACGGAGGGTGTCATCGCCAGTATTTTGCGCGGCGACGAGGCGGGCGAAGGCGCCGCCGCGGGCGGAGAGGGTGGCGAAGTCGCCTTCCTCGACGAGGCGGCCGCCGGCCAGCACGATGATGCGGGTGGCGTTGCGGATGGTGCTGAGGCGGTGGGCGATGGTGATGACGGTGCGGCCCGCGCAGAGGCGGTCGAGGGCTTCCTGGATCAGGCGTTCACTCTCGTAGTCGAGGGCGGAGGTGGCCTCGTCGAGGATGAGCACGGGCGGGTTGCGGAGGAGGGCGCGGGCGATGGCGAGGCGTTGGCGCTGGCCGCCGGAGAGGGAGACGCCGCGTTCGCCGACGAAGGTGTCGTAGCCTTCGGGCAGTTTCGCGATGAACTCCTCGGCGTTGGCCTGCTGGGCGGCGTCGCGGATCTCGGCGTCGGTGGCGTCGGCGCGGGCGAAGCGGAGATTGTCGC
Organism: Lacunisphaera sp.; assembly: GCA_039807025.1. Taxonomy (GTDB): domain Bacteria; phylum Verrucomicrobiota; class Verrucomicrobiia; order Opitutales; family Opitutaceae; genus Lacunisphaera. The sequence continues at coordinate 3,731 of JBDHQK010000053.1, forward strand.
GGATGGTGCCGGAGAGCAGCAGGCTGTCCTGCAACACGACGGCCAGCTGGCGGCGGATCCAGCGCATGTCCCACTCGGCCTGGGGCACGCCGTCGATGAGGATGCGACCGGCTACCGGCGCGTAGAGGCCGAGCAGGAGGTTGACGAGGGTGCTCTTGCCGGAGCCGGAGGGACCGACGAAGGCGACATGCTCGCCGGGCCGGATGGTGAGGTCGATGGCGTGCAGGACGGAGCGGTCGGGGGCGGTCGGATAGGCAAACGTCACGCCGTCAAACACGAGGTCGCCGCGGAGGCGGCCGGTGCGGCGGGTGCCGCGCCATTCCTCGACGTAGGCGGAGTCGAGAAGTTCCTTGATGCTGTGGTAGCTCTCGCGGCCGATGAAGTATTGCTCGCTCAGGCTGACGAAGGCCTGGATGGGGCCGAGCACGAAGGGCAGGCCGGCGACGAAGGCGAAGAGCGTGCCGTAGGAGAGATCACCGCGGATGGCGAGCAGGGCGCCGCCGGCCATGACGACGAGGGCGATGACCTGGATGCTGACATACCAGAAGGTGCCGAAGATGGCGTTGAGGTAGCTCTGGGCCACGCGCTCGCGGGCGAAGTCGAGGCTGCTGCGGTCGAGGTCGGCCTCAGCCTGCTTTTCCTCGCCGAAGCTGCGGACGAGGCGGAGGGCGGAGATGTATTCGCTGGCGGTGCCGGTGAGCTTTTCCTGGGCGAGGCGGGCGGCGGTGTTGCTGCTCTGGATGCGGGCGAAGAAATACCACTTGGCGAGGGCGTAGGCGGGGATGACGAGCGCGAGCACGAGGGCGAGGTGCCAGTTGAGCACGGCGAGGATCACGAAGATGCTGCCGCCGTAGAGGACATTCGGGAGGAACTGGTTGAGGATGTTGTAGAGCAGGGCCTCGACCTTCTGCGTGTCGAAGGCGTATTTGGAGAGGAGGCGGCCGGTCTTTTGCTGGTCGAGGTAGCCAAAGCTGAGGAACTGGAGCTTGAAGAAGAGGCGGGAGCGCAGCTCGACCATCATCTGCGCCATGGCCTTGGCGATCTCGTTGGCCCCCCAGACGGAGAAGACATAGTGCGCCGCGAGGAGCAGGAGGAACACGCCGGCCAGCTCAAGGATGGCGGCGTGGTCGCGGGCGGGCACGGCGACATCGATCATGCGCTGGAACAGCCACGGACAGGGCGCCACCGCAAGGGAGCGGAGGAGGGAGAGGCCGAGGCCTCGCCAGAGCCGCCGGCGGCTGCCCCAGAGGTAGCCGGTGAGCGTGCGCGATGCCAGGGGCTCGCGGGGCATGGCGGAGGAGCTCAACCCTGGCCGTTCGGTGGCTGGCCCTTGGTGCGCTTGGGGGCGCAGTGGCCGTGCAGGGCGTTGTAGAAGGGGTCGCCAGGCTGGATGGAGCCACGGGTGACGATCTCGCCGGTGAAGGCGGACTTGTAGATGGCGGTGAGCAACTCGAGGGTCTGGCGCGACTCGTTGCCGGAGGTCAGCGGTCGGCGCTGGGCGTCCATGTCGGCGACCATCGCGTTGAGCTGGGTGCCGTGGGTGGCGCCGACCTCGGGCGGGAAGCTTTGCCAGACCTGCAGCAGGCCGTCGTCCTGTGCGGGCGGGACGGGGGTGAGCTTCCAATTGTCGCGGGTGTAGCCGTAGAGGTGGGTGAGCTCGACGGTGGCCTTCTGGTAGTCGAGGCGGATGTAGGTTTCCTGACGGGGGCTGAGGGCGCTGTTGACGATGGAGCCCATGGCGCCGCTGGCGAAGGTGACGATGGCCATGGAGACATCCTCGACCTCGATGGCGCGATCGAGCGTGCCGGCCGCGGCGCGGACGCTGCGCCAATCCCCCATCAGGTGCAGGAAGTGATCCATGGCGTGGATGCCGAGGCCCATGGTGGGCCCGCCCAGTTCGGTTTCCCAACGGCCGCGCCACGGCACGGCGTAGTAGGCGACATCGCGATACCAGAGCGTGTTGCAGACGCCGACCAGCGGCCGCCCGAGCTGGCCGTTGGCAACGAGGCGCTTGAGGTGGGCGGTGGAGGAACCGAAGCGCATCTGGAAAATGCAGGCGGTGTAGCGGCCGGTGCGCTGTTCGGCGGCGGAGATGAGATCAAACTCCGCGAGCGAGCCGCAGAGCGGTTTTTCGCACAGAACCCAGGCCCCGGCCTCCATGGCGGCGACGCTCATGGGCATGTGCTGGGCGGGCGGCGTGGCGATGAGGGCGATGTCCGGCTTTTCCTTGGCCAGCATGGCCGTGAAGTCGGTGTATTGGCCGGGGATGCCGTGCTTGCGGGCGAAATCGCCGACGCGTTGGGCGTCGATATCGACGGCGGCGACGAGGGTGACCCGGCCCTGAGTGGCTTCGACGGCCCGGACATGGGCGTCGCCGATGGCGCCGGTGCCGACGAGGGCGGCGCGGTAGGTTTTCTTGGTGGACGTCACAATTTTATGCGTGGAGAGAGGGTGGACGTGAACAACAGGTGTAAAACTGGAGGCAACTATGCACGCTCGGCGACAGGAATCATTCTGAAAATAAATGAAAATTACCCGGCCTGTGGGTAAGGTGAAACCCGCCTCCGACCGGGTTTGGGCCATGCACAATGACCTCCTTGGGCACAGCGCGTTTCAACCAACCCGGCCGGAGGCCGGGTTCCACCTCAAGGCAGGCCTTAAACCACGCCGGCGAGCTTCAGAATCTTGGTGCCGGTGAGGCGCTGTTCGGGGGGCAGGGCGTGGGGGGTGCGGCCGCCGTGGACCTTGGCCAGCTCGGCGAAGCGCGCCTGCGTGGCCTTCACGAATTCGTCGGTGGGGCGAGTGTCGCCGCACAGTTTCATGATCTCGGGCAGCCAGCGGTGGCCGTAACGCACGTGATTCTGCTCGTCGTTGCGATCAAAGGCCAGGAGCGTGTCCGCCTCGAAGTCGCTCAGCTCGCGCACGCGGTCCATGACCAGCGCCTTGGTGGGGAAGCTGCCGGCCTCGAATTCCATTGTCATCATCGCGTAGCGCTCGTGCGGCGGCATCTGGATGAGGATGTTGTAGAGGTCGAGCGAGTGCTCGACGGTCATGAGGTCCACGCCGAGCTTGGGTAGCTGGCGGAAGCCGAATTGGCTGTGGCGCGACTCGTCCCAGAGGTGGCGGGCCAGGTCGTGGTGCAGGTCAAACGGGGCCTCGGGCGTGTCGTAGAAGACGGTCGCGAGATAATCGACGGCATCCAGCTCCATCATCAGCCACACATAAACCATGAGGCGGATGACGCGGGCGTCGGTTTTCGGGTCCACCAGCCAAGGGCGGACGATGGGGGTCTCGTCGGGATCGTGACTGAAGACGCTGGAGCAGGTCGGATATTTGCCGCGGTTGCAGGTGGCGGGGTGCTGGTAGGCGCGGGCCTCCGATTCCCATGTGAAACCGGCGGACAGGGGCAGGGCGGGGGCCTCGCCGAGCAGGCCGCCTTGCGCCATGAGCGCGCTGCCGAGATGGGCGATCCAGGCCGGGTCGTCGGCCGTGCCGAGGTAAGCGAGGATTTCCTGAGCGTGACGCTCCTCGTCCATGATGAATTCCTCGACCAGCTTGCGCGAGGGCCAGTCGGCGAGGTGGTGCGTGGCCTGCAGGTAGTGTCGGTAGGCGGCGAGCAGGGCGGGCTTGAGCACGCGGTAGAAGCCGGCGAGGGCCACGTAGGCGTCGGCTGGCATCACGGCCTCGTTGAAGAGACGGCGCAGGGCGGGGCGGACGTTTTCCCCGGTGCCGAAACCACTGAGCTCGCGACCGCGTTCGCGGAGGAAGCGGGCGTGGCTGGCGGATTCCCACACGTGCTGGCAGAGCAGGTATTTCAGCTCCGGCTCGCCGACGCGGTAGATGAGAGTGGTCGCGGTGCGGACGAACTCGCGCTCGGTCTCGAAGAGGATGCGCTGGAGGCGAGCCATGTCCTGCACGGCGGCCATGCGGCCGGTGGCGGAAGTGGCGGCGGTGGGGGCGGATTTGGCGGGGGCGACCATGGAATTGTTCTCGTTCTCTTTCTCTTAATCTTTCTCTCGTTGGATTATTGGAAAACGAGAACGATTAAAAGAACGAGAAGGATGGTTAGCAGATGCGCCCGCGCTTGCCGGCCAGGGAGTGGCCGGGCGGGTTGATGCCGACCCAGCGCTCGTCGATGGGTTCGCTGGCGCGTTGGTAGCGGGCGTCGCTGGAGATGCGCAGGCGATTGTCGCTGCGGTTGTCGAGCGAGGCGTGGACGAGGAACATGCCGAAGGTGATGAAGTCGCCGGCCTCGAACTCGGTGGTGAGCCAGCGGCCGCCGAACTTGTTGCGCACGGCCGGGGGGTTGTGCGAGAGCGTGCCGGTGAAGGCCCACTTGCCGGCCTTGGCCGCCTCGGCCTCCTTCGGCTTGTTTTCGCAGAAGGCGTCCACGTCGCGGTAAACGTAGTTCTCGAGCAGGTCCATGCGCTTATGGGAGCCCTCGAGGACCATCAGGCCGCCGAGGGTGAAGGAGATGTCGCCGTAGGGCACCCAGCAGGTCATGTGCGAGTGCGTGCCGCGGCCCATGTAGGGCAGATCGCAGTGGGGGTTGGTGCCCTTGCCGGGCCCGATGGCGCGCAGCCAGGTGAAGTCGTAGTGGCGGATGTTCTCGCCGAAAAACTTCGTGTAGAAATCTGGAAGGCGGCCGGAATAAAGCAGGTTCTGGATCGCCGGATTATTGTTGGTGAGCTCGGGCTTGAACACGTAGCCGGAGCCGGGCTTGCAGACGCCGTCCATGCGCGGGTGGTTCTCGTCGAGCACGCCGGCCTCGGCGAGACCGTCCACCAGGCTCTGGCGCGCCGCCAGCACCTCGTCGCGGTCGAGGCCGCCCTTGATGTAGAGGTAGCCGTCGGTGTCGAAGCGGCGGTGCAGCTCGGCGACGTCGTCCATCGCGTCGCGCGAGTCGCGCAGGAGGCCGACCTTGTCGTCGGCCATCTCGAGCGCGTGGCCATACGAATACAGCTGGGGCAGGGCAATCGTGGTGCTCATAGCGGTAAGTTACACGGGTTTACCGGCGCATTAAATGGTTGAAGTGGGAGAAGTCATGTAAATTTTGGGCCGGTGCCCTCCCTGCCGAAATACCGCTCCGAACCTTGGTTGCAAAGCCCGCTGCGCACTCCGGTCGGCGAGATCGAACTGGCCGGGCTGCTACGCAACGTGCCGGGCATCGACCCGATGGGGATGCGGATTTTGAGACGGTTCACGCTGGTGCTGATGGTCGAGGGCAAGGGCTACTACCGCGACGCCCGCGGCGCCAAGCTCGAGCTCGGGCCGGGCGACGTGGTGCTGGTCTTTCCCGAGATCGCCCATGCCTACGGGCCGCTGCCGGGGACCGAGTGGACGCAGATTTATTTCGTGTTCGACGGGCCGCAGTTCCTGCTGTGGCGCGCGCAGGGGCTGGTGGCGCCGGAGCATCCAGTGCTGCGGCTCGGCGCGGTCGATTACTGGCGGCGCCGGTTGCATGAGGTGGTCAAGAGCGAGCCGCTCCACAGCACGGGAGCGCCGCTGCGGGCGCTCGGCCGGCTGCTGCATGTGATCACCGACATGGTCGCGGCCGACGCGGAGAGCTCGCAGCAGACCGGCCGCGATGCCTGGCTGGAGAAGAGCCTGCGGCTGCTGGGCGACCGCAGCCCGGCCGGCTGGCTCGCCCCGCAGGAGGTGGCGCCGCTGGTCGGGCTGAACTACGAGAATTTCCGCAAGCGCTTCGTGCAGCTCACCAGCGAGTCGCCCGGCCGCTACCAGAAGCGCCGCCGGCTGGAGTGGGCCTGCGCCTCCATCTACCACGGCGAGACCTCGCTCAAGCAGATCGCCGACGCACTGGGCTTCTGCGACGTGTTCCATTTCTCCAAGGCCTTCAAGCAGGAGATCGGCTTCACGCCGTCGGATTACCGGCGCCGCGTGCGCGGGCACTGAGGATTTGCCTCAAGGTGGAACCCGGCCTCCGGGCGGGTTGCGCCCGCGTTGAAAGCGCATCCGCGGCGTCCACGCGGGACGCCCCTACAAAAAAGAACCGCCGGGCTGTGGCGCGCACACCTGCGCGACGCCACCCGGCGGTTGCTGACCTGACAGACCGAAAACTCAGGTGGCGGCGCTGGCGCTCCAACCTTCCGGCCACACCGTGCCCGGAATCGGGCGCCAGTAGATATCCTTGTCGATGCGCGGCTTCGCGTGGCGGTATTTTTCCGTGAGCTGGATCTTCGTCTTCAGGAGCGACACGAGGTTCTCGCCGTAGAAGAAGGTGTTTTCGGCGACGCCCGACAGCACGAGCACCTCGTGCGGCGTGGTCTCGAGGAGCTCGATGAGGCCGCGGATGTTGGCGAGCTCGAGGTCAATGGCGGCCTGGAGCTTCTTTTCGCACGCGGCCTTGGTGGCGGCGTCGGCCTTGGCGTCGAGATAGCCGTAGACGTTCTCGCACCAGGCGCAGACGTTGCGGAGGCTCGTGACCCAGTGCAGGTAGGCGCGCACGCGGTCGCGGAGATCGGTGAAGACCTTCGCCGATTCGCCGGTGAGCGTCTTGATATGGGCATCGAGGCGCGCGATGAGCGGCTTGAGCTTGGCGATGACGTGGGTGTCCATGTCGGCGGCCATCTTGGCGCCGGACTCGCGGGTGATGAGGTCGAAGAGCACGTCCTTGCCGAGATCGTTCAGGCCGGGGTTGTTGTGCTGGAAGCAGCCGTGCTTCTCGTAGTAGTCGCGGTCGGCGGCGGGCACGGCCTCGATGTCGGGCACGAAGGGGCGGTCCCAGGTGCGCTGCCAGCAGAAGCCGAAGGCGCAATACAGGCCGACGAGCGGCTGCCAGAGCAGGGCCTCCTCGAATTCCTTCCACGCGCCGCTGAGGGTCGCGGCCTGCGCCGGACCGACGAGTTGGGTGGCGTATTCCGTGAGGACGGTCTCGATGGGTTTCTCGGGGAAGAACTGGGCCGCGCGGATGACGACGGGGTTCGGCCAGTAGGGGGCCTTGCCGATGTTGGTCAGGCCGCCGAGGGCGCTGATGCGGTTGAGGCCGGTGTCGCGGATGGCGGTCAGCTTCTGGTGCAGGAGGCGCGGGAAGGGCAGGCCGAGCAGCGGCTCGTGGTTCATCACGCCGGAGGCGGAGTATTGCAGGATGGGGTCCACGTTCGACGCGCGCGCCGTGGCGAGGGCGTCCTTCTCGGACTTGTCCATACTGGTGTGGAAGAGGCTGCCGGCGACGGCCTGGTTCTCGGGATACTTCGGGTGCGAGTAGGGCACATGGTAGCCGCGGACGTTGAGCGAGGGCGCCTCCCAGGTGACGTGGCCGCCCATTTCGGCCTTGATCTGCTCGTGCTCGACCTTGAAGGGCTCGATGCGGAGGATGACGTCGAAGTCGGGGTTGATCTCGGCGGCGGCGGTGCGGAGGTTCTTGAGGTAGCGGCCGATGCTCTGGCCGGCGGTCTGGGCGATCTTGTCGTGGTTGCGCCACTCGCGGATCATGTAGGGGCCGCCGTTGCGGCCGACGTAGAGCGAGGCGGTGTGCTCGAAGCCCGCGCCCGAGTCGTTCGTCCAGACCGACATGTAGCTGAGGTCCGGCACGGAGCGCATGATCTTCTGCAGGGCCTCGCGGTAGTGACGCTGCACGATCGGGTGGTCCTGTGCCATGGTGTAGCGTGGGAGCTTGGAGCGGAACGGGTGGTCCACGCGTGCGCCGCGAAGCGACGGGTATTTGGTGAAGAAGCGCTCCGGCAGCGTGCGCGGCTCGAACATGCACACGCCCGGCTTGAGGCCGTATTTGCGGCCGAGGTCGGCCAGCTTGACGAGGTTGTTCAGGTTGGCGTCGAGATAGAGCGCGGGCCACATGCCCTTGGTCAGCGGGGTGTCCACGAAGTGGTTGAAGCCCGGCGCGTAGGAGTAGAACTGCGGGTAGTATTCAAACGGGACGAAGTCCTCGTAGGGCATGTGCGCCTGCAGGCCGTTGACCTCGCAGTGCGTGAAGCCCGCCTCGGCGAGCGAGGCGACATAATGCTCCTGATTAAAGTTGCGCACGCTGCGCCAGTATTGGGTATAGCAGGCGTCCCAGTGCGGGCGGTGCCAGCCGAAGCTCGCGGGCAGAAGGAGGCCGGCGGCGAGTTTCTCGCGGGTGAGGTCGCCGGGGGCGGTGGCGAGCAGGCGGACGGCGGCGTAGAGAAAGGAGCCGTGTGTGGCGCAGATCTCACCCGAACCGTCGTCGGCGATGCGCAGCCACATCCAAGCCTTGGCGTCCTTGGCCTTGGAGGGCAGTTTGGCCGGCAGGCCGCGCGAGGCGAGGGCGACGGTCACGCCGGAACCGGTGCCGGCGGCGGCCTTTGCGCCGGTCAGCTTGGCCAGTTCGCGGGCGGCGGTGATTTCCGCGGGCTCAGCGGCCGTGGGAAAATAGACGGAAGTCAGGGACAACGAGGCGGGCGTGGAGGGCATAAGGATAAGTTGGGTAAGGGAAGTTCGCGCAGCTCAAATAGAGCCGGCCCCCCCGGCAACCGCAAAGGCGCCCGTGCGCCAAGTAACACCAAACAAATCCCAGAAATTGCATTACCCTCGGCTCGGCATTCGCAGGCTGACCGGAAATTTTTAGGCAACACGCGACTAGCCCCCGTAGGATGCGAATCCACCGGGGCGCGATCCGGACACAACTTTCTCCTATGCCGCAGGACCTTTTGACGCTCACCGATCTGGAGCCCCCGATGGGGGATCTCTTCACCAACCGCCGCCTCGACGCCGGCCGCGCGGTCTGGACCCGGCCGCTGCCCGGCGAGCGGGACGTGCCCAAAAAACGCATTATCCACCAACGCGTCGTCCGGCTCCACGGCCCGGCGCGCCTGCACCGCCTCGGGGTGAGACGAGGGGCCGGTTACCATAAATGCGGCAGCCGGCAGGACCTCGACTGGGTCACCGGCCTGCGCGTGCTGGCCCTGCGCGGCGGGCGCTGGCGGGTGCTGTTGCAACGCGACGGCCTGAAGGCGGGCATTCCCGGCGTGGTGGACTGGCTCAACCTGCCGCGGGTCGTCACGACCGGCGTGATCATCGAGCTGCGCCGCTCGGGCATCGACGGCGGCTGGACGCCCTGGAATCTCGCCATGTCGGCCTTTGTTCTGGAGGGCGAGGTGCTCAACCCGCCGGCCTTGCGCGAGGAGCGGTTGCTGACAGCGGGACCGATCCGCCTCGGCGGCCTGCCGGCCGGCGTCCGCGCCAGTTGCCGGGATGGCGAGGTGCGCTACCGGACCAAGGATTTCGAGGTGGGCTTTGCGCTTGGGCGACCGGGTTTCACTCATCTCGGCCTGCTCATTGAGGATGCCGCCAACGCCGGCAAGAACGTGCTGGCGACGCGCGCGCCGCTTTTTCACCAGGGACCGCAGTTTCATCCGCTCGGCACCGCGCCGGTGCTGGCGCCGGTCGTCCGGTGTGCCCTCGAGGGCACGGTGGACGTGCGCGGCAACCAAGTGACCTACGATTTCACGGCCGGCGGACAGCACTATCGACTGGCGTGGGCGGTGACCGCGCGCGGCCTGACATTGCGCGCCGAGCGCACGGCGAAGCGCGCGGCGTTCGCCTGGCACAGCGCGGCTTGGCAGATCGGCCTGCGCAACAGCGCCGCCCCGTCGCATGTGCTCGGCCGCCTGCTCGAGACCGGCGAGGCCGGCGCCGTGGCACTGCCCGCGCTGCTGACCCTGCCGGCTTTCGGCAGCTGGGAAGTCGGGTCCGCAACCGCCACGGGCTGGGCCCGGAGCGATTGCTTCCGTTCACAAGACCTGAACACCCTGGAGCTGAAGGTGGGCGAGGCCCGCACCGCCGAGGGGCTCTACCGATTGCCCGCTGGCCGACACCGCGCGGTCTTCACGCTGCGCCCGAAGCGGCCCGCCCCGCTGCTCCGCGACGATGCGCCCGCCGTCGCCCGCCGTGCGCTGGCCCGCACGCAGTGGACCGCGCTGACCTTCCGCACCGACACCGCCACGCTCAGCAACAACGGCGCCTCGATGCACTGCCCGATCTGCATGGATACCTGGGCGGCCGTGACCCGGCCGCAAGGCGACATCCTGCCCGGGCTGCCGGCGACGGAGTTCCTGCGGCATTCGCTCGAGCGGTGGCTGACCGGCGGGCCCGGGTATGCCGCGGGTCGCCTGCTGCAGGACGGTTCCTCGCACGACGCCGACGATGAATACCTCCAGACCGGCGCCTCCGCCCTGCGCGGGCTCGGCGAATACTTGCGCCACACGGCGACACCTGCGTGGTATCGCGAATTCCGGCCCCACATCGCGCAGAAGCTGCGGGCTGCCCGCGACCGCGACCTCGATGGCGACGGCCTCATCGAGAGCATGCACCGCACCGGCGTGAGCGGCACGAAGCAGTGGAGCACCTGCTGGTTCGACGTGATCTCGTTCGGCTGGAAGGATGCCTTCGCCAACGCCATCCTCTACGGCGCGCTCAAGGAACTTGCCGCGGGCCTGCGCCGGTTCGGCGAGATCGGACAGGCCCAGACAGTGGCCCAGTGGGCCGGCTGGCTCCGGGCGAACTACCGCGACACTTTCTACAACGAGGCCACCGGCTGGCTCGCCGGCTGGCGCTGCCGCGAGAACCGGCTGCATGACTACGCGTTCCTGCCCGTCAACGGCGCGGCGATCGCCGAGGGCCTGCTCTCGGTGGACGAGGGGCGCGCGATCCTGCGCCGCCTGCTCGCCGAGGCGAAGCAGGCCGGTTTGCCCGACGCCGCGCTCGGCCTGCCCGGCAACCTCCGGCACATCCCCGACCACGATCTGTCGGACATCATCCAGGGCTATCCCTTCGGCTACTATCAGAACGGCGGTCGCACGCATTCGCAGACGCGGCACTTCGTGATGGCGCTGTATCACTGCGGGTTCATGCGCGAGGGTGACGCGCTGCTCAAGCGCCTCTGCGCGGGCTTTGCCGAAGCGAAGGTCTTTGGCGGCAACCAGAGCGGCGTGGACTGGCGTTACTGGGATGACCGCCCCTGCGGCTACGAAGGCCTGCTGACGGACCAGTTTGGCGTGCTCGAGCCGCTCCTCTGGCGCTGGGGCCGCCGGCCGCCAACGCCCGCCGGTTGAGCTGGTGCCGGGCGCGACTCTCCCCATAGCCTGTCCCCGTCTCCTTGCTTTCTCCCATGAAAACATTCTGTCGGTGGATAGCCCCACTTTGCCTGCTGGCCTCGGCGCAGGCGCTCGAACGCTACGTCTCGCCGCAGGGTGACGACCGCAACCCCGGCACGCCGTCCGCCCCGTGGCGGACGCCCGAGGGCGCGCGCGATGCGGTGCGCGCCTGGCGCAAGGCCCAGCCGTCCGGCGCCAGCGAGGCCGTGACCATCTGGCTGCGCGGCGGCACCTATCCGCTGGCGCGCACCTTTGAGCTGACCAAGGACGACAGCGGCTCGGCCGCCGCGCCGGTGACTTATGCGGCCTATCGGGGCGAGACCGTCCGACTGTCAGGTGGGCGCACGATCCCGGCCCAGGCCTTCGGCCCGGTGCGCGACGCGGCGGTGGTGGCGCGCCTCCTGCCCGAGGCGCGGCCGCATGTGCTCGTGGCGGATCTGCGGGCGCTGGGTATCACGGATTTTGGCGCGCACCGGCAGTTTGGCCACGGGCAGCCCGTGGTGCCGGCGCCGATCGAGTTGTTCTGGAACGACACCGTGCTGCCGCTGGCGCGTTATCCCAACACCGGCGGCATCCCGATGGGCGCGATCGTCGATCCCGGCTCGATGCCGCGCACGGGCGACTACAGCAACCGGCCCGGCCGCTTCAAATACACCGATCCGCGGCACGAGCGCTGGGTGGGCGTGCCGGACGTGTGGCTGCAGGGCTATTTCAACCACGGGTTTGCCGACGACAAGATCCGCCTCGCCGCCATCGATGTCGCGCAGCGGGAGCTCACGCTCGCCTCGCCGCACATGTATGCGCTCGGGAGCGGCCAGAACTACAACCAATATGTCGCGCTCAACCTGCTCGAGGAACTCGACGAACCCGGCGAGTGGTATGTCGATGCCGCGGCCGGCCGGCTCTACCTGTGGCCGCCGGGCGAGATGACGCAGGCGAGCATCGCCGTGTCGGTGATCGAGGACGCCTTGGTCGCGCTGGATCACGTTTCCTTCGTTACGCTGCGCGGGGTGACGATCGAGCAGGGGCGTGGGCTCGGGCTCTCCATCGAGGGGGGATCGGACAACCGCATCGTGGACTGCACGGTGCGCAACGTCGGCACGGCGGGCATCCTGCTGGGGCAGGGCGCGCGGCAGACCTTTCCCGGCATCACGGCGGACGATTACACCGGGGTGCCGGCCTCGCGGCAGCTTGGCAGCATCCACTCCCAACTCTATCAGGACACGGTGTGGGAGCGCGACGCCGGCGAGCGCCACGTGATCGAGGGCTGCGAGGTTTACAACACCGGCTCGGGCGGCATCTTCCTCGGGGGCGGCAGCAAGAAGCGCCTCGAGCGCGGCGACAACATCGTGACCGATTGCCGCCTCCATGATTTCAGCCGCCGCAACAAGATGGGCGCGTCCGGCATCGTCGTGGACGGCTGCGGCCAGCGCGTCGTGCACAACGAGATCTACGATGCGGACCAGCACGCGATCTTCGTCCATGGCAACGACCACCTGTTCGAGTTCAACCACGTGCACCACGTCGCGCTCAATTCCAACGACGTCTCCGCCTGGTATCTCGGTCGCGACCCCAGCGACCAAGGCAATGTCGTCCGGCATAATTTCTTCCACCACGTCGGCCGCCCCGACCGGAAATGGATGATGGGCGTGTATTGCGACGACGCCACCGCCGGCGTGCTCATCGAGGGCAACGTGTTCTACAAGGTCGCATCCTACGGCACGGTTTACAGCAACGGCGGGCACGACATCGTCGTCCGGAATAACATCTTCATCGAGGGCTACGGGCCGGCCTACCAGTTGAAGTCGATGTGGTATGACTT
>JBDHQK010000054.1:0-16590 GCA_039807025.1 Lacunisphaera sp.
GGCGCCCGCCGTTGCGCCGCGAGATCTGTTGCAAGGCCTCCGCAGCTTCACGCGCCGTCTGGTAGCGCTGCGCCGGATCCAGCGCCAGGCACACCTTGATGAATTTGTCCCAGCGGGGATCGAGCCCGGGCACCAGCCGGGACGGCGGCTCGGCGATCCCGTGCGGCTTCTTTCCGGTCAGCAGATAATAGGTCATCACCCCGACCGCCCAGATGTCGGATCGCGCATCCGAGGGCTGCATGCTGCGCGCCTCGGGCGACATGAAATCGATCGTCCCGACCATGGTGCCCGTCGTGGTGACGCTGTCGCCGGCGAAGGGCGACGCCGTGCCGCCGGCGCGCCGGTATTCCGCCTCGTCCCCCACGCGCGCGAGCCCGAAGTCGGAGATCTTGGCCTCGCCGGTTTTCTCCAGCAGCACATTGGCCGGCTTCAGGTCGCGGTGCACCAGGCCGGCCTCATGGGCATGAGTGAGGCCTTGCAGGATCTGTCCGGTCAGCCGCTGCACTTCCGCGGCCGGCGCCCCCCCGCCGGGGCGGCGGTTCTTCTCGAACCACTCCTCCAGCGAGCCGCCGTCCACATATTCCAGCACCAGGTAGAGTTTGCCCTCGCTCTCGCCGAAGTCGGTGACGTTGACGATATGGGCGTGCTTGAGCCGACCCACCATCACGCCCTCCTTCTTGAAGCGCGCCACGAAGGATTGATCCTGAGCCAGCAGCGCCGGCAGGACCTTCAGCGCGAATTCCTTCTTCAGCGCCGTGTGCTTCGCCAGATAGACCACGCCCATGCCGCCCTGCCCCAACACGCGCTCCACCTTGTATTGTCCGACCACGTCGCCCGGCTGGAACAAGTCCTTCGGTGCGCTGGCGCGCGGGACAAATACCGTCTTTTCGGGCTGGCTTTCCATGGGGTGCAGCCCGCAGTCAAGCGCGCGCGCCGTCCGACGCCAGAACGAAACCAAAATGCCGGGTTGACCGTGCTTCCCCTCCGGCGCTTAGCTAGCGGCACCATGACGCGCCCGCTTCGCCTCGTTGTTTCGCTTCTCGTGCTGGCCCTCGTCACCGCCGTCCCGGGGTGGGCCGTGCCGCTCAAGATCAATGTCAGTCCCGCCGGTGCCACCATCGTCACCGAGACCGGCCAGCGTCTGCCCGCCCCCGCCACGATCGAGCTCAAGCGGCGCGACACCCCCTACGCCTTCACCATCGAGAATCCCGGCTACCAAACCGAGACCGCCTCGTGGAGCACCAAGGAAAAAATTCGCGAGCTCTCCGTCACCCTCGCCCCACTCACGGCTGAAAAGGAAATCACCATCAAATCCGGTCCCGATGGCGCCACCGTCACCCTCGACGGCAAGCCCGCCGGCACGACCCCGCTTACCAGGATCGCCACCTTCACCCGCGAGAACAAGCACTCCCCGTGGAAGCCCCTCGCGGTCACGGTCGCCAAGGCCGACTACCAGAGCGAATCCTTCAACCTGCCCTACGACAATCCTGCTGCCAACACGGTGCTCGGCCAGTTGCGCAAGGAGCGCATCTTCAGCGTGGACGCCAAGGCCGGCGACGGATCCGCCATCGCGGCCACTCTCACCCTCGGCGACCGCGAGCTCGGCGTCGCCCCGCAGAAATTCCCCGTGGTCTTCAGCCGGACCGACAAGTCCAAGCCGTGGCCCACCTTCGTCCTCAGCGCCGAGATCCCCACCATCTACCAGCCGGCCACCGTCACGCTCACGCACGACTACAAGGACATCTTCTCCTTCACGCTCAAGCCGGTGACCGAGCTCGCCGTCGGCCTCTTCGCCCCCGCGGTGGAGATGACCCCCACCGGCGCGCGCATGGTGCTCAACCAGGCGACCCGCCTCGCCACGCTCGACACCGGCGAGCGCGCCCTCGAGGCCGTCGGCCTCTCGCGCCTCACCCGCTTCCTCCGCCGCGACCAGAACCCCAAGGCCCCCCTGCAGGCCCTCAACTCCTACGCCATCACGCCCGACGGCGAATCCGCCATCCTCTCCGTCACCTCGCAGGACGACACCGGCGCGAAGTTCTACTCCGCCCTCTTCCTCAAGCGCATCGAGGACGACGGCGGCGGCACCGCCCGGCTCATCGACAACAACAAGCGCTACTTCGACTCCGCCCCCATCATCGCGCCCGACGGCAGCGGCGTCCTCGTCTTCCAGTCCAACCGCGGCGACCTCAGCAAGCCCGACATCTTCCGCATCAACTTCGCCGACAACCGCGTCGCCGGCGGCGTCTCGCGCATCACCAACGACCAACGCTACAACTACGGTCCCACCTACACCGACAGCAACCGCGAGGTCGTCTACCTCTCCCTCGAGCCCAACTACCCGCTCGCCAAGCCGCAACTCAGCAACGTGAAGCTCGATGGCGCCCTGCCCACCCAGTTCCAGATCAACGCCGAGGAGGTCAGCCACCGCGAGCACTCCAAGGTTTACTTCACCCGCCTCGACGAGTCCTCCGGCAAGCGCCAGATCTACTCCGTCGAGCCCGACGGCCGCCTGGAGACCAACCTCATCTCCGACGACTCCTTCCTTAGCGCCAACTGCTTCAATCCCGTCGCCAGCTTCGCCAGCCCTGTGCGCATCCTCTTCGTCTCCGACCGCGACAAGGACGACCAGGGCCGCGCCAACAACAACATCTACGTGATGAACGCCGACGGCTCGCAAATCCAGCAGCTCACGGCCAACGGCTCCGACGACATCCAGCCCGCGTGGTCCCCGACCGACCCGAACGTCGTCTACTTTCTCTCCAACCGCGGCGGCGCCTACAACCTCTGGCGACTGAAGCTGAAGTGACATGCGAACCGGCAGCGCGCTTCCTTCCCATGTCATCCTGAGCGCAGCGAAGGATCCATCGGCACTTTCGCTCGTCACCACCGATGCATGAATCCTGATGGATTCTTCGCTGCGCTCAGAATGACAGGCCTTGCTCGTCGAATTCCCTCCCATGCCTGAGTCCGCCGCCCCCCAAGCCTGGCTAGAGTTCCCCGACGGCCGCATGCACTGGCTCGACCAGAACGCCTGCACCATCGGTCGCATTCCCTCCAACACGCTCGCCCTCGACCAGCCCGGCCTGTCGCGCAGCCACGCCATGATCCAGCCCACGCCGGGCGGCGGCTGGCTCCTCACCGACCTCCGCAGCACCAACGGCACCTACCACAACGGCCTCCGCCTCGAGCAAGGAGTCGCGCTCCGCGACGGCGACAAGATCGAGCTCGGCGACACCACCCTCACCTTCCGCTGCCAGCAAAACGCCAACGCGGCCCCCGAATCAGGCGCCACCTCGGTCCAGATCCACTCCGGCGACTGCTGGCTGCTCATGCTCGACCTCATCGGTCACACCGCGCACACGCACGCCGTCGGCGCCGAGGCCGCCTCCGCCGACTTCAAGCGCTGGCTCGAGCTCGTCCGCCCCGGCCTAGTCCGCTCCGGCGGCACCATCAACGCCTACCTCGGGGACGCGCTCTTCGCCTACTGGCGGCAGGACCGCCACCCCGCCACCAAGGTTGCCGCCGCCCTGCAGGAGCTCGTCGCGTTCCAGGCCACCGTCCCCCGCCCCTTCCGCATCATCCTCCACCACGGTCGCATCCGGATCAGCGGCGGCCTGCAGGGCGAATCGCTCGCCGGCACCGATGTCATCTTCCTGTTCCGGATGGAGAAATCCACCAAGCCCCTCGGCGCCACCTGCGTGTTGAGTGAACCGGCCGCCAAGTCGCTCAACCTCGTCGGCATCGCCCGTCCGCTCGGCGCGCACCCCGTTCCAAGCTTCCCCGGCGACCACGCGTTTTACGCGCTGGACTGAAATCAGCCCGCGAGACGGGCTTTGTATTTCTCGGCGAGCTCGAGCGCCATGTCGGCGTCGCGCGCGGTCACCGTGAAGTGGCCCATCTTGCGTCCGGGGCGCGGGTCGGCCTTGCCGTAGAGGTGCAGGCGCACATTCGGCTGCGCAAGCAGCGCGTCCCACTTGGGTTCACCCTTCGCCCAAGCGTCGCCAAGGATGTTCACCATCACGACGGGCGAGAGCAGCGTCACGGCACCGAGCGGCAGGCCGCAGATGGCGCGCACCTGCTGCTCGAACTGCGAGGTCATGCAGGCGTCGAGCGTCCAGTGTCCGCTGTTGTGCGTGCGGGGCGCCAGCTCGTTGACGAGCACCTCGCCGGTCTTCGTCACGAACAGCTCCACGCCCATCACGCCGACGAGGTTGATCTTCTCCGCGATGAGCCGCGCCAGCTTTTCGGCCTGCGCGGTAGCCTCCGGCTTCACGCGGGCCGGCACGATGGAGAAATCCAGGATGTGGTTCGTGTGAATGTTCTCCGAAATCGGGAACACCCGCACGGCCGCGCCGGGCGAGCGCGCCACGACGGCCGACACCTCACAGGCGAAATCGATGAACTGCTCGATCACGACCGGTTGGCCGGCGAACTTCTTCACCGCGGCCGGGATGTCCGCCCCGGTCATCACCTTGAGCTGCCCCTTGCCGTCGTAGCCGAAGTCCGCGGTCTTCACCACGCAGGGCACGCCGACCTCCTTGATGCCGGCGGCGACGTCCGTGCCCTCGGCGAATTTGGCATGCGGGAACTTGTGGTCGCGCAGCCAGCGCTTCTCGCGCGAGCGGTTCTGGGTCGTCTCGAGCACATTCCAGTGCGGCCGGAGCTGCGTCACGGCCTCGATGGCCTTCAGCGGCGCGGCAGGGACATTCTCGAACTCGTAGGTGACGACATCGCATTCCTTCGCGAAGGCCGTCAGCGCGGCGAGGTCCTCGTAGGGCGCGTTGACCTCCTTGTGCGCCACGGCGCCGGCGGGGCAGTTGGCCGCCGGCTCGTAGACGTGGATGCGGTAGCCGAGGCGCGTCGCGGCCTGCGCGAGCATGCGGCCGAGCTGGCCGCCACCGAGCACGCCGATGGTTTTCCCGGGGAGAATCGCCTGGCCCGCGCTCACGGCAGCCTGGTCTTGAGGACCTTCCTGGTCTGCGCGGCGCGGAATTTCTCCCAGGCCCGCTTGGTCTTTTTGTCCGACTGGGCGAGCAGCGAGGCGGCGAAGAGCGCGGCGTTGATCGCACCGGGCTTGCCGATGGCGAAGGTCGCGACCGGCACGCCGCCAGGCATCTGCGCAATGGAGAGGAGCGAGTCGAGGCCGTGCAGCGCCTTCGATTCCACCGGCACGCCCAGCACGGGCAGCGTGGTGAGCGAGGCGGTCATGCCCGGCAGGTGCGCCGCGCCGCCGGCGCCCGCGATGATGAGCTTGAGGCCGCGTTTCTCGGCGGATTCGGCGTAGCTGACCATGAGTTTCGGGGTGCGGTGCGCACTGACGACGCGCTTCTCGAACGGCACGCCCAGCGCGGTGAGTTGCGCGGCGGCATGCTGCATCGTCTCCCAGTCCGAGGAGCTGCCCATGATGATTCCGACCAGTGGCTTCGCCATGGCGCAAGCGAAGGCCTTAAACAAAAAGGCGCAAGGCTGGAGAGCCCTGCGCCCGGGAAAAGAACCTGTCTTAAAGGAGCGATGTCCCCTTCGGCACCCGCACGATGGTCGTGCCGGCGATCTTGTCGTGCCAGCTCTGCTTCTCGTCGTCGAAGGCGACCCAGATGAAGCCCAGGCCCGCGACGAAGAGCGACAGGAAGCCGCCGAGGGTGCGCACGATGGCCACGCCCCAGTCGAGGGGGCGGTCGTCGAGCCGCACGACCTTGAGGCTGCAGATGATGCCGCCGATGGTCGTGCCCTTGGTCGCCCACATGACGGCGCCATAGGTGGCGAACCAGAACGGAAACACGCCGAATCCGCTCCACATGTTGCTGAGGAAGCCGCACACCATGCCGATCAGGATGGCGTCAAGCACCACCGCCCCCAGCCGGATCCAGAACCCGGCGCGTGGCAGGGTGGCCGAGGAGATGACCGGCGGCAACACTGCGGCCACCGGAGGCGGAAACTCGCCGGTCGGCGGAACCACCGCGGCCACGGCCGCCAGCTTGGGCGGACGGCTGGCCTTGAACACCTGGATCATGGTGAAGATCACCACCCCCAGGCCGAGGATGCCCATCAGCTTGTAGAGGATGAAGCCGCCGATCGGGACGGTATAGAGCAGGAGCATGACCACGCCGCCGATCAGCACGCCGAACACGGGATGCGCCAGCGGGCCGCCGCCCAGCAGCTTGGTGAAACGCCGGCCCAGCCAGGCCAGCATCACGATCTTGCCGAAGATCGCCGCGAAAAACAGCCCGAGCGAAAACAGCGGGATCAGCACGAAGCCGATCACGAGGGTGAGCGTCAGCACCAGCAGCAGGTAGGCGACCGGCGTCAGCAGCATCGTGAGCAGGGCGGCGAGCAAGGAGGAGCCCGGCCGCTGCTCCAGCGTGTCCACACACCTCTGCACCCCCGTGGGCGCGATCACGGCGATCAGGGCATAAAATGCCAGGAAACCGAACGCGACATACCACGCCCACATCAGCCGGCTGTCGAAGGCCAGTGGCCGCCCCATCAGCAGGCACTTGGTGAACCAGACCCGCAGGCCGGTGAAGTCGCCAAAGGGCCCGAAGCTGCCAATCTGCTGCGTGCCACCGTGAATCTGGGCGCCGGGATTGCGCACGACCTTGCCCAGCACGGCCACGACCTCGCCATCCACCACGGCATCGGGGCCGAGGATGACATCCCCCAGGATGGCGACGGCCTCGCCCTTGACGTGGCCGTTGATGGTCGTGGTGCCGAAAACCGACACCGCCGCATCGTCCACGGTGCCGTTGACCGTGGTGTTGCCGAAAACCGACACCGCCGCGTCCGTGACGTGGCCGTCCACGGTGGTGTCACCAAAGACCGAGACGGCCTCGTTCTGCGTGTTGCCGGCGGAAATGGTGTGGTCGCCGAACTGCGGATCGTTGTGCCGGCCTGTGGAGCTGCGCGTGCGGGTGGACCGCTTCTTGGTCGCGCTCGCGGGCTTCTTCTCGTCAGCGCCCAGTTCCCGGAGCTCGCCTTCTGCCTGTTTCTCCGCGGGCGCGAGGGCCTTGTCGTCGGCCGACGGAGCCTCGTCGGTTTTTTCCGCCACGGGCGCCGCGGCGGGTGTCGCAGGCGGTTCGGCCGGCGTCGCGACCGGCGTGGGTTCAGCGGGGGCCGGCGGCGGCGGTGCCTCCTGCGCGCGCAGCACGGGCCACAGCGCCAAGGTGAACGCCAGCCAGCCGGCAATAAGGAAAGAGTGGCGGGACTTGTTCATGGGGATTCGCTCAATTATTGCGGTAGAGGGTGCGGTAGGCGGCGGCACCCAGGCCGAAGAAGGTGGCATAGAGCGCGGCGACAAACGCCAGGCCGCCGTAGAGCCAGAGCGGCGGGATGCTCGCGATGCTGGCGCTGGCATATGCGGCCATCCAGCGAAGGACGTGGAAAAGCGCGGCGACCCCGGCGAAGCGCTCGCCGGCGGCAGCGGTCATGGCGCTGGTGTCGGCACCCTGGGTAATCAGGTAGAACGCGGCCATGGCGGCACCACTCAAGCCCGTGGCCACGCCGAGGAAGGCGGCCTTCACGGCGCCGGGCCAGTAGGTCCAGGACTTGTGATACCAGGCGACGGCCGCCTGGTGCTCGATCGCGGCGAGCACGCGCGCCTCGAGCGAGGCCGGCGCCCGGCGCAGCGGCAGGGCAGTCAGCTCGCGGTGAACGAATTGCTCGACTTGCTCCGGCGAAAGCGCGGACCGGGCCTGGCGCGCCTCGAGTGCCTGCTGGAAGCGCGCCTCGAAGCCGGCCGGGGCCTTGCGCGTCGGCAGGCCGCGCAGTTCGCGGTGGATGAACTTCTCGAGATCTTCCGGTGTCATTTTTTCGTTCATGAGGCACCTTCAGTTGGCAAAATTTTCGTGGCTGGCGCCGCTGCGCATCAGCACCTTGGCGAGGGCCTCGCGGCCGCGGAGGATGTCGGTCTTCACCTTGCTCAGGGACACGCGGGTCTTCTTCGCGATCTCGTCGTAGGGCATGTCCTCGAAATGGTAAAGCACCAGCGGGATGCGCTGGTGGTCGGGCAGTTTTTCGAGGGCGCGCTCGACCCACTCGCGGCGCTCGGAGGAATCCACGCCGGCGAAGAACACGTCGGGTGCGGCGAACTCGACCTCCTTCTCGCCGCCCTCCTCGTCCTTGTGCACGAGGTCGGAGAAAAAGCTCCAGCGCTTCTTGTAGCGCTGGATATGGTTGATCGAGAGGTTGGTCGCCACCGTCTTGAGCCAGCCGCCGGCGGAGGGGCTGGTGCGGAGGTTGTCGTAGTGTTCGTGCGCCTTGATGAAGACTTCCTGGGCAATGTCCTCCGCTTGCGTCTCATTGCCAATGAGTCGCACCGCGGTGGAATAGACCATGTCCTGGTAGTTGCGCATGAACGTCGTGAAGTCGGGTGGGGCCGTTACGCCTTCGGTGGTGATGGTGTGCACTGGAGGATCTTCATTCATGCCTAGAACACGGCTCCCGGCGACGGAGTTGCAGAAACCTCATGCCACGCAACAACCGGCGCGCCAAGCCTATAACCAAGATCCTAGCGCGTCCGGCGAGGCTTCTTTCCGTCGTCCATCGCCCAGCGTGCCGCGGCCACGGCGTGGAGCTCGGTGCTGTCAAAAAGCGGCTGCGTGAAGTCGTCGGGCTTCAGCAGCAGCGCGAGCTCGGAGGAGCCCAGCACGATGGCCTGGGCGCCGCGGGCTCGCAGGCCCTTGGCGAACCGCAGAAGCGTCGCGCGGGAAGACTCGCGCACCTCGCCCTGGCAGAGCTCGGCATAGATGATGCGGTCGAGCTCGGCGAAATCCGCCGGCGCCGGTGTCACCACCTCGACCGGCAGGCGCCGCCGCCCCGCCCCGGCCGCCGCCGCCGGTCGCTCAAAGAGGAAATCATGCTCGAGCGTGAACCGGGTGCCGATCAATCCGACGCGATTCACGCGGGCCGCCCGCAGCTCCTTCAGGATCGCGTCGCCCACATGCAGCACCGGGATGTCCACCGCCGCCTCCACATGCTCGGCGACGTAATGCATGAGGTTGGAACACACGACGACCGCCTCGGCGCCGGCGGTCTCGAGCGTGGCGGCCGCCTCGGCGAGCACGGCCCCGGCATCGTTCCAGCGGTTCTCCTTCACCAGCGTGTCGAGGCGCTGGAACTCCAGGCTGTTGAGGATGAGCCGCGCCGAATACAGGCTGCCGTAATGCTCGCGCACCGTCTGGTTGATCAGGCGGTAATACAGGGCGGTGGATTCCCAGCCAATGCCACCAATGAGCCCGAGGCATTTCATGCAGTGCCCGGAGCAAACCCCGCCAACCCCGGCTTGGCAACATGGCAGGCGGCCAGTAGGGATTTCACTTGTCTCAATTAGGACCCCTGAACGCCCGTTCCCCTTCCGCCACGCCCATTGTCGCCCGTCCCGCTGCGCGGCATTCCAAGGAAAACCTCCCCCATGTCCTCCTTCCTGACCCCTGACCCGAAAATCGAAGCCGCCATCCGCGCCAAGGGCGAACAGGTCTTCGCCCTCATGGACCAGCAGCCGCCCCCGGCCCTGTTCTCCAAGAAGGGCGCCTATGCCCGCCTGATGGAGTGGTCCATGAAGGACCCGGTCTTCAAGACCCAGCTCTTCCGCTTCGTGGACGTCCTGCCCTCGCTCAACTCGTCCGGCGAGATCGTCCGCCACCTGCAGGAATACCTCGGCG
This sequence comes from Lacunisphaera sp., assembly GCA_039807025.1. Classification (GTDB taxonomy): domain Bacteria; phylum Verrucomicrobiota; class Verrucomicrobiia; order Opitutales; family Opitutaceae; genus Lacunisphaera. Next base: position 9,657 of record JBDHQK010000054.1, read on the forward strand.
ACAAGGCCGTCGAGCTCAACCCCGCTCTCAAGGCCGGCCTCGCCGCCTCCTCCTTCGCCCCCGCCCTCGTCGCCACCCCGGTCAAGGCGCAGATCGTGGACATGGCCGGTCAGTTCGTCGCCGGCCAAACGGGCGAGGACCTGCTCAAGCAGATCAAGAAGAACACCAAGCTCGGCCTCGCCACCACCATCGACCTCCTCGGCGAGACCGTGCTCAACGACGCCGAGGCCGACGTCTTCCTCAAGCGCAACCTCGAGATCCTCGATTCCGTCTCGAAGTTCTACGCGAAGGAGCCGGAGCCCTGCTTCTCCGACCTCGGACCGAAAGGCCCCCTGCCCCGCCTCAACCTCTCGGTCAAAATCTCCGCCCTCACGCCCGACGTCCACCCGGCCGACCCGGAGAACTCCATCGCCGCGCTCAAGGAGCGTTTCCGCCCCATCCTCCGCCGCGCGGCCGAGGTCGGCGCGCTGATCAACTTCGACATGGAAAGCTACAAGCTGAAGGACCTCACCCTCCAGCTCTTCAAATCCATCTTCGAGGAACCCGAGTTTCGCGTGAAGCCGGCCATCGGCATCGCCATCCAGGCCTACCTGCGCGATTGCGAGGCCGACCTGCGCGACCTCGTCGCCTGGGCCCGCAAGAACAACCGTCCGCTCAGCGTCCGACTCGTCAAGGGCGCTTACTGGGATTACGAGACCATCATCGCCCAGCAGCGCGACTGGCCCATCCCGGTCTGGCAGAAGAAACCCGAGTCCGACGCCAACTACGAGAAGCTCTCGCTCTTCCTTCTCGAGAACATCGACATCGTCACGCCGAACTTCGCCTCGCACAACGTGCGATCCTGCGCCCACGTCATCGCCCAGGCCGAGCGCCTCGGCATCGACCCGCGCGCCTACGAATTCCAGGCGCTCTACGGCATGGCCGACGAGCTGAAGGCCTCTCTGCTGCAGATGAAGCACCGCGTCCGCGAGTATTGCCCCGTCGGCGAATTGCTGCCCGGCATGGCCTACCTCGTCCGCCGCCTGCTCGAAAACACCTCCAACGAAGGCTTCCTCCGCATCAAGAACATGGGCGAGGCCACCAAGGACCAGCTCCTCGGCAACCCGGTCAACGCCATCGCCGCCGCGCCCGAGCCGCTCGCGCGCAAACCGCACCCGGCCGGCACCTTCGTCAACGCCGCCAACACCGACTACACGCTCTCCGCCAACCGCGACAAGCAGCGCGCCGCCCTCGCCACCTACACGGCGCAGCTCGGCAAGAAGTGGCCGTTGATCATCAACGGCAAAAAGATTTCCGACCGCGAATACATCGCCTCCGTCAACCCGGCCAAGCCCTCGCAAGTCATCGGCTCGTGGGCCCGGGCGACCGTCGCCGACGCGGAGGCCGCCGTCGCTGCGGGTGTCGCCGCCTTTCCGAAGTGGCGCAGCACGCCCATCGAGGACCGTGCGAAGATGCTCGAGCGCGCCGCCGACCTCATGGAGTCGCGCCGCATGGAGCTGAACGCGCTGCTCATCCTCGAGGCGGGCAAGCCGTGGATCGAGGCCGACGGTGATATTTCCGAAGCGATCGACTTCTGCCGCTTCTACGCGGTCGAGATGCGCAAGCTCGCCAAGCCCGTCGTCACGCAGGCCGTCCCGGGCGAGCGCTGCGTGCAGACCTGGACGCCGCGCGGCGTCGGCGTCGCCATCGCGCCGTGGAATTTCCCCTTGGCCATCCTCACCGGCCTCGTGGTCGCCCCGCTCGTCGCGGGCAACTGCGTCATCATGAAGCCCGCCGAGCAAACCTCCGTCATCGGCGGTGTGCTGATGGACATCCTGGTCGAGGCCGGCGTGCCGGCCGGCGTGATCAATTTCCTCCCCGGCTTCGGCGAGGACGTCGGCGCGCACCTCGTCGGCCACAAGCAGGTCGATTTCATCGCCTTCACCGGCTCGCGCGCCGTCGGCTGCAAGATCTGGGAGACCGCCGGCAAGACCCAGCCGGGCCAGCAGAACCTCAAGAAGGTCGTCTGCGAGATGGGCGGCAAGAACGCGCTCGTCATCGACAACGACGCCGACCTCGACGAGGCGATCCCGGCTGCGCTCTACAGCGCCTTCGGCTTCAGCGGCCAGAAGTGCTCTGCGCTCTCGCGCCTCATCGTCCTCGACGAGGTTTACGACCACTTCCTCGAGCGCTTCCTCTCGGCCTGCGACTCGTTCCCCGTCGGCGATCCCGCCAAGCCGGGCACGATGGTCGGCCCGGTCATTGATGCCGACGCACAGAAGAAAATCCTTGGCCTGATCGAACAGGGCAAAAAGGAGTCGAAGCTCGCGTTCCAGGGCAAGGCGCCCGCCGAGGGTTACTTTGTGCCGCCGGCCGTCTTTGTGAACGTGAAGCCCGAGCACGCCATCGCCCGCGAGGAAATCTTCGGGCCGGTAGTCGCCGTCATGAAGGCGAAGAACCTCGACGAGGCCTTCGCCCTCGTGAACGGCACCGACTATGCGCTGACCGGTGGCATTTTCTCCCGCAGCCCGAAGGCACTGGAGCGCGCGCAAAACGAAATGCTCGTCGGCAACCTCTACCTCAACCGCGGCTGCACCGGCGCCATCGTCGAGCGCCACCCCTTCGGCGGCTTCAAGATGTCCGGCGGCGGCACCAAGGCCGGCGGCAAAGGCTACCTCGAGAACTTCCTCTTCCCACGGAGTGTCGCCGAGAATGTGATGCGTCGAGGTTTCACCCCGCCGGAGGAGACGTAACCGCGTCCACGGACGGACACTTGCCTTCAGGCCCCGCCTTGCCTGGAGTTGCGCTGAACGCCCGTGAACCCCGATCTCCTGAAAGTCCTGCTCTTGCTGGTCGCCACGATCGTCATGTTCGTGCTGAACCGGCCGCGCATGGACGTGGTGGCGCTGCTCGTAATCGCCGCCCTGCCCCTGCTGGGCGTGATCAGCGTCACGGACGCGCTGGCCGGCTTCGCCGACCCTAACGTCATCCTGATCGCGCTGATGTTCGTGGTGGGCGAAGGTCTCGTGCGCACCGGCATCGTCCAGCGGATCGGCGACCGGCTGATCGCCCGGGCGGGCCGGAACGAAGCCCGGTTGATCGCGCTCCTGATGGTGGCGGTCGCCGGCTTCGGTTCGGTCATGAGCTCGACCGGCGTGGTCGCCATCTTCATTCCGGTGGCCCGGCGCATCGCCAGCCGCACCGGCATCCCGGCCCGCCGGCTCATGATGCCGCTCAGTGTGGCGGCCTTGCTCAGCGGCATGATGACTTTGATCGGAACCCCGCCCAACCTCATCGTGCAACGCGAACTGATCCAGGCGGGCCACCCGGGATTCGGATTCTTCGCCTTCACGCCATTCGGCCTGCCGCTGCTCGGGCTCGCCATCGCCTGGATGCTCGCGACCAGTCGCTGGTTCGGCACCCCGGGCTCAACCCCGGTGAGCCCCCCGCCGGCCGAAAGCGCCGAAGCGCCCCCGGCCGCCACGAAGGCCCCCGTCGCTCTGGCCACCGTGGCGCTGATGATCGGGCTGATGGTGACCGGCGTCGTTCCCAATGTGATCGCGGCGCTCATCGCCTGCCTCCTGCTCGGGCTCGCCGGCTGCATCGACATGCCCTCGGCTTATCGTTCCCTGCACTGGCCGACCTTGGTCCTGATTGCCGGCATGATCCCCTTTGCCGAGGCGCTGCAACAGACCGGGGGCGTGGAACTCGCGGCGCGTGGCCTGCAATCCGGCGGCGCCGGGCCGCGCGCCCTGCTGGCGGCCGTTTTCGTTCTCACGGCGCTGATCGGTCTGTTCGTCTCAAACACCGCCACGGCCGTCCTGATGGCCCCGATCGCGCTGACCCTCGCCACCGACCAGCGGCTTTCGCCCTACCCTTTCGTGATGACCGTCGCGCTCGCGGCGTCGGCGTCGTTCATGACGCCCGTGTCCTCGCCCGTGAACACCCTCGTAGTCGGTCCCGGCGGCTACCGGTTCATGGATTTCGTGCGCGTCGGCGTGCCGCTGGCCCTCCTGACCCTGCTGGTAACGCTCGTGCTCGTGCCGTGGTTGTTGCCGTTCTGAGCCGCAACGCGGCTCAGTGCCCGGCGCCGGCCGAGTGCTCCTGGATGTATTCTCGCTTAAGCCCGAGCTGCTCGGGGGCGTGCAGCACGAGCATCTTCATGCGGATGTCGCCCGGCACGCTCGCCGCGGTGGCCTTGGACACGATGACCATCAGGCCGATCGCCAGCGGCACGGTCCAGATGGCGGGCTGCTCACAGAGGATGCGGAGCAAAGGATGTGCGGCGAAGAAGCCGTTCAGGCCCTTGAAGCCGGCGAATACCTGCCCCATCGGGCCCTTGTCGAGGGCCAGCGTGGCGAGGTTGGTCAGCGTCGCGGCGCCGAGCGCGCAGAGGCCGCCGGTCAGCATGCCGGTGGCCGCGCCCTTCATCGTCATGCCGCGCCACCACACGCTCATGAAGAGCAGCGGGAAATAACTGGCCGCCGCGATGGCGAAGGCCTGGCCGACCATGAAGTTGATCTCCAGCGCCTCGACAAAGCTGCCGAGCGCGATCGCCACGCCGCCGATGAGCACCGCCGCGAACTTGAAGGCCCGCAGCCGCTCCTCCGCCGAGGACTTCGGCCGCAGGATGCGGCCATAGACGTCGTGCGCCAGCGCGCCGGTCATCGAGACCAGCAGGCCGGAGAAGGTGCTCATGAACGCCGCAAACGCGCCCGCGCAGGTGATGCCGCTGAGGATGGAGCCGAGGACACCGTATTTTTGGGACAGCAGCGTGGGCAGCTCGAGCACGACCTTGTCCGTGCCCTTGGCCCCAAGCCCGGCATAGAGCTCGGGCATGAGATTGCGCCCGATGACGCCGAAGACGGGCGGAAACACGTAGAACACGCCGATGAGGATCATGACCCACATCGTGGTCTTCTTCGCCGCGACGCCATCCGGGTTCGTGTAGAAGCGCACGAGGATGTGAGGCAGGCCGGCCGTGCCGCAAACGAGCGCGATGATGAGCGAGTAGGTGTAGAGCAGGGAATAAGGCCGCTGGTATTCGGCGAGGTAGGCGCCGCGCTCCCCCGCCGGGAGCGCGGCGGCGGCGGCGTTGACGGCCTTGGTGGTCAGCGGGCCGAAGGGCGACACCCACGGGGCGTCCTTCGGCGCCTTCTCCGGCAAGGGGTGGCGCGCGACCTCCATGATGGTCGCAGGCGCCTCACCCGGCGCGGTGTTGGCCCCGACATGCGTGCCGTAGAATCCATAGACCGCCGCGAGCACGAAGATCGGCACGCAGATGGCGAACATCTTGATCCAATACTGCACGGCCTGCACGAGCGTGATGCCCTTCATGCCGCCGAGGGCGACGTTCAGCGTGATGACGGCGCCGACCAGCACGACGCCCGCCCAATACGGCAGGCCGGGAAAGATGTAGGCGAGCGTCACGCCCGCGCCCTTCATCTGCGGCATCGTGTAGAAGAAACCGATGAACAGCACGAAGCAGACGGCGATCTTGCGGAACAGCGGCGAGTCGAACCGGCCCTCGGCGAAGTCCGGGATCGTGTAGGCGCCGAAGCGGCGCAGCGGCCCGGCGATGAAGAGCAGCAGGAACAGGTAGCCGCACGCGTAGCACACCGGATACCAGAGCGCGTCGTAGCCCGACGACATCACCATGCCGGCCACGCCCATGAAGGAAGCGGCCGAGAGGTATTCGCCGGAAATGGCCGAGGCGTTCCAGCCGACCGACACCGAGCGGCCGGCGACGAAGAAATCGCTCGCGGTCTTGGAGGTCTTCGCCGAGCGAAAGCCCATCCAGATGGTCACGACGACCGTGATGAAGGAAAACGCGAGGATCCAGGGATCCACGCCACCGAGGAAGGCGAGCGGCGGCATCATGGCCTCAGCGCTTGACCGACTTCACTTCGTCGTCCTCGAGGGCGATCGAGCGCTTGATGAACCGCCAGGAAATGATCCAGACGAACGGGAAGAACAGCACGCCGAGGATGAGCCAGCTCAGCGTGAAGCCCGCGACGCGCGTCGCCATCAGGGCCGGCGCAAAGTAGTTGAGCAGCGGTAGCCCGAGGAGGGCGGCGAGGAACGTGGCGGCACAGGCCACGGAGAGCTTCAACTGGCGGCGCATGAGCGTGCGGAGGAACTCCTCGCTATGCACGGCATCCGGGGGCGACGGGGGCGTGGACATGGCGCTGCAAGATGCCAGCCGCGTGGCGGCAGGCAACCCGGGAGTTTATCGGCCAATCATTCCTATGGCGCGCCCATAAATGCAGCACCTCGAGCAGGGCGAAACCCACCTGGAGGCGGCCGGAACAGGGCTTGGTCCGCTGCCAGTCGGTGCGGGTGCGCCTGTTTCAGGCGAGTCCGGCGAACGGTGCAGGGCTGCAAGGAATAGATCGGATCAGGAATAAAGCAGGCGGGCAGCCGTAAGATTGAAGAGCTGGCCGGTGAGGGTCGTCCGGCCGGTGCGGCCATTCCGGGTGCGATGCCGGCGCCATCTGACGACGAAGATGAGCGGCCAAAGAGGGACCACGATCAGGATTTTCCTTCAGCGCCAGTCGAGCACGCCCAGGCTCGGCCTGACCCTCTCAGCTTTCTTCGTGTCAGCCCAATCCCCAAGGCCTGACTCTATTGGTTGCCCTTCAGCGCCGCCTGGAAGAGTGCGACCTCGTCCGGGGTGGCCGGCCGGGGCTGGTCCGCAGCCTTCAAAACCGCCGCACCGTGCAGGATCAGGGCGAGAAACAAAAGGCGCATGGCCTTGAGACCATGCGCCAGGAATTTGTTTCGGCAAAACTTTTTGCCGCAGGGCAACCTACATGCGGCAGAAACTGTCGCCGCGGATCTTCTGCTGGTGGCTGAGCCCTTCGTCGGTCCGAACCAAGTTACATGCGGCAGATGAGGAGCTCGCGCTCGAACATCAGCTCCTTGGGGAGGGAGGCGTGCAGGTCGAGGAAGAGTT
>JBDHQK010000001.1:0-69671 GCA_039807025.1 Lacunisphaera sp.
AAGGCGGGCTGGATATGGCAGCGCTGGACAAGCTGCTCACGCCCCAGGGGAAGCTCTTCGCCTTCACGCACATCTCGAACACCCTCGGCACGATTAATCCCGTGGCCGAACTCTGTCGGCGCGCGCGAGCCGTCGGCGCCATCACGGTCATCGATGCTGCCCAGTCCATCGGGCACGTCCCGCTCGATGTGCAGGCGATCGGCTGCGACTTCCTCGCCTTCTCCGGCCACAAGATGTGCGGCCCCACTGGCATCGGCGTCCTCTACGGCCGCCGCGCCCTGCTCGACAAACTCGCCCCCGACGAGACCGGCGGCGGCATGGTCGTGCAAGTCACCTACGAGGGCGCCACCTGGAAGCCCGCGCCCGAGCGCTTCGAGGCCGGCACCCCCAACGTGGCCGGTGCCATCGGCCTCGGCGCGGCCTGCGATTATCTCGAAGCCCTCGGTCGCGACAGGATCGCAGCACACGACGACGCTCTGGTCAGGATTGCGATGGAGAAGCTCACCGCCCTGCCCGGCATCCGCATCATCGGGCCGCGGAAGGGCGCGGAGCGCAGCGGGCTTGTTTCATTCGCGTTCGAGAATGTCCACGCCCATGACATCGTGACCTTCGCCGACGAAGATGGCGTCGCCCTCCGCGGCGGCCACCACTGCAACCAGCCGCTGATGCGCAAGCTGGGCCTCACGAGCACCACCCGCGCCAGCTTCTACCTCTACAACACCGAGCAGGAGATCGACCGGCTCGTCACCTCGCTCCGCCGCATCCAGAAGTTCTTCGCCGGCTGAGCCGGCGTGCTGGCGCTGGTCGGCGCGGCTGCACCCGCGCAGCACTCAATCACGGGATTTTCAGCTGCATGCCGGCCTTCAGGTCGGACTCGCTTTTCATCACGCCCCGATTGGCAGCGTAGATCTCGCGCCATTTGGTGCGGTTGCCATAGTATTGCTGGGAGATCTTGGACAGCGTGTCGCCCGGTTGCACGGTGTGCTGGCGGGCCGTTGGCTGGGGTTTGGCCACTGGCGGCGCCGGAGCTTGCGACGTGGAGCCGGTCCGGGGCGGGGCTTTGGCGGGGGCACGCGCGGACTCGGGCGCCGGGCGCGTGCGGACGGTGGGCATCGTCTCCACGGAGAAATTGATGCCGGGCGCAGCCCGCTCGGTGGCGGCAGAGGCGCTGTCGACCCCGGTCACCGCGATCGCGTTGCGACCCGCCTTCACATCAACCAGCTCCTGCTTGAGCGCCTCGTTCTCCTGCTTGAGCTTGTCCAATGCCGCCACGAGGTCGACCCGCTGCAGTTGGTTTTCCAGCGGTTGGGCCGGCAGGGTGCGGGCGAACTCCCGGGTCGCCGCATCAATGCGCTGCCGGACCAGCGCGGCCTGCGGACTGTTGGGCCGGAGGGCCAGGTATTTCTTGAAATGGTAGATGGCCGAGAGCGGATCATTGATGTGCTGCGCGTAGAGCAGCCCGGTCTCCAGATGCGATTCCGCCGCATCGTCGCCCCGCTTCTCGATGACCTTCAGGAAGGCCGACAACGCCTCCTGCCGGCGTCCGGCCTTGAGCAGCGCCTGACCCTCGCGATAGGCTGGCTCATCCAGCTCGACCGCCGTTTTCACGCGATCCCCACCGGTGCAACCGGCCAGCATCAGGGCCGCGAGCCCGAGCATGGGTCGCAGCCAGCGGGCAAATTTGGAGGAGCGCGGCAGCACGGGCGGAAATGATTTGAACGAGAATATGCGACCGCTAGGTTTGCGCCCACGTTCCGCCAACACAAGTTTTTGATGCCCCTCTCCGATCAGACCATCCTCACCCGGGCCCGCCAATGCCTCGCGGTCGAGCGCGCGGCCCTGGTGGCCACGGCCAAGGTGCTCGGCCGGGATTTCATCGCCGTGGTGCGGGCCGTCGAAACCGCCGTCGCCGCCGGGCACAAAGTCATCTTTTCCGGCGTCGGCAAGAACGCCCACATCGCCGAAAAACTCACCGGCACGTTCAACAGCATCGGCGTCCCCTCTTGCTTTCTGGATGCGACCCAGGCGCTGCATGGCGACCTCGGATTGTGCGCCGAGGGGGATATCGCGATCATGCTGAGCAACAGCGGCGCCACCGGGGAGATGCTGCGGCTGCTGCCCTTGTTCGAAAAATTCGGCCTGGACACGGTCGCCCTCACCGGTGCGCCCGACAGCGAGCTGGCGCGCGGCTCGGACTACCGCCTGCTCTACTCCGCCCCCCGCGAAGCCTGTCCGCTCGCGCTCGCCCCCACCGCCAGCACCACGGCCGCCCTCGCCCTGGGCGATGCTCTCGCCATGGTGCTGCTGGAAAGCCGCGGCCTGACCCGGGAGGATTTTGCCAAATACCACCCGGCGGGCACCCTCGGCATGACCCTCCTGCTCCGGGTGAAGGACATCATGCGCACCGGCGATGCCTGCCCGGTGCTGAAGGAGGCCGGGACCACCGTGCAGGCCGCCATCTTCGCCATGACCAAGGCCAAGGCCGGAGCGGTGGCCCTCGTGGACCGTCGGGGCAGGTTGAGCGGCATCTTCACCGACGGCGACCTGCGGCGCAGCACCCTGAGCGGCGGGGCCAGCTTCCTGACGGCCCCGATCGGCAGCTTCATGACCCGCGGCGGCAAGACCGTGCCGGCCGAGGCGCTGGCCGTGGACGCCCTGAAGATTTTCCAGCAGTTCAAGATCTCGGACCTGTTTGCGCTCGATGCCAAACGCCGGCCCACCGGCTACATTGACGTGCAGGATCTGCCCAAGCTGAAGATCCTCTGACGCCGCCGGTTTATAGCGGCCAGACGAGGCGGTTATAGCCGCCGCGCCGGCCCGTTCCGGATTGCAGCCGGGAAGCCCGCCTTGTTCTGTCTGGAGCCATGAACTTCCGCATTGAAACGGACACCATGGGCGAGGTGCAGGTGCCCGCCGACAAATACTGGGGCGCCCAGACCGAGCGCTCCCGCAACAATTTCCGCATTGGCCCCGAGGGCAGCATGCCCCGCGAGATCATCCACGCCTTCGCCGTGCTCAAGAAGGCCGCCGCCCTCGCCAACCACGAACTCGGCGTGCTCCCCCTCGAGAAGCGCGACCTCATCGCCCGCGTCTGCGACGAGATCTCTGCCGGCCGGCTCGATGACCAGTTCCCCCTCGTCATCTGGCAGACCGGTTCCGGCACCCAGAGCAACATGAACGCCAATGAGGTCATCGCCAACCGCGCCCATGTCCTCTCCGGCGGCAAGCTGGCCGACGCGAAGAAGGTGCTGAACCCGAACGACGACGTGAACAAATCGCAGTCGTCCAACGACACCTTCCCCACGGCGATGCACATCGCGGCCTACGAGGTCGCCGTCACGGTCACCCTGCCCGGCCTCCAGCGCCTGCGCGACAGCCTGGCCGGAAAGGCCACCGCCTTTGCCCAGATCGTGAAGACCGGCCGCACCCATCTCATGGACGCGACCCCGCTCACGCTCGGCCAGGAGTTCAGCGGCTATGTGCAGCAGCTCGACAACGGCATGCGCGCCATCCGCAACGCCCTCGAGATGCTCCGCGAGCTGGCGCTCGGCGGCACCGCCGTCGGCACCGGGCTCAACACGCCTGCGGGCTACGACGTGCTCGTGGCGAAGAAGATCGCCGAGCTCACCGGCCGCCCCTTCATCACCGCGCCGAACAAGTTCGAGGCTCTGGCCGCGCACGATGCGATGGTCGAACTCTCCGGCGCCCTCAGGCGCGCCGCCGTCTCCCTGATGAAGATCGCCAACGACATCCGCATGCTGAGCTCCGGCCCGCGCTCCGGCATCGGTGAGCTCATCATCCCGGACAACGAACCCGGCTCCTCCATCATGCCCGGCAAGGTCAACCCGACGCAGCCCGAAGCCCTGACGATGGTCTGCGCCCAAGTCATGGGCAACGATGTCGCCGTCGGCATCGGCGGTGCCACCGGTCATTTCGAGCTCAACGTCTTCAAGCCCGTCATCGCAGCCAACGTGCTGCAGAGCGCCCGCCTGATTGGCGACGCCTGCGTGTCATTCGCCGACAAGTGCTCCGACGGCATCGAGGCAAACAAGCCTATCCTCCAACGCCACCTGGAGAACTCGCTCATGCTCGTCACCGCCCTCAACCCGCACATCGGCTATGCAAAGGCGGCAGAGATCGCGAAGAAGGCGCACAAGGAGAACACGACGCTGAAGGCCGCCGCCATCAAGCTCGGTCACCTCACGGCCGAGCAGTTCGACGCTTGGGTGCGGCCGGAGGACATGACCGGCTCGCTCAAGCCGTAAAAAAAGCCCGCCGAAATTGCGGGCAACAATGAGGCGGAAAGGACGCTTAGAAGCGGAATGCCACGATCTGAGGCATCGGGGTGCCAAAAGCGTCAAGCTCCCGGCTCATGCGCGAGCCGCGATCGGCCGACTCCGCATTACCGAGGCGCCGGGCCAAGCGTTCCCGTACCACGGCAGGTGGCGCCGGCTCCGGGTTAAGCTGCCGACCCTCATATTGGGCCAGCAGACGATTGCGCCGCGAGGTGGGATTGGGCACGGAGGCGAGTTCATCGGTGGACGCGACCGTTGCCACCCGCACCGGAGGGCTCAGGCGATTGCTGAGAACCTCCTTCCCAAAATCAGCCTCGGTCGCGGCAAGCCCGTTGTAGTTGTCCGCCAGCAGGCGGGCGGAGGGCCTCTCGGCCTCGCGCGATTCCATCAACCGGGACATCACCTCGGCCGTGGGCTCCGCGGCAACCGGAGAGTCGGTCATTGGGCCGCTTCCCATCGCGGCGACCGTCTCACCGCGATTGACCAACGGGGAACTGACCGGAGCCGCCGACCCAGCCGCCTCGTGATCGGCCGCACCCGGGGCACCCGCCGCCGGCACCATCACCGATTCTGATTGGGAGGGGGCGTAATATTTCACGGACACCAAGGTGAACGCCAGTATCGCCGTGGCCCCAACCGGCAGATAAGCGCGCCGGGCCAATAGCTGCGGCAATTCCCGCCACCAAGGACGCTTCTCCAGCAGGGCCGCGAGTTGCTTCTGGCGCAGCTCGCGCTCGAAACCATTCCAGAACTCCGCCGCCGGGCGCTCGGCGCGCTTGAGGCGCAACAGGTCCTCGACGGTGACTTTGGGTCGTTGATCCATTGGGGTCGTGGTCTTCAGGAGCGGAGATACTTGCCAAGCTCACCCTGCAGGAACTGCTTGGCGTAGTGCAGGCGGGAGCGAACCGTGCCCTCGGAGCAGCCCATGACTTCGGCTATCTCGGAGTGGCTGAGACCGTCTATTTCAAAAAGGGTAATCACAGTGCGGTGTGGGATAGACAGTTTTTGCAGCGCTTCGTTCAATTTTTCCTTGAGCTCCTGCAGGCAGGCATCCCGGTCCGCCCCTTTCTTATCAGTCAATTGGTCAATGACTTGCGCGTTTACCCCATCTTCCGTGATCTTCTCCAGGCTGAAAAAACTGCGCGCCCGATTCTTTCGCAGGTGGCTCAGGGTGGTGTTGATGGCGATTTTGTAGAGCCAGGTGAAGAAGGCGCAATGGCCCTGAAAACGATGGATCGACTGAAATGCCTTGATGAACGCGTCCTGGGTCAGGTCCGAGGCATCCTCCCGGTTCGCGGTGAGATTGTAAACCACCCCAAAGACGCGCTCGCGGTATTTGAGGATCAAGCGGTCAAAAGCCGCCACATCACCCGCCTGCACCTGTTTCACCACCGTGAGGTCCGCGTCCGCCTCCTGCTGCCGCTCGGGGGAGCTGGTGAGAGCCTTGGTGAACACCCGGGACAAATTCATGGTGGGGACGGTGAGACTATGGCCGCGTCGGGGCCAAGCAAACGCAAATTATGGTGAAACGGCCGGCACCGCGAGCGCGGCGACCTGCGCCCGCAGCATTCCACCCAGTTGCCGCATAAGCGGAACCGGCGCGAGCTGAGCAAATGGCCCCAGCGCCTCGGCGGCCACCGCCAGCTCGGCCTCAATGGCCCGCACCACCCCGGTGGCGATGCCCAGCTCCTGCATGCGCTGCCTGCTGGCGGCGAGACCCGGCGGCTGCCCGCCGCGCATGGCCGTGATGATGGCGGCACGCTCCCCTTCCGCGACCTGCTCCAGCAACAACATCAGGGGCAGGGTGAGTTTGCCCGTGGCGAGATCGGTGCCGAGCGTCTTGCCGATGCGCTGTTCCTCGCCCACGAAATCCACCAGATCATCATACATCTGGTAGGCGATGCCCAGATGGTGGCCAAAACGGTCGGCCGCGGTGGCAAACGCCAGGTCATGCCCCGACAGGCGGGCCCCGAGAAAGCAGGAGACGCGAAAGAGCTCGGCGGTCTTCAGGTCGATCATGCGCCGGTATTCCGCCAGGGTGATGTTGAGATCACGCCGGCGCAGCGTCTGCATGATCTCGCCGGAGCAGACCCTGCGGGTGGATTCCGACACGACCCGGCAGACCTCCGTGGTGGGAAACCGCGCCGCGATGTGCAAGGCCTGCGAGAAAAGTGCGTCACCGAGCAGCACGGCCGCATCCGGGCCGAACTCGCGCGCCGCCGTGCGCCGGCTCCGGCGGATTTCGGCGCGGTCCATGATGTCGTCGTGCACCAGGGTCGCGAGATGCACCATCTCGACAACCGCCGCCGCGCGCACCAGGTCATCCGGCACCATCCCCTCGCCCTGCCAGCCGCTGACAAACACCAAGGTCGGGCGCAGGCGCTTGCCCGTGGTGTCGAGGCAATAGGCCGCCATCCGGCGGATCTCGGGCTCGAATTGCTCCACCTCATTCTGCATGAAGCGATCCAGCGCCGCCATGTGCGGGCCCACCCGCTCAAACAGCCCGGAAAATTCCTGCGGCGGAGGTGGCGGTGGGCGGGAGGGAATCACGGCGCTGGGCATCCGCCGGAACCTAGCCCGGTCGTCCCAAATGGCTAACAAATACTGCACGGCGGTCTTGCCAGGCGCCGAAGCAATCCCCTTTCGTGGAGTCATGGGACAGGACAATCCTTGGCTGCTCGTCGGCCTGCTGGTGGCCGGCGGCGTGGTCGCCAAGTGGTGGCGCGACGACTACCTGTCCGCCCGTCGGGGCGCCCCTCACCCGCGGGCATTTCCGGGTGCCACACCGGCCAAGGCCGGCGCCCTGCTGATCGCAGCCGGCGGCGCGCTGGTGCTGCTGGCCGCCGAAACCGCCGGTGAATACGCGCTCGGGCTGACCGCGCAACAAACGTCGATCACCGCACTCTTCGGGCTCTACACCCTGATGGCCGCTTTTGCCGAGGAACTGGTGTTTCGCGGCTATCTCGTGGTGGAGCACCGCGGCCGCACGGCGCTGGTGGCCGGCATCGTCGGAGCCTCCCTCGGGTTTGCTCTCCTGCACCCGTTCCTGTGGACCTGGCGGGACGGAGCCTTGCACCTGAACGGCAGTGGCAAGGCTTGGTTCAGCACGGCGGCGATCTTCGCCGGCTCCCTGTGGTTCTATGCCGTGCGCTTTCTCCCGGCAAATCCCACGCGCTCGCTGCTGCCCTGCGTGGCCGCGCATCTGACGAAGAACCTGGGTGTCCTCGTCATCAAATATGCCCAGGGTTTCGTGAGCGGCTGGTGGTAGGGATTGGGGCCGGACAAAAAAAGACCGGCGGATCTCTCCGCCGGCCAGGCTAAACAGAAAGGAGTGGCGTGCCTTATTTCTTCGCCGGAGCCGCCGGGGCGGCATACACGTCGGTGCCCTTGGGGGCGCGGTAGCCGGGCAGCTCGTCGCGGGTAATGCCGGTGGCCGTGATGGCGCGGGGATCAAAGACATCCTCCGGGGCCCCGCCATCCGCCGAAACGGTCCGGGCGGTGATGAAGATCAGCAGGTTGGTGGACACGTTGTTCACGCTCTTGTTGGAGAAGAGGCGGCCCAGGAGCGGGATGCTGCCCAGCACCGGCACCTTGTTGCCGCCGTCGGACTTGGAGTCGGTGATCAGGCCGCCGATGCCCATGGTAAAGCCATCCTTGAGCGAGACCTGGGTCTTCACCTTGCGGGTCGAGATGATCGGGATCTGGGCGCCGCCGGCGCCACCGAAGGAGGTGGAGTCGGCCTGCTGGCTGACCTCGGGCTCGAGGCTCATCTTGATGACGCCGCGGGCGTTCACCTGCGGGGTGACCTTGAGGATGATGCCGATCGGCTTGTATTGGAAGCCGGACACCTCGAAGGTGCCGCGCTCGCTGTTGTAGGTGTAGCTCGGGATCGGGAACTCGGAACCGATGTTCAGCACGGCCTCGGTGTTGTTGAGGGTGACGATGGTGGGGTTCGACATCACCTTGGTGTTGGCC
This sequence comes from Lacunisphaera sp., assembly GCA_039807025.1. Taxonomy (GTDB): domain Bacteria; phylum Verrucomicrobiota; class Verrucomicrobiia; order Opitutales; family Opitutaceae; genus Lacunisphaera. The sequence continues at coordinate 8,271 of JBDHQK010000001.1, forward strand.
TGCGTCTTGAGCGCGGAGACGATGATGTTGAAGTCCGAGGAGGAGAAGACCGCCGTGGCCAGACGGTTGGTCGAGCCGGTGTTCGTGAGGCCGAGCAGGTTGCTGACCGCATTCGAGGCGGAGTTCGAAAGGGTGTTGCTCAGGGTGGTGGAGGTGTTGCCCGTGGTGGTCGGCGCATTGGTGGTAACAACGGTTTGTCCCGTCTGGGCCGGGCTGGCGATTGTGTTAGTCGTGACGGTATTCGTGCTGTTGGCCGGAATTGCCAAGTCATTGACCACCGCAGTGGTAACCGTGGTGGCCGTGGGATTGAGCGGGTTGGTGGCCTGCGTCACGCTGGTCTGGGTGCCGGCAATGGAGCTGTTGGCGGTATTGGTGCCATTGCTGCCGACGGAGGAGGAGTTGACGTTGCCCGAGCTGTTCGAGCCGTTGCTGAACGTCTGGCCGCGATCGCGGTTGAAGGTCTGGCGAATGCCGCTGACGCCGAACTGCATGCCCTGAAGCGAGGCCCAGTTGACGCCGATGTTGCGGATGTCGCGGTCGCTCACCTCGACAAACTTGGACTCGATCATCACCTGGTCGGTGGCCTTGTCGAGCTGCTCGATGATGGAGCGGATGCGGCCCATGCGGGAGGGGCGCTCGGTGATGACGAGGGCGTTGCTGCGGGCGTCGATCACGATCTTGCCGCCGGTCGCGGCATCAATGAGGCCGTCGATGGTGGGCTTGATGTCGATGGCCTTGGCGTTGTTGAGGATGAACACCTCGGTGGTGCCGGGCTCGAGCTGCAGGAGCTCGTTGCTGACAATCTTGATGATGCTGCCGTCCTCGACGTAGGTGTAGCCCACCGGCGCAAGCACGACCTGGAAGATCTGGCGCCAGGTGACATCACGGAGCTTGATGGAGGTCTTGCCGGTCAGCGTGTCGGGCACCACGAGGTTGAGCTCGAAGAGGTCGGCGACGTTGCGGAGGATGGTCTTGATGTCCTCGTCGGGGAAATCGACCGAGAGGGTGTCCTTGTCCCGGCTGACGGGAGCCCCGGTGGGCTCGGCGCCCTTCACGGTGGCGACAGGAGCGGCCGGTTCGGCGGGGGCGGCCGCCGCCTTGGTTTCTGATTGGGCGAGGGCCGGCATGGTCAGTGCCGTGGCGAGGAGCGCGGTGAGGAGGGTGCGTGTGCTCATAGTTCGTTCCTTATTTGATGGTCCGGGTAAATTCTTCGCGGTTCAGGCGAAGGGAGAAGTTGGTCCGATCGATGCTGGTGATTTCTAGGGTGTATTGGTTGCCTTCAAAGGTAATAGTCAGGATGTCGCCGGCTTTGACCCGCTTTTGACCGAAGGACAGCGAGGCCTGGCCGCCGAGCACGATATAGCCGCTCGGCTTCAGGCCCTTGGCGATGGCCTCGAGCAACTCGCGATCCCCGCGCGGCCCGGTCGGAACCTGCGCAGTCGCGTCGCCGCCGCCCGTGCTGGCCGTGGTGGTGCCGGTGGACCGCCCCAGTCCGGCTACCGTTTCGGCAAAAGCCTCGGGGTAAAACGGGTTTACGGCCAGAGGGGCGATCTCATTCAAAGCAAGGAGGGATTTGCCGCGCTCCAAGGCTGCCTGGCGCTTGGCCGGGATCAACACGGTGTTGGCCGACGCCATGCTCAGGCCACCCGCCATGAGCAGGGCCGCACAAGTGACATGGATGAGGTTGGTTTTCATGGCTGTCCCAGAAGTTCAAGGCTGAGCGTGAGGCTCATGCCCATGCCGGATTGCTGCGAGCTCTCGCTGGCCCCAGCATTCTTGGCGAGGGTGGCCGTGGTGATGTGGCAGTAATGCCGCCCGTGCTCCAAGCGTTGCAGGAACGCCATCACCTGCTTGTAGGATCCCTGCACGTTTACATTGTAGGGAATCCCCACGAAGGGCCCCTTGGCCGATTTGGGAATCGGGTTCTGCCGGACATCCAGCAGCTTGACCTCATTCTCGGCCTCCAGCTTGTAAAAATACTGGAGGTTCACGGCCAACTGGCCGGCGCGAACCATGCGGCCTTCAAATTCCTTGGCGAAGCCCTGCATCTCGGCTACCTGCTCGGGCAGATTTTTCGCTACGCCCACGTTGGATACGATGGTGGCCCGCTCAGTCGATTTGGCCTCATAGTCCGCCTGCAGCTTGTCAATTTCACCGCTGCGGAAATAAAGCCAGCCGGCACTCAACAGACAGATCAGGCCAAGGGCGAAGCCAATGGGCTGTTTCTTGATGCGCGCAACAATGTCGGCGAAGGTCATTATTTTTTCCCCTCGGTTTTGACTTTCAGCGAAATCTCAATGGACATGAACCCCGTGCTTGGATCGGGCGTCAGTTTTTCGAGCGTAATGGGATCGAATAGCGCCCCTAGCTTCGGGTGCGCCCTGAGCACATCCACGTAGCTGGAAGCAGCCCCAGCCGCCTGGTCACGGCTGCCGGCCACGACCCCGCGCAGGGAATAAAGCTGATTCTTGCCATCGGCAGGCGCCCGGATGTCGGCCATGTCGATGGATATCTCCTTGGGCAGGGTCTGACCAATCAGCATCACATACTCCGAGACCCCGATCGGCGTTTTCAGGAAGGCCTCCGCATCGGACAATTTCTTGTCTTCCTGGGTAAACAGCTGGGACAAGCGCAACGCCTCGGCATTCTTCTTTGCATTGCTGTCGATCTCGCGCTGGGCCTCGGCAATTTGCTCGCTGATGCTGTGGATGCGAAATTCCCGGTAGCCGACCCAGAGCAATAGCGCGACCGCCAGGGCGCCGGCCGCCGTGTTAATGAAGAAGGTCGTGCGCACGACCTTTGTGTCCGGCAACCGGTCAAAGTTGCGGAAGTTCGTGTGCCAGAGGGGCGCCGCCACCGGCTGGGCGTCACTTTTTTTCGTCAGGGACAGCATTTTGGTATGAGGCGATCAGGGAGAATAGGCCGACCCAACGCTCCTCGGCGGAGCCCAAGCTCACACCTTCAGCCAGAGTGATATTGAGCGATCCAAGCCACGGCAGCACGTCCATTTTCATTACCGGCACACCGAGCGAACCCGCCATGGTCGTGCCCAGCCAGCTCAGCGTGGAGGGCAACTGCGTGCAGAAAACGCTGCCGATGGACTGGCCGGTCTGCACCTCATAGAAGCCGATGGATGATTGCAGTTCCTTCAGGAGTTTCTTCACCAAGGCGCCGCCCATGCTGGTGAAATCAAACGTGTTGGAATAAAAAAGCTTCTTGGCTGATTCCTCGTCCTTGAGGCCCAGTTCCTTCTGCACCACCGGGATCATCGCGGCAATGCCACTGGGAATAGGCCGGGAGATATCCACCCCGTCGGCACTGAGGATGTAGCTCTGGGTCGATTCTTCGCCGATTTCGAGCAGCAGCACCGGGGATTTGCTCTGCTTGAACTTCAGGTAGCTGATCAATCCGCCCATCGTCGCCACCGTGCCGAGCTCCAAGCGCTCCGGATACACGCCCAGTTCGAGCAATTTGTCCTGGATCGTAATGATCTCCTCGGAGGGCAAACCGCAAAACAGCACTTCCTTTTGGTTCGCCTTGCCCAGATCATATTCGCCGCCGTCGTCAAAATTCAGGGCCTTGATGGTGTATTTCTCGGAATCAACCCGGAATTGTTGGGTGTAGATCTCGTTAAAATAGGTGGGGTCCTTGACCTTCTTCACGTCCAGGGTGTGGCGCCGGATGATGCGCTTGGCTGGATAAACCCCGCAGGTCGCATGGGCATAGCCGCTCGAACCTTTGCCGTCGGACCCCTTGATCCATTCGGTGAGCGCCCCGATGTCAGTCGAAGAGAACTCTTTGAGCTCCTCGATTACATAAGGCGCCTCCGGCTGGGATAGCCGGGCTACCAGCGTCGAGTGGTCGCCGACTTCAACGCAAAAGCCTTTCGATTTTTTCGCGAGAAACATGCCGGGGCAGGTGGTAGGTGGGGTGGGTTCTTACGGATTAATCAGCGCGGCTGGCTTGCTAAGTCACCAGCGTTGATTGGGTAAAACTCATTTGCAGGACATGCTGGATACGGGGCACTTACCCACCTGACAAGACGAAAACTACAATCCACTCACCGTGCACCAACAGTTTCCCTAATGTTTTACTTTCTAACTATCTGTTATGGAACGCAAAAAAACCCGCCAATGCTGGCGGGTTTGCATTAAATCGGCCTACTTGGGCCAAGACGGCACTATTTCTGCCACGTGCGCTTCTTGTGACGGTTCGCCTTGAGGCGTTTCCGGCGTTTGTGTTTCGACATCTTTAGACGCCGTTTCTTTTTCAGATTACCCATAGGTTTAAGAGTGGTTTGGAGGCGAAAAGTGCGGCCTCTATTCTACCCTGTAAAGCCTTTTCCCTCGTCATGGGCCGGCTTGCCATCCCTGCCAGTCACCCGATCCGGTCGCATACACGCCCAGTTCGATGGCCTGCTCGGGGAAAAAATGCCGCAGACAAGTCCCATAAGCCTCCAGCTGGATCCTATATTCCTCGACCAAGCGTTGCACCAATATCCCGTCCGTCTCCCCCACTCGTCGGCGGTTGGTTTTCCAATCGATGACCAGCAGCCTTCCGCCCGCCTCGTCCTGCGCCACCAGATCGATGACCCCATCCACCCAGCCGGCCTGGCGCAGTGGTGCCACGACGCTGGCCTCGGTTAAAATCCGCCAGCGCGGCGAACGCAATTCCCGCCACAACCCACTCGCCCGCAGTTTCGCGAGCTCGCCCTCGCCCCGCGGCGCAAAGCCCTGCTTCGCCGCGGCCTGCAGCCGGTCCTTCAGGTAGCTTTCTATCTCCACTTCGCCCGCGCGCCAGGGAAGAAACTCCATGGTTTCGTGCCACCACAGGCCATATTCGATCGGATCCTCGCGTCCGGTCGGGATCGGTTCGCCTTCCCCCGATTCGTGCCGGAGCGCGCGCACCGTATCAGGCTTTTGCGCCAGCTGGTGGGGCAGCAGCCGCTGCGGGAAGTCCACCCGCGCGCCACCCGCCGCATCCGCGATCTGCATCGGTTCCTGCCGCGTCGATTCAGGCCGGGCCGCCGGCAATGCAAAACTGGTCTCCGCCACCCCGGGCAGCTTCGTCAGGTCCGCCCCCCACAAATCCAGAAAACTTCCCTCATCCGCCGCCTCCCCCATCGGCAGCACGAGCACGCGACGTGCCCGCGTCAGCGTCACATAGAGCAACCGCACCAGTTCGCGCAGCCGCTCACGCTCGCGCGATTCCTTCATCGTCGCCGGCAGGCTGGCGCCGTCAAAATACACCCGTTGCTCCCCGGCCGCATCAGACAACAGCCGCAGGCCGGTCTCGTCGCGCTTGCCAATCTCGCGCCACAACCCGATGGGGATGACCACCGGCCACTCCAGGCCCTTGGCCGAGTGCGACGTCAGCAGGTTGATCGCATCGTCACTGGGCTTCCCGGCGGGCCGACCGGCCTCCAGTCCGGCCAGCAATTCTCCCAGCCAGGCGCGCGGCCCCGCGCCTTCGAGACCGAGCTCCGCCGCGTGCGCCAGCAGCCGCTCCAATTCGCCGTTGAGTGCGCCGCTCGGGTCAACCAGCCGGGCCTTCTCCTGCAAAGCCGTTGCCTGCACCAAGTCGTGCACGAACCGCTCCAAGGGCTCGCCCTCGGCTTCCACGCGACTGACAAAGAGCCGCAGCACCTCCAGCGCCGACCGCAGCGGTGCCGCGTGTTTCTCCGGCATCTCCCAGTTGAATTTTCGGTCCGGCCCGAGCTCAGCGGCGATCAAGGCGTCGCTGACGGTGAAAACCTCGCGCAACACTCCTGCCCACTCAAAAGTGTTTTCCGGATCGCAGACTGCCGCCAGCAGACCGGTCAGCCAGGCATAGGCGGGATTGTCGCCGTTGCGGTTCTTCCGCATTTGCAAAGCCGTCTTCAATCCCGCCGCCTCGAGCTCCTTGCGCGCCGTGACCAGCCACTCATTGCGCGGCGCGAGGATGCATACCTCGCCCCAATGCCTCGCCCCCACCCCGGCCGGCCCATTTTCGCGCAGCCACGCGGCGACCTGCCGCACCTCCCCCGCCAGCCGGACCTCGACCTTGGTTTTTGGCGCCGCCGGGATCAGCGGCAGCACGCTGGCCGCGCCCGGCTCGTTCCGCGGCCCGGCTGCCAGCGCCTCGTAGTGAACCTGCAGCCGTGGGGCCGGGGCCCCTTCCGCCGGCGGCAACCCGCCATTGTGCTTCCGGGCCGGGCCGAAGGCCGCCGGCAGCGTGGCATTCAGGAGCCCGATCACCGCGTGCGGCGCGCGGAAAGTCACCTCGAAGGTTATCCGCTCGCCGCCGTCCCCGCGGGCAAAGGCCTCGAGGTGTCTCTGGAAATTCCTCACATCCGCCCGCGAGCTGTAGATCGACTGCTGCCCATCGCCGACCATGCAGAAATGCCCCGGCCGCGGCCCGGCGCCGCCCCGCCCGGGCCAGGTGCCCAACGGCGCGCCCACCGGACGCGTGATCTCGACCAGCACCTCGAACTGCTGCGGATCGGTGTCCTGCGCCTCGTCGAGCACGATGCGCCAGCCCTCGGCGCGGATGCGCTCGAGGGTCGCCGCGTCGTGCAGCACCTCGAACGCGGCCTCCACCTGATCCGCATAGGTCTGCACGCCGCGATCAAAGCGCCACGCGCGGTAGCGCAGCGCGAGTTCGCCCGCCAGCACGGCGCCCGCCTCCGCCAGCCAGGCCTTCACCGGCGCCAGGTAGGCCGCATAAAGCTCCTCGATGTTTGCCGCCGTGCCCTGCGGCTTCGGCAGCGGCAGGTAGCTGCGCTCCTCCCGGAAACGCCGGCGCCATTCTCCGGCCTGCGCCTGATTGTGTTTCAGCGGTTCCACGCCCCTCCCCTTGCTGGTTGCGGCGAGGATCATCGACAGCGCGCCGCTGGACGGCTCCGGGGGCGCGGCGGCGACCTTCGTCGCCTGCAGTCGCACGGCCGTGCCGCGGTCGAGCTCGCGCGCGAGCTCGAAGATCGAATCGAGCGGCGCATGCCGCAAAAACGCCTCGATCTGCGCCGGTGTGAGCGCGGTGAACTGCATCGCATCCTGCTCCAGAAACTCCTCCCACAGCGTCTCCTCCATGTCCGTGCCCTCGATCACCACCGGGTTGAGGTTCAACCCGAGCGCCTGGCCGTAGCGCTGCGCCAGCAGCAGGCAGAAGCTGTGGATCGTGCCGAAGAACGCGCGTTCCAGGTGATCGAGCGGCGCCAGGTCCGCCCGTCCCGCCTCCGCCAGCCGCCGCACCAGCACGGCCCGCGCGCGCTGGCCGATCTGGGCCGCGGCCTTCTTGGTGAAGGTCACGATCGCGGTTTTTCGCAGTTGTTCCGCCCCGCCCTCGCGCAGCGCCAGCGCCGCCAGCCGCTCGGAGATGGCCGTGGTCTTGCCGGAGCCCGCGTTCGCGCTCACGGCAAAGTTCCGGTCCCATTCATCGCGGAAGCGCTCGCGCGCCACGTGGTCGGTCAGGCGTTCACTCATCGGACACCTCCGCCGCGGCGGCACCGAAGGTCACCGCAAACTTCCGCTCCAACAGCGCGTGCCGAATCGGCGTGCAGGCCAGCGGCCATTCGTAGCCGTGCGAAAAATCCGTCCGATCCGCCGTCCGCGCGCCGTAACGGCCCGTTGCCAGGTGCCGGCCCAGCTGCGCCAAGGAGGCCAGCGCCTCGGGCAACTCACTCAGGCCGAGGCTGGAGGGCTTGCCCGCATCGGGCTTCAACATCCACACCTGTGCGCCGGCCACCCCGAGGGTCCCGACCGCCGCGAGATAGAGGCCGAGTTGCAGCGATGCGCCGCGTGCCATCGCCCGGGCCGACAGGCGCGCATCGGCGCCGGTCTTGAAATCCACCACCGTCACCTGCGCCCCCGCCCACTCCGGCCGGTCGCTCAACACGAGGTCCATCCGGCCCGCGATGCCCAGCCGCTCATCCTCTCCGCCGAGCCGGATGGCCGTGCCCGCCGGCAACTTGGCTTCCACCGCGACGAACCGGCCCGCCGGCAGGCGGTAGACCTGGGCCAGTAAACCGGCCGCCATTTCCCCCAGCTCGGCGTGGAAGGAATCCCAGTAGCGGTCGCGCGGCCACTGGCCGCGCAGCTTCGCCAGTTCCGCCGCCAGCTTCGTGCGGGCATCCCTCTCGGCGGGCAATTCCCTGAAAATGCCCTCGACCGGCGCACCGCGCAACGCCGCCGCCAGCACCCGGTGCACCAGCGAGCCGAGCGCCTTCTTCCGCGCCCGCACCAGGGGAGCCCAGCCGACGCGCTGCAGCCGCAGCACGCCCTCAAACCACAGCTCCGCCGGATCCTGCACCGCCCGCTCGATCAACCGGGGCGACAGTTCCGCCGGTCGGGTCACCCCCGGATCACCGCACAGGAAATGCTCGTCGAACACCGCGCCCGGATCGCGCCGCCGCCGCCAGATATCGAACCATGGTCCAACCACCGCACCTTCCGCCACCGGCGGCGGCGCGACCTCCCGCGCCAACCGGGCGAATTGTTCTTCCAAGCCCGCGGCCGCCTCCGCCGACCCGCCGGCCAGTATCACCCGCTCCAGCCACGCATTGGGTGCGAGCTTAAGCTCGGGCTCCTCCTCGTCGAACAAGGCGGCGGAAAAACCCACGCCACCCCGTGTGTTGGCCGCGAGTTCCGCCCAGCCCTGCTTCTCCACCCAGGCGCGGCTGTCGCTGGTGAGCAGCCCGAGGCCCGCCGGAGCCCGCCGGTTCAAGGCCTCCCGCTGCTCATCCGTCAGCCAGCACCCGGACTCCGTGCGCAGCGGCCAGACGCCGGCGTTGCTCTCGACAAAGATGATGTCCGACCAAGCCAATGACGCCGCGCGCCGCCAGGTGGTGAGCGTGACCGGCGCGAATAATCCGCGCCCCGGTGCGCCGGTCGCCGCGCTTTTTTCCGGCAGGAATGAAACCAGCGCCGCCAGCACCACCTTGGCGGGAAACGCCCGCCGATCCTGCTGCGCATAGGTCGCAAGCGCCGGCCACGCTTCGGCCCCCGGCAGGCCGAAGCGCCCGCCCACGGCCGCGAAGCGCTCCAAGGCCTCCGCCAGGGTGAGCCGGTCCGGCCACGCGGGCAGCAGCAACCCGGCCACGCGCGCCACCTCCCGCCACTCCGGCCGCTCGCGGGCCGCGAGGTCGGGCAGCACGGGCGCGAGCTGGTGCGTTTGCCGGGCGTCAAAGACCCGCTCGCACACGTCGCGCGCCAGTCCCGCCGGGAGCTGGGTGTGCCCGATCGCGTGCAACAGCGGCCACAGCGCCATCAGTTCCTCGAGGCGCGCGCCGCGGGCGTAGAAATCCAGCAGGGCGCGCTGCAATTGGGTGTCCGCCGCCACCGGTCCCGCCGTTTCCAACAGGTCATTGAACGGCAGTCCGCGCTCCGCGAGGAGCCGCACCAGGCGCAGGTGCGCCGCTCCGGCCCGCGGGAAAATGACCGCAAGGTTGTCCGCCCCCGCCGCCAGGCGCCGGGAGATATCGTCCGCGACCAGCTGCATCTCATCGGCGCGCGTGTGCCCGACCAGCAGCGTGGCGTCCCCCGCCCCCCCGCTTCCGCCGGTCCACAGACGCGCGATCGCGGCGCCGGAACCTGCCGCCTCGGGCGCGTCCAGCGGCAAGGCCTCGACCCCCAGCGCCTTTTCCCACGCCTCGACCCAACGCTCGTCTCCGTCCTTCCGGCCGAATTCCGGCCCGGGCAGCAGCACGGTGACCGCGCGAGCGTGCCGCGCGAGCGCCACGAGCGAGGCGAACTCGCGCCCGTGCTCCACGGCAAAACCGTAGAGCAGCAACCGGCCGCCCAACCGCGAGGTGGCCGACCCAGGTGCCGTGGCCGCGGCGATACTTTGGCGCGGCGCGAAATCATATCCCGCCTGCGTCACGCGTTGCTCCAGCTCGCCAAAGATGTCCCGCAGCGAGGGCTGCGGAAAATCCCGTGCCGTGAAACCCGCCTGCATCAGCTCGTCAAAGGCGTCGAGCGCCCCTTCCGGATCACTCTGCAGGCTTTTCCAGAGGCCCCAGGCCGGCGCTTCCGGCGCGAGCGGCGCCAGCCGTTCCTCGATGAGCGCGCGCAGGTTGAGCAGCAGCAGCTCGCGGCCCAGCGCCGGACGGGCGGGCGGGGCCAGCGCGACCCATTTCTGGCGCGCGAGCCGGGGCGTGAGAAATTCCACCCCCAGCAGCGGCAGGCCCTCGCGCACGCAGCGCAGCTTGAGCGCGTGCGCCTGGCCGCGCGTCGGCACGAGCACGTAATCGCGCCGCAACGCCGCGGGCGCAGCCAGCCACGGACGCACGATTTCGCGCCAGGCGGCATCCCAGTCGCGGGCGAGATGGAGTTCGCACTTTGGTTGCACGGGCGCGGCGATGAACACCAATCCCTCCGGCAAACTCAACCCTTCATCGGCCGGCGGCAGCCAACAAAAAGCCCCGCGGCGGTGAGGCGCGCGGGGCAAAAATTGTCGCTGTCGGTCCGCTTACTTCTTCGCCGGGAAGATATGCTTGGCGAGCTGCGCCTTGTGGTTCGAGGCCGAGTTGCGGTGAATGACGTTGCTCTTGACGGCCTTGTCGAGGGCGGAGCTGTAGGCGATGGCGGCGGCGCGGATCTTCTCGGTATCGGTGCCCTTGGCGGCGGCGGCGACGGCCTTGGCGAGGGATTTCAGGCGGGTCTTCGTCGCCTGGTTGCGCACGGCGTTGCGGGTGGATTTGCGGGCTGCCTTGATAGCGGACTTGGTGTTGGCCATGGTGGTTGGAAAATTTGGAAGGGCGAAAGACCCAAAATCCCCGGGGTGAGTCAAGCGCTTTCCCGTTCTGCTTCAGAGGTGGGATCCGCCTCCGGACGGGTTGGTTGGGCCTTGAAAGCGCACCCAAAGGCCGCGCTCCACCCCCAAGCATCCTGTAAAAATGGAGCGGGGCGCGCTGCTTATGGCCGCGCGCCCCGCGTATGGACTAGTTTCGAAGCCGGTAAGCCGGATTCTGTCGGGTGCCGCGAACGGCACCCGTGATCTTCATTTCTCTAGGTCCGCCCTAAGGCGGGCCTCCCCGGACTGCCGGCTTGCGCCGGCGCCCGGGGTGCGACTAACCCGGGACTGTCCGACGGGCCGCCGAGTCCCCTATTTAGTCTTGCACCGGATTGGGTTTTTCGTGCCGCCGTCGTTGCCTTCGGCGCGGTGGGCTCTTACCCCACCTTTTCACCCTTGCCTCGCGGTTGCCCGCGGGGCGGTCTGTTCTCTGTGACACTTTCCGTCAGGCCGCCTTGAAGCGACCCGCCCCCGCTTTCACGGGGAATCCCGCCCTGTGGTGTCCGGACTTTCCTCTCCTGGTTCAAAGAACACGGAGCGAAGATCTGGCCCCGAAACTAGGACGCCCAATAGACCACCCGGCCGCACTGGTCGCAAGTGGCAATTTCCGCGCCGGTCTTCGCGGCGGAGACGATGTGGGGCGGCACCTTCAGGTGGCAACCGCCGCAGAGCCCGCCGTTTACCGCCACGCAGACCGGGTGCCCGGGCCTGATCGCCACCCGGTCGTAAATCTTCAATTGCGACACCGGCACCGCCGGGCGGGCCGCCGCCACCGCGGCCACGGCCGCCTGATGCTCGGCCTGCAGCTGCGCCTCGCGCTCGCGCAGGATGCGGATCTTTCCCTCGTGGCCGGAAATATTCTGCTTCAACTCGGCCTCGGCGGCGGCGAAGCGCTTTTTCGCCTCGTCGATGGCATACATCACCTTCAGCTCCTCCTCCTCGAAGCCGCCGATGGCCGCCTCGGTGGCCTCGATCTCGTGCGTGAGGGCCTTGTATTCGTCGTTCTTGCGCACCTCGAGCTGCTGCGTGCGGTATTTGGCGGCCTTGCCCTCGGCGCTCTTGATCTCGACCTCAAGCAGCTTCTTCTTCGATTCCAAGGCGTGCCATTCGGCCTTGGCGGCCTCGATGGCGGCCTTCTCCGCCGCGATCCGCGCCTCGACCGCCGCGATTTCGCGGGGTGCCGCCTGCAGTTGGTGCTCGATGCCCAGTCGCCTCGTGTCGGATTCTTGCAGCGCCAGCAGGGTGGACAAATCGAGAGCAGCCATGGCGGCGACATTGCGGCGCGGCGCGCCCTGCGGTCAAACGAAACTTTCCGCCGCGGAGCCGGTCGGTATCGAGGACCGAAATTTGGCCTGAAACGCGCTTGTTGTCCGGGCCGGCGGCAGCCGTAATTTTCGCACAAAAAGAGGCTGTTTCTAAATGCTGGGCATCAAGGTTTTGAGCGTGTGTTTTTTACGCAGAAAATAACTCGGGAAATCGCGAAAAAACCCTTGTCGGCGAACCCGGTTTGCGTGACCTTTTTTCAACTCATTTTCGCTCTAAATGTCCGCCTCCGAAGAAGCCTCCACGCTCGCCAAATCCAACGCCGCCGCCGCTGACTACGACGCGAACAAACTGGGCCAATTGAAGGGCCTGGAGGCCGTCCGCAAGAAGCCCGGCATGTATATCGGCGGCACCGACGAGCGCGCCCTGCACCACTGCGTTTCCGAGGTGTTGGACAACTCCGTGGACGAACATCTCGCCGGCCACTGCTCGAAGATCGAGGTCGCCATCCACGTGGACGGCTCCATCAGCATCCGCGACAACGGCCGCGGCATCCCAGTGGACATCAACAAGGATTCCGGCCTGCCGGGCGTCGAGCTCGTGCTCACCACGCTGCACTCCGGCGGCAAATACGGCCAGGGCGGCTACAAGTTCTCCGGCGGCACGCACGGCGTCGGCGCCAAGTGCGTCAACGCCGTCTCCGAGTGGTTCGAGGTCGAGGTCTCCCGCGGCGGCTCGGTCCACCACATGAAGTTCGAGCGCGGCAAGACCGTCAAAAAACTCGAGGTCATCGGCAAGGCCAAGGGCACCGGCACGCTCATCACCTTCAAGCCCGACGCCGAGATCTTCCGCGATACGACCGTCTTCAAGGCCGACACCATCGCCCAGCGCCTGCGCGAGCTCGCCTTCCTCAACTCCGGCCTCGAGATCGCCTTCACCGACGAGCGCCCGTCCACGCCGAAGACCGAGGTCTTCCTCTACAAGAACGGCGTCGTCGAGTTCGTGAAGCAGATCAACACCGGCAAGACCGCCCTGCACCCCGTGCCGGTCCGCATCACCAAGGAGCTCCAGACCACCCTCGACGACAAGCCGATGGAGATCCACGTCGAGCTCGTCCTCCAATACAACGACACCTACAACGACCTCGTTCTCTGCTACACCAACACCATCCACAACCCGGATGGCGGCACGCACCTCTCCGGCTTCCGCAGCGCCCTCACCCGCGCCATCAACCAGTTTTCCAAGGCCAACAATCTCCTCAAGGACAAGGATCCCCAGATCACCGGCGATGACGTCCGCGAGGGCCTCGCCGCCGTCATCTCCATCAAGCACAGCGACCCGAAGTTCGAGTCGCAAACCAAGGTCAAGCTGCTCTCCCCCGAGGTCGAGAGCATCGTCAGCTCCCTCGCCTACGAAGGCCTGATGTTCTACTTCGAGAGCAACACCGGCGTCGCCAAGCGCATCGTCGAGAAGGCCCTCACCGCCGCCCGCGCCCGCGAGGCCGCCCGCAAGGCCCGCGAGACCATCCGCAAGGGCGCCCTCCACGGCGGCGGCCTCCCCGGCAAGCTCGCCGACTGCTCCGAGAAGGATCCGGCGATCTGCGAGCTCTACATCGTCGAGGGCGACTCCGCCGGCGGTTCCGCCAAGCAGGGCCGCGACCGCCGCTACCAAGCCATCCTCCCCCTCCGCGGCAAGCTGATCAACTCCGAGAAGGCCCAGCTCGACAAGGTCCTCAACAACGAGGAAATCCGCACCCTCATCACCGCCATCGGCACCGGCATCGGCACCGGCGAGGACGACTCCGCCTTCAACGCCGACAAGGCCCGCTACCACCGCGTCATCATCATGACTGACGCCGACGTGGACGGCTCCCACATCCGCACCCTCCTGCTGACCTTCCTCTACCGCCAGATGAAGGGTATCATCGAGCGCGGCTACGTCTACATCGCCCAGCCGCCGCTCTACAAAATCAAGCGCAAGAAGCGCGAGCAATACGTGGACAACGACGAACAGCTCAACCGCATCCTCCTTGAACTCGGCTCCGAGGAAATCGTGCTGGCCCGCACCAGCGACCAGCATGTCTTCGCCCCCGCCGCCATCGACCAGATCCTCGAGATGCTCGGTGCGCTGGAAAAACTCGGCCACGGCATCACCCGCCACGGCGCCACCCTCGCCGAATACCTCGACCAGTCCGCCGAAGGCACGCACGAACTGCCGCGCTACGTCGCCCGCGTCCGCGAGGGCAACAAGGAGTCGCACCAGTTCCTCACCGACGACAAGGCCCGCGCCGACTTCCTCAGGAAGCAGGGCATGGACGCCGAGTTGAACGCCGCTGAAACCGGCGCCACCATGCCGGCAGCCCAAGTCACGCGCCGCGTCACCATCCACGAAATCTTCGAGTCCACCGAGATGACCAAGCTCCTCAAGGCCCTCGCCCAGGCCGGCGTGGACACCGTGCAGTTCGCCCCGACGGACAAGGCCCGCTACACCATCACCGAAAACCCCGGCCAGAAGTCCGAGACGAAGACCGAGCTCTTCTCCCCGCTCGATATCATCACCCAGATCCGCGCCAACGGCCGCAAGGGCCTCTCCATCCAGCGCTACAAGGGCCTCGGCGAAATGAACCCGAAGCAGCTCTACGAAACCACGATGGACCCCGACAAGCGCCGCCTCCTCAAGGTCAGCATCAACGACGCCGCCAAGGCCGACGCCCTCTTCACCCTCCTCATGGGCGACGAGGTCCCACCCCGCCGCCAGTTCATCGAGGACAATGCATTAAACGTCCAGTATCTGGACGTCTGAGCCGCCCGCTCCGCCGCTTACAGCTTAAACCTTAAAGCTTACCTCTCTCCTCAGTGTATACCCAGAACGAAAAACTCTCCTCGGCCAATATCACCGACATCATGCAGACGGCCTACATCGATTATTCGATGTCGGTCATCATCTCGCGCGCCCTGCCCGATGCGCGCGACGGCCTGAAGCCCGTCCAGCGCCGCATCCTCTACGCCATGCTCCGCGAGGGCCTGGTTCACAACCGCGCCTTCGACAAGTGCGCCGGCGTCGTCGGCGAGGTGCTCAAGAATTACCACCCGCACGGCGACTCCTCCGTTTACGACACCCTCGTCCGCCTCGCCCAGAACTGGGTCATGCGCTACCAGCTCATTGATCCGCAGGGCAACTTCGGCTCCGTGGACGGCGACCCGCCGGCCGCCTACCGCTACACCGAGGCCCGTCTGCGCGACATCGCCGAGGAACTCCTCAAGGACATCGAGGAGGACACCGTGGACTTCGTCCCCAACTACAAGGAGTCCACCACCGAGCCGACCGTCCTCCCCGCCGCCCTGCCGAACCTGCTGATGAACGGCTCGACCGGCATCGCCGTCGGCATGACGACGAACATCCCGCCGCACAACCTCTCCGAGATCATCGACGCCGCCTGCGCCATCATCGACCGCCCGGGCATCACGGTCGAGGAGCTGGTCCGCTACATCCCCGGCCCGGACTTCCCGACCGGCGGCTACATCAACGGCCGCGCCGGCATCAAGTCCTACCTCACCACCGGCCGCGGCATCGTCCGCATCCGCGGCAAGGCCCACACCGAGGAACTCAAGGGCGGGGGCGAGCAGATCGTCATCACCGAGATCCCCTACAACGTGAACCGCGCCACCCTCGTGCTCCGCATCGCCGAGCTCGTGCGCGAGAAGGAGCTCGACGGCATCCGCGACCTGCGCGACGAGTCCGACGAGAACACGCGCATCGTCATCGAGCTCAAGCGCGGCGAGCAGGCCCAGATCGTCATCAACCAGCTCTACCAGAAGACCGCCCTCGAGTCCTCCTTCGGCGTCATCCTGCTGGCCCTCGACAAAAAGCGGCCGAAGCAGATGAACATCAAGGAACTCCTGGAGTGCTACATCGACCACCGCCGCGACGTGGTCACGCGCCGCACCCAGTTCCGCCTCAACCAGGCCAAGGCCCGCGCCCACATCCTCGAGGGCTACATCATCGCCCTCGATAACCTGGACGACTTCGTGAAGATCATCCGCGCCTCCAAGGACAAGGAGGAGGCCAAGGTGCGGTTGATGGCCAAATACCCGCTCTCCGAGATCCAGACCAACGCCATCCTCGAGCTCCGCCTCTACCAGCTCACCGGCCTCGAGCGCGGCAAGATCGAGGCGGAATACCTCGAGCTCATGAAGCTCATCGAGGAGCTCCAGGGCATCCTCGACTCCGAGGCCAAGCTCCTCGCGCTGATCAAGGCCGAGCTGCTGGTGCTGCGCGACAAATACGCCTCCCCCCGCCGCACCGAAATCATCGATGCCGAGGGCGAGCTGCGCATGGAAGACGTCATCCCCAACGAGGGCGCCGTCATCACCGTCTCCCACCTCGGCTTCATCAAGCGCACCCCCGTCGCCGAATACCGCTCCCAGAAGCGCGGCGGCAAGGGCGTCATCGGCGCCGAGACCTACGAGGACGACTTCGTCGAGAACCTCTTCACCGCCTCGACCCACGACATCGTGCTGTTCCTGACGAGCACCGGCCAGTGCCACGCCAAGAAAATCTACGAGATACCCGAGGGCACCCGCACCGCGAAGGGCAAGTCCGTCGCGTCCTTCCTCCGTCTCAGCCAGGGCGAGAAGCTCGCTTCCATGCTCTGCTTCAAGGAATTCTCGCCCGAGCACTTCGTCGTCATGGTGACCAAGGAAGGCGCGATCAAGAAGACCGCGTTGGCCGAATACGAGGGCGCCACCCGCGAGGGCGGCATCCGCGGCATGAAACTCGACGAGGGCGACGCCATCGTCGGCTGCGTGCTGACCAACGGCTCCAACGAACTCATCCTCGTCTCCCACTTGGGCCAGGCCGTCCGCTTCTTCGAGGGCGCGGACGAGGCCGAGGCGGCGGAACGCCTCGCCGACGCCACCCCGCCCGCCGAGGGCGAGGAAGCGGCGGGCCCGAAGGAAGGCCTCCGCGCCCAAGGCCGCTTCACCGGCGGCGTCACCGGCATGCGCTTCAAGAAGAAGGGCGACTACGTCCAGGCCCTCGAGGTCTGCGACCCGGCCGCCCGCCTGCTCGTCGCCCGCGAGGACGGCGTCGGCAAGCGCACTGCGTTCGAGGACTACCGCCTCATTCGCCGCGGCGGCACGGGCGTCATCGCCATCGACCTCCCCGAGGACGGCTCGGTCGCCGTCGCCGGCGCGCTCAGCGTCCGCGACGCCGACGAGGTCATGCTCCTCACCGCCAAGGGCCAGAGCGTCCGCACCCGCGTGAAGGAAATCCGCGAGACCGGCCGCGGCGCCAAGGGCGTCCGCCTCGTCAACCTCGAGGAGGGCGACAAGCTGCTCGCCATCGCCAAGGTCGTCGAGTCCGACGAGGAAGAGGCCGCCAACAGCAACCCGCCCGTCGAGCCGCCGGCCGCGACCTGATACCGCCGCCGACAAGGCGCACCCGCACCGGGTGCGCCTTTTTCTTTCACCGGCATGTAAAGCACGCTTGACATGTGACAAGTTTGCTTTACATCTTCATCGCATGACTCCCTCGCCTCACCCGGACAAACCCACCTCCCCCAAGATCAGCAAGACGCCCTACCTGCTCGCCTTGTTCACCTTCATTGTCGCCAACCGATTTGCCGACCAACTGATCGAGGCACAGCGCCCTCTCTGGCAATGGCTGCCGGTGGCCGGCGTGGCCGCTGCCGCCATGGTCTATGCGCTCTGGCGCGGCGAGATGGATTTCATGCGCAGCCAGGACGAACTGCAGCAAAAGATCCGCACGGAGGCGCTGGCCTACGCCTTCCCGGTCGCCCTCGGCGTTTTCATGCTGCTCGGCCGGCTGGACGCCGTCGGCCTGGCCTTTATCCCGGTGCACGCCTTTTGGATCCCGGCCACTCTGCCCTACTTCCTGATCCTGGCGGGGCTCAAGCGCCGCTACCAATGAAAAACCAGGTCCCGGAACTCCGCGCCGCCAAAGGCTGGTCGCAGGGCGAACTGGCGGAGCGCCTCGGCGTCTCGCGGCAGACGATCAACGCCATCGAAACCGAGAAATACGACCCCAGCCTGCCCCTCGCCCTGCGGATCGCGCGCCTCTTTCGCCTGCCGGTCGAGAAAATCTTCTCACTCGGCGGCGAGTGAGCGAAACACCTGCACCTGCCGCGGCTCAGCGCAGCTGCACCGGCTGCACTTTCACCAGTAGCGGCGCCTCGCGAATCTGCAGCCAGTAGACCCCCAGGAAGCCCGGGGTGATCCACACGGCCGGCGATTCCAGCGTCGGTCCTCTATACCACCCCGTCTCGGTCATCCGCCACACCTGTCCGTCCTGCAGCTCGAAGCTGCGCCGGCCGTTGAAGGTCTTCAAGCTGCCCACGAGGCGGCCTTCCATCGCCTCGGCCTTGTCCGGTTTTTCCGCCGTCTTGCGCAACGTGACCAGAGCCGCAAACCAGCCGGGCTTCTTGCCGGCCTCCTTCGCTTCGGGCGCAGCCGCAGTGGCCTCGGCCTGCTTCACCTTCGCCTCGGCGGCGGCGACCGTCTTCTCGGCCTCCTGCCGCACGACGGCCACTTCCCCGGTCTTGTAGCGCTCGACTACGGCCTTGAGCCGGAGCAGCTCCTCCGGTGTGAGCTTCGCCAAGCCGGTCTGCGCCTGCTCGTCTGGTGTCATGCCCCGCGTGAAGTCACCCGCCCCGGCGAAAGCGGCGGCACCCAGCCACAGGCCGAGGATGGTCAGCAGTCGTCTCATGGTGGAAATCTCTGCGCTTCGGCGGCGGCACGGCAACGCAATTTCGCGCGCCGCGCCGCCTACTCCGGCCTTGCAACCGCCCGGGGCGTGAGTCTCTTTCTGTCATCCGCCCCCTGCATGGCCGCCCGTCTCTCCAGCCTCCTCTCGCCCGAACGCATCAATCTCGCCCTCGTCAGCACCAAGCGCACCGCCGCCATCAACGAGGTGGCCAAGCTGCTGGAGAGTGACCCGAACGTCGCCAGTTTCCCAGGCTTCTACCAGGAGCTCCTCGCCCGCGAGCGACTCGACACCACCTGTCTCGGCAACGAGATCGCCCTGCCCCACGCCCGCACCGAGCACGTGAAGAAGATCGTCATCGCCGTCGGCCGCAGCGACAGCAGCGTGCACTTCGAGAACTGCGACCAGCAGGTGCGGCTCATGTTTGTGCTCGGCACTCCCAAGTCCAATCCCGGCGACTACCTGATGCTCGTCGGCTCGCTCTGCCGCCTGATCAAGGAGGCCCCGCAGCGCGAGGCGATGTTTGCCGCCAAGACCCCCGAGGAGTTCATCGCCACGGTGAAGGAACTCGAGGACAAGGTCCTCGGCCCCGCAAAATAGCCGCACACTGTGCGACGATCCGTGGAGGGCTCAGCTGGAGCTGAGCCCTCCAAAAAAACAACCGGCGCGGAGCGCCGGTTCCACCTGCACGCGGGGCTTGCCACTGTCGCGAGGCCGCGCAGCATCGCCGCAAACGCATGATCCATTCCTTCATCTTCAGCGAGGGCAAGCTTGTGGGGCAGGATCTCGAGCTCGAGGCCCTGCGCCTCGTCCACGGCGACAAGGGCCTCATCGTGTGGGTGGATCTCGACAACCCCACCGACGACGAGATCAAGCACGTCCTCGAGGGCCTCTTCCAGTTCCACCCCCTCGCCATCGAGGACTGCATGACGCCCAGCCCGCTGCCGAAGGTCGAGGACTACGAGGACTATCTGTTCATGGTCACCCATGCGGTGGATTCCTCCCAGACGGACAAGTTCGCCACCACCGAGCTCGATCTCTTTCTCGGCAAGGAATACCTCGTCACCTTCCACCGCACCCCCCTGCGCTCGGTCACCACCCTGATCGAGCGCCTGGCCAAGAATGTCGGCATCGGCCCGCGCGGCCCCGACCGCCTCGCCCACTCCCTGCTCGATCTGATCGTGGACAACTACGCCCCCATGGTCGCCGAGCTCCACACCAAGCTGGAGGAGATCGAGGACGCCGTGCTCACCCGGGAATCGGACAAGCAGTTCGTCGGCGAGCTGCTCGAGGTGCGCGGCGACTTCACCAAGCTCCGGCAGATCGTGCGGCCGCAACGCGACGTGATCGAGCGCCTCGCCCGCGGCGACAGCAAGATGATCCGCCCCAAGCTCCTCCCCTATTTCCGCGATCTGCGCGACAACCTCGTCCGCTACGAGGAGGCGGTCACCGGCTACCACGAGCGGCTGATGATGGCCTTCGACATCTATCTCAACAAGGCCGCCGGCGAGGCCAACGAGGGCATCAAGTTCCTCACCGCTCTCACCGCCATCACCCTGCCCGTGATGGTCATCGGCACCTGGTATGGCATGAACTTCGAGTTCATGCACGAGCTCCAGTCGCGCCACGGCTACAATTACGCCCTGGGCATCACCCTGCTCACAACGGTGATGATGGCGGTCTACCTGAAGAAGAAAAAGTGGTTCTGAGCGCCCGGTGCCCGCCGTGAATCCGGACATGCCCGGTCTCCTCGCCTTCCTCGCGGCCGCCGGGCTCGCGGTCGCCCGCGCCGCCCGGCCGGACGTGCGCGCGTGGTGGGCCAAGCGCCGTGTCTTTCTCGCGCTGCTCGCCGCCGCGTTGTTCCTCGGCCAGCGCGACGCGCTCCGCGCCAACTTCCAGCTCTGGAATCCCGACGAAAGCCAGATGATCGCCGGCGCACTCGTCCTGTCCGAGCGCCCGGTTTTTTGGCGCGATGTGGACGGCACCACGCACGGCCCGCTCAACCAGTGGCCGCTGCTCCTGCCCGCCCTCGTCGGCGCCCGCGTGGACTACACCTCGGCCCGCGTCGTCGGCGCGCTCCTGACCATCCTGCTGCTGTCCAGCCTGCTGGTCGCGCTGGCGCGGCGGATGCCCGAGGGCCTCGCGCGCCTCCTCGTCCTGCCCGGTTGGGCGCTGTTCATCTTCAACCAGGACCCCGAGATTTCCCAATACACCAGCGAGCTGCCGCCTGCCTTGTCGCTGATGGTCGCCGTGGCCCTGCTGCCCGCCGCCGGCCCGGTGTCGGCGCGGCGGCTGTTCGCCGTCGGCCTCTGTTGCGGGGCGGCGCCGCTCGCCAAGCTCCAGGTCGCGCCATCCGCCGCGTGGCTGCTGGTGGCCGCCGCCATCATTGCGTTCCGGTCGAGCCGGGGCCGCGGGTTGGGCGCGTTGCTCGCGGGTGCCGCGTTGCCCGCGCTGCTCTTTGTCGGCTCCGCCGCCGCGGCGGGGGCCTTCGCCGATTTTCGCATCCGCTACCTTGAGACCAATCTCCTCGGCTACGCCGCGCAGGGACAGAAGTATTTCAACAACGAGCCGCCGCGGCCGGACATGCTCTTCGGCTTCGGCTGGTTCCTCTGGCCCGTGGCCGGAGCCGCGGCCCTGGCCCTCGCCGGGCTTTTTCGCGCCCGGATCAGGCCCGACCGGGGCTTCCTCGCGCTGGCCGCAGGGCTCGTCGCGACGACCCTGTTCGCGATTTATTTCCCGAACAAGCCGTTCGCCCATTACTTTCTCCTGCTCGTCACGCCGCTGCTCCTGCTCCTCGGCGCGGCGGCGGCGCCTTGGCTCGGGGCGCTCCTCGAGAGGGCCTCCACCCTGCGCCGTGCCGGCATTGCGGTCGCGCTCCTCGCCGTGTTGGCCGCTCCGGTTGTGATGCATCACTTCCGGCATCCGGGTTATCTGCGCGCCATCCTGCCGACGCGGGCGGCGGTCCCACGCCCTCTCATCGAGACGCTCCAACGCCACACCCGGCCTGGCGACGGCCTCGCCGTCTGGGGCTGGCAGCCCGCACTCTACGTTTTCACCCAGACCGTCTCCGCCACGCCCGACCTCATCGTCTTCTGGCAGGTCGTGCCTTCCGCCCGGCAGGAATTCTACCAAGCCCGCTACCTGCGCGCCCTCGCCGCCCGTCCGCCCGTCGTCTTCGTGGACACGATGGGCCCGGCCGACTTCTTTTTCTTCCGCCGGGGCGGGGAGACCCAGCACGAGCGCTTCGCCGCCCTGCGCGACTTTATCGATGCGAACTACACCCTTGTGGAAACCGTCTCCGACTCACGGATCTACCTCCGCCGCGACCTGACCGGTCGTTTCCCACCCTGACTGTGCCGGTGCCGCCGCACTCCCCGCTTGCCAGCCGGAGCGGCCCGGCAATCTTGCCCCGATGCGCCTACTATCCCGCTTCACCTCTCTCGCGCTGTGCGCTGCCGCCTGCCTGAATCCGCTGGTCGCCGCCGATGCGCCGAGTGCCGACGAGCAGATGCTCCACGCGCTCTACACGACCGCACTCACCACCAGCCCGGCCTACGAAAATCTCCGCGAGCTGACCACAAAGTATCCCGGGCGTCTCGCCGGCTCAAAGAACCTCGCGGACGCCGTCCACTGGGGCGAGGCCGTGCTCCAGGCCTCCGGTGCCGACCGCACCGAGCTCCAGCCGGTCATGGTGCCACACTGGGAGCGCGGCGCACCCGAAAGCGTCAGGCTTGGCACGCACTCCCTCGCCGCCGCGGCCCTCGGCAACTCCGGCGCCACCCCCGCGGGCGGGCTCACCGCCCCGGTCATTGAGCTGCAATCTCTCGACGCCCTCGCCTCCGCCGATGTGAAGGGCAAGATCGTCTTCTTCAACCGGCCGATGAACCCCCGGCACATCTCCACCGGCCTCGCCTACGGCGAAGCCGGCGACCAGCGCAACCGCGGCCCGGCCGCCGCCGCCAAGCGCGGTGCCGTCGGCGTGCTTGTGCGCTCGCTGACCCTCGCGCTCGACGATCATCCCCACACCGGCAACACCACCTTCCCGCCCGACATTCCGCGCATTCCCGCCGTCGCCCTCAGCACCGTCGCCGCCGACCACCTGAGCGCCGCGATCAGGCAGGACCCGGCCCTGACGGTGGAAATGCAGGTTCACTCCCGCACCCACGAGGACGCGTTGTCGCACAACGTCCTCGGCGAGCTCAAGGGCTCGGTTTTCCCGGAAAAAATCATCCTCGTCGGCGGCCACCTGGACTCCTGGGACATCGCGCCCGGCGCGCACGACGACGGCGCCGGCTGCGTGCAATCCATCGAGGTGCTGCGCCTGCTCAAGGCCGTCGGCTACACCCCGCGCCACACGCTGCGCGTGGTGTTGTTCACCAACGAGGAAAACGGCCTGCGCGGCGCCACGGCCTACTCCACGGCGGCCAAGGCGAAGAACGAGGTCCATGTGCTCGCCTTGGAAACCGACAGCGGCGGCTACCAGCCGCGCAGCTTCAACCTGGGCAACGCCGCCGGCAACGCCCACCAGCTCGCTGCGCGCTGGCAGCCCCTCTTCGCCCCCTACGGCGTGGGCCATTTCCAGAAAGGCACCGGCGGCGCCGATGTCGGCCCGCTGCTCGCCCATGGCGCGACCGTCGCCGGACTCACGCCGGACTCGCAACGCTACTTCGACATCCACCACACCGCCGAGGATTCCCTCGACAAGGTGAACAAGCGCGAGCTCGAGCTCGGCGCCGCCGCGATGGCCGCGCTGGTTTATCTCGTGGACCAGCACGGCCTCTAAGCCCACCGGTCAGAACAAATCCCCCTGCTGCAGCGCGCCGCGCTTGTCCGCGTCGAGCGTGCTCATCTGCAGCAACCAGGGTATCGTCGCCGCCGCGCATTCCGGCCGCCTGAGCAAGGCCCGCAGCAACAATGCCCCGGCCAGCGCATCGTAGAGCGCCGCGTGGTAGCGGCGCCGTTCCGGCGGACAGTGCTGGCGCGAGACGATCTCCAGCTCAGGCTGCAGCCCCTGCCGGATGACCAGATCCTCGAGCCGCACCGACCCGAGCCCGGGAAAGAGCTGCGGATAAAGCCGGCCCGTATCAATCCACGGCCCCCACTCGTTCGCGAGCTTGCCCGGACGCGCGAAATCCGGTGATTGGCGCGGATACGGCCACACCTTGCGCAGGAGTGAGTTCTCCACCGGGGCGAAGTGCGCGGCCAGCGGCCCCGTCTCCCTCAACCCCGCGAAGCGTTCCCACTCCGCCGCGAAATACGCCTGGCTGGCCAGCCCATCGGCACTCAGCCCGTGGACCTTGGTGTCGTCCGCCGCCACCGGCCCGGTCGCCCGGCACAGCCGCGTGTGCGTCGTGACGATCTCCCCGCCCAGCAACGTCACCACCCCGAGTTCCAGGATGCCGCTCGCGGCACTGCCCTCGAAGTCGATGAAATGGATCGGCGTGTTGGCCCAGGACATGAGGGAACCACAGAACACACGGAGCACACGGAAATCGACCCAGAACAGCTTGGTCTCGGCCCTCCGTGTATCTGTGTGTTCCGTGGTTAGTTCACTTCCGCTTTTTCCACTCCGCCGTGACGACGGACGAGAAGCCGCCGCGGGCTTTCCACTTCGAAATGATCGTCAGGCTGCGCGGCTTGAGCGCGTTGCCGAGGTCATCGCAGATCTGGTTGGTCGCCGCCTCGAAGAAGATGCCCTCGTTGCGGTAGGCATGGAAATAGAGCTTCAGCGACTTCAGCTCGACGCACTTCTTGTCCGCCACGTAGCGGACGGTGATCTCAGCGAAGTCCGGGTGGCCCGTCATCGGGCACACCGAGGTGAACTCGTGGTGCGTGTGCTCGATGAGAAAATCGCGGTGCGGCGCGGGATTCGGAAAGGTTTCGAGGATTTTTTTGTCAGCCATGGGAGTTGGGAGTTTTAAGGTGGAAGAGCGTGAGGTTTAAGTTGGAGTCAAGGCCGCCGAGGGAGAGGCTTAAATCCTGCGCTCTTAAACCTTACACCTATGTGGCCGTTTCGGTGTAGCGCTGTTCGCGGATGACGGTGATCTTGATGGTGCTCGGGTAGTCGAGTTCCTGCTCGATCTTCAGGCGCAGCGCCTTGGCCAGGGCCTGGGCCTGATCGTCGGTGACCACGCTCGGCTGCACCACGACCCGCACCTCGCGGCCGGCCTGGATGGCGAAGGCCAGCTGCACGCCGGGCATCGTCATCGCCAGTTTCTCGAGACGGCCGAGCCGCTCGATGTAGGAGGTCATGGACTCGGCGCGGGCGCCGGGCCGGGCCGCCGAGATGGAATCGGCCAGGATGACGAGACCCGCATACACTGTCTCGGGCTTCACCTCGGCGTGATGGGCGGCGACGGCGTTGACCACGATGTCGGTCTCGCCGTAGCGGCGGATGAAGTCCGCGCCGATGAGCGCGTGGCTGCCCTCGTATTCGCCCTCGATGGCCTTGCCGATATCGTGCAGCAGGCCGGCGCGCTTGGCCACCTGCGGCTCCAGGCCGAGCTCGGCCGCCAGCATGGCGCAGAGCTGGGCCACCTCGATGGAGTGATCGAGGACATTCTGGTTGTAGGAGAAGCGGAAGCGGAGCTTGCCCAGGAGCTTGATGCTTTCGGGGTGCAGGCCGGAGATTTTCAGGCGGTCCACAGCCTCCTCGCCGATCTGCGCCACATGCAGGTCCAGATCCTGGCGCGCGCGGCCGACGAACTCCTCGATGCTGGCGGGGTGAATGCGCCCGTCCTTGATGAGCCCCTCCAGTGCGAGCTTGGCCACCTCCCGGCGCACCGGATCGAACGAGGAGATGAGCACCATCTGCGGCGACTCATCGATCAGCAGGGAGGTGCTGGTCGCGGCCTCGAAGGATTTGATGTTGCGGCCCTCGCGACCGATGATGCGGCCCTTCATCTCCTCGTTGGGCAGCTGGACGATGGTGGCCGTGAGGTCGTTGTTCGGCTTGCTGGCCAGCCGCTGCATCGTGGCGACGAGGATGCGCTGGCCCTCGTGCACGAGATCCTGCTCGGACTTTTCCAACAACTCCTTGCGCAGGGCGCGCAGCTCCTCCTGGCATTCGAAGACCACTTCCTCGCGCAGCTGCTGGCGGACCTCCTCGCCGTCGAGCGCGGCGACGCCCTCGAGGCGCTTGCGCAGGCTGCGGGAGAGGTCGCGCATGGCGTCGCGGGCCTGCCGGATGGCGGCGGTTTCGCGGGCGAGGCGCTCCTGCCGCTGCTCCAGCTGGTGATCGAGCAGGCCCAAGGATTCCTCGTGGGAACGGATTTCGCGCAGCATCAGCTCGATCTCGATCTTGCGGCGGTCGAAATCCCGGTTCAGCTCCGCCTCGCGGTCGCGAATCTCCGCCTCGGCCTGATTGATGATTTCCTGCGCCGCGACGGCGGCCTCTCGCTTGGCCAGTTCCAGATGGGCGGCGGCACTTTGCTCGGCGAGACGGCGACGCTGCCGCGACAGGAGCCATACGCCAAGGAGGCCGCCCACGGCACCGACTAGGCCGGCCAGCCCCAAGGCCCACAGATACGGCTCGGCCGCTCCGGGCGTGATGATTGGCTTGGCGGCTGCGATGAAGGTCAGCATCTCAGGGGTGGCGACCCTAGGTGCGCCACCCCGCTTGGCAATCTTACAAAGGGTCGGTTTTACAAGGCGGCTGCTGCCCGTGGCAGCCGCGCCACAGATCGCACTCTAAGCCCGGGCGAGCAACCAATCCCCGGCACTGCGCCGTTGCCAGCGGCGGTCGCGGGTGTTTAGTGGCGGGCTTCCCACCTCGTGCACCTGCTCCGCCACTTCGACCTCGCCAGCTTCTTCAAGCTCACCACGCGTGAGCGCTTCGACGGGATCACTCCCGCATGCCTCTTGGTGCTGAGCCTGTTCGGCGTCTTTTTCATCTACAGTGCCCAACTCGCGACCGAGCAGCACGACTGGACCAAGCAACTGGTCTGGCTGGCCATCGGGGCTGTCATCTACCTCACGACCGCGCTGCTCGATTACCGGCTGTGGCTGAAATACGCCCACTTTGTCTACCTGTTCGCCCTCGCGCTCCTGCTTCTGGTGCTGATCCCGGGCGTCGGCACCACCCACAACATGGGCGCCCGCCGCTGGCTCGACATCCCCGGGCTCGGCGCCTTCCAACCCTCGGAATTCGCCAAGATCGCGGTGCTTTTCGCCACCGCCTCCATCCTCACCGGCTCCCGGCTCGGCACGGTCAAGGACTCGCTCCAGGTGCTCGTAAAATTGGCCCTTGCGGTGGGCATACCCATGCTGTTGATAATCGCCGAACCCGACCTGGGCAGCGCCCTCGTGATCGCGCCGATGGTCTTCGCCATGCTTTACGTTTCCAATCTCTCGACGCGGTTCTTTGCCGGGGCCCTGGGCGTGTTCGCCCTCCTCGTCGGCATCGTCGCCCTCGATGTCTGGAACTATGCCAACTTCATGGAGGATAACCACCTGGACTACATCAAGGACCGGGGTAAATACGAGAAACACTCCCTCCTCCCCCTGAAGGACTACCAGCGGGACCGCGTGCTGAACTTTGCCATGCCCGACAAGGTGGACCCCATGGGCATCGGCTGGAACAGCCGCCAGTCGCTCATCTCCGTCGGCTCCGGCGGCCTCACCGGCAAGGGCTGGACCGAGGGCACGCAGGCCAAGCTCGGCTACCTGCCGCGCGCCGTCGCGCACAACGACTTTATTTTCTCGGTCATCGCCGAGGAGAAGGGATTTTTGGGAAGCATCACCGTCATCGGATTGTTTGGCGTGGTGTTGTGGAACGGACTGCGGATCGCCGGGCTCGCCCGCGACCGCTTCGGCGCGCTCCTGGCGCTGGGTGTCACGGTGCTCTTCGCCGTGCATGTGTTCGTCAACATCGCCATGACCATCGGCCTGATGCCGGTTAAAGGCATACCGCTCCCCTTCATCAGCTACGGCGGCACCTTCGTGCTCAGCTGCTGCTTGCTGCAAGGACTGGTCCAAAGCGTCTATCGGTTTCGGAGGGACTTCTAACATGGGTCTCCTGCCACGCCATATTGACCGTTTTGCCGGAATCTCCTGCACACAGCCTGCTGGACACGGGCGCCCCGTCACAACCACCCGGGACCAACCCCACCATGAACGACCAGCCCTCCAACCCCGGCTCCCCCGCGGACGCCGCCTCACGCCATGAAGAGGAACTTCAGCAGCCCCCGCCCCAGAAGCACACGGAACCCCTTACCGCCGAGCAGCTGCGCAAGGATTCCAAGGAACGCGCCGCCGACCGGCCCATCCTCCAGAAAATCCTGAGCATTTTCCGGAAGGAAAAAGGCGCCTTCCGCGAGCTCGTCATCAACTCCGAACCCCTCGAGAAGCGCGTCGCGCTCCTCGTGGACGGCACCCTCGATCGCTTCGAGATCGAGCGCGAGTCCGACTCCCGCATGGTCGGCGGCATCTACAAGGGCCGCGTCAAGAACCTCGACCCCGGCCTCAAGGCCGCCTTCGTCGACATCGGCTACAACAAGAACGCCTTCCTCCACTACTGGGACATGCTCCCCGCCGCCGCCGACTCCTCCGTCGAGGTCGTCCGCGTCAACAAGAAGAAGGACGCCGGCCCCCGCAAGGCCGAACCCACGGTGAAGGACATCCCCGGCCTCTACCCGCCGGGCTCCGAGATCGTCATCCAGGTCACCAAGGGGCCCATCGGCACCAAGGGCCCGCGCACCACGACCAACCTCTCCCTCCCCGGCCGCTACCTCATCCTCACGCCGTTCTCCGACGGCTGCGGCATCTCCCGCAAGATCGAGGACCCCGCCGAGCGCAAGCGCCTCAAGACCCTCATCAACGAGCTCACCATCCCTGAAGGCATGGGCGTCATCGTCCGCACCGCCGGCGAGGGCAAGAAGCCGCGCTACTTCGTCCGCGACCTCCACCTCCTCCTCGCCAAGTGGACCGAGATCCAGCGCAAGATGGAGACCGATCGCGCCCCCGCCTGCCTCTACCAAGAGCCCGACATCGTCGAGCGCACCGTGCGCGACTTCCTTACCGAGGACATCGACCGCGTGCTCGTGGACAACGAGGACGACTACAAGCGCACCCTGGAATACGTCGGCCAGATCTCCTCCCGCTCCAAGGGCAAGATCGCCCACTACAAGGACTCCATCCCGGTCTTCGAGCGCTACAACATCGAGCGCCAGATCGAGCAGACCTTCCAGCGCCGCGTCCCCCTGCCCTCCGGCGGCGAGATCGTCATCGACGAGACCGAGGCCCTCATCTCCATCGACGTCAACACCGGCTCCCACAAGAGCCGCTCCGGCGACGAGAAGAACACCATCTTCCAGGTCAACATGGAGGCCGCGGTCGAGATCGCGCGCCAGATCCGGCTCCGCAACATCGGCGGCCTCGTGATCATGGACTTCATCGACATGAAGGAGCGCCGCCACCGCAACGCCGTCTTCGACAAGATGGTCGAGCTCATGTCGGAGGACAAGGCCAAGACCCACATCCTGCCCATCTCGTCGCTCGGCATCATGCAGATGACCCGCCAGCGCCAGCAGGAGTCGCTCTCGGCCAACCTCTACACCAGCTGCCCCTACTGCCGCGGCCGCGCCATGGTGAAGAGCGCCACGACGATGTCCGTCGAGCTGCAACGCAAGCTCTCGTCCGTCGCCCGCCGCCTCCAAGCCCGCAAGGACGGCAAGGAATACTCGCTCCGCGTCCACGTGCACCCGTCCATTCTGGAGCGCCTGCGCTCCGAGGACTCGGAGCTCCTGGTCCGCGTCGAGAAGACCTACGGCGTGAAACTGGCCTTCCGCGCCGACCCCAACTACCACGTGGAAAACTTCAAAATTATTAACGCCAACACCAACGAGGAATACCGCTAAGCAATCGTTCCCTTTCTCGTTCTCCCAAACGCCCGGCCTCACCGCCGGGCGTTTACTTTTTCATGCCAAAAACTCCTGCCACGCCATGGCCTTGGCGATGACGAACTCCGGTGGAGAAAACAATCGGCCCTCACATTTAATTCACCGGCCTTTCGCAAAGAAACCCATTGCCCGGACTTGGAGTTGAAGTAGAAGGGTTCGGCCCGGCCATCCCGCCATGGATCAGAAAGCGCCCCCTCCGCCTGCCGTCGACCCCAAGGCGACCACCCCCTCCTCCGCCGCCGTTCGCGCGAAGGCCGCCTACGACCGGCTGTTCCCGCCAGATTCGCCCCAGCGCAAGGCCGGACCATGGGTATTGATCGCAGCCGCGCTCATCGTGCTGTTCATGGCGAAATGCGCGGTATCCTCCGCGAGCGACAAGATTTCCGCCGTCACCCAGGCCCGCGCCGAGGAGAAACGGGTGCGGACGACCGGCGTGCTACGCGTAAAATCCAACCGCCCCGAGGCGACGGTCGAGGCCACGCGCCTCGCGTCCACAGGCGCCCCCTCGACCAACCGTGTCGATGGCACCCTCGGTCAGGCATTGCCCAACCTGCCACCGGGAAAATACGCCGTGAAGCTCCGGGCCGAAGGCTGGCCCGACGCGAGCGGCGAGGTGGACGTGCCACCCGGGCAGCAGACCGAGGCCACGATCAACTTCCCGAGCGGCTCGCTCAGGCTCGACACCGTCCCGAGCGGCGCGATCGTGAAACAGGGCAAGGCCTTGCTCGGCAAGACACCTCTCGTGATTCCGCAACTGCCGCCCGGCGAGAACTCCCTCTCCCTCGAATACCCGTCCTGGCCGGCGGTCGCCCACACCGTCACCATCACCGAGGGTCAGGAAGCCACCACCACTGTGCGCCTGCCCCATGGCCGCCTCGTCGTGGACAGCTTCCCGGCCGGCGCAACCGTCGTCTGGCAGGACAAGGCCTACAACAAGACCCCCCTCTTCTTCGATCCCATCGCGGCCGGCGCGCACAAGCTCACGCTGCAGGCCCGGGATTTTCCGCCCATGGAGGTGTCCGTCACGGTGACTGACGGCGCGGAAACAAAGATCCGCCCCGTCCTCGGCACGGCCTTCCCGCTGCTGGATCCCGCCGAGCTCCTGCGCGCCGTGTGGCTGCCCGACGATTCATCCGTGCCGCGCGCCACCACCGGCATCTACCGCCCGAAGAACGATGTCGTTAAAAACCTCCAGCGCGAGCGCCTCTACAACGGCTGGCTGCGCAAGATCTATCGTTTCGCCGGCCCGGTCAAAAGCTACGACGCCGCCACCGGCCGCGTGGAGTTCGCCGAGCAGAAAAGCGAGCTGGCCCGCTATCGCGTGGTGGCCCAGGTCAGCCCCGGCACGCCGTCTCCCCTACCGGACCAGAAGGACACCAAGGACAAGACGCCCGTCGTGCGCGCACTCTACGGCCGACTCACCGCCGTCGAGGAACCCGCCTGGCCGTCCCGCGTCATCACCCTCGAGCTGACCGACGCGGATTTCCTGCCCGAGGGCACGCCGTGACACCGGGCTGACCACCTGCGTCTCCCGCGCCGACGGTTGCGACCCCTTCCGCCTGATTTGGTTGGAATCCCGGCGCGGTCTGGCTTCTCTTACCCCATGATCCCCCGTCATCTCCGCTCCGCGTTGTTCCTTATTGCCGGGTCAGTCCTCGCGACCGGCCTGTTTGCCCAAGCCCCCGCCATCGCGTTTCCCGCCGCCAGCCCCGCCGGCTCGATCAAGCAGAAGGTCGGCGTCGCCGATCTCGAGGTGTCCTACAATCGCCCCAGTGCCCGGGGCCGCACGATCTTCGGCGGCCTCGTGCGCTACGACGCCATCTGGCGCACCGGCGCCGACACTGCCACCCGACTGAAACTCTCCGCCCCGGCCAAGCTCAACGGCACCCCCATCCCCGCCGGCACCTACGAACTCTTCACCATCCCCGGCAAGGCCGAGTGGACCATCATCCTCCAGGCCGCGAAGGATCGCCCGCAATGGGGTTCCTACGCCTACGACCAGAAAAACGACACGGTCCGCTTCACCGCCAAGCCTGTCGCCCTCGCCGCGCCCATCGAGTCCCTCACCTTCGAGATCGCCGATCTCACCGCCGGCTCCGCCACGCTCGCCCTCGCCTGGGAGAAGACCCGCGTGCCCATCACGGTCGAGATCGACAATGCCGGCGCTCTCGTCCCGCAGATCGAGGCGGTCATGGCCTCCGCCGCCGAGAAAAAGCCCTACTTCGAGTCCGCGATGTTCTACTACGCGAACAACCTCGATCTCGACAAGGCCCTCGCCTGGATGGATGCCGGCCTCGCCACCCAACCCAAGGCCTACTGGATGATCTACCGCAAGGGCCTCCTGCTCGCCAAAAAGGGCGACAAGGCGGGCGCCATCGCCGCCGCCAAGCTATCCATGAAACTCGCCGCGCAGGAAAACCGCGGCACTGAGATGGAGCAGGAATACACCCGCCTCAACCAGGCCCTGATCGACAGCCTGAAGTAAGCCGCCGGCTGTTCCGAAACCTTGCCGCCGGGACGCCGTCTCACCGCCGGCGCCCCGGCGCGCCTTTCACCCCTCGTTCATCCGGCCCCAATCCCCGAGACACCATGAAGCCCGTCCCGCTCGCCTGCACCCTGCTTGCCGCCCTCGCGGGCACCGCCACGTTCAACGCGCAAAGCATACCGACCCCGGCCACGACCTCCGCTCCAGCCCCCGCGCCGCGCCAGCGCACCAGCCCGCACGAGACCATCAGCGCGCGCATCGACACCGGTCGCATCACCGTCGTTTACGGCCGCCCCTATTCCAAGAATCCAAAGACCGGCGAGCTCCGCAAGATCTGGGGCGTGCTCATCCCAGCCGGCACGCCTTGGCGCACCGGTGCCGACGAGGCCACGCTCTTCATCACCCAGCTCCCCCTCGATCTCGCCGGCACGCACCTGCCCGCCGGCGCCTACACCCTCTACACCCTGCTCGCCGAGGACGGCTCCGCCCAGCTCCTCATCAACAAGCGGCTCGGCCAGTGGGGCGCCGATCCCTACGACGCCACCCAGGAATTCGCGAGAGTCCCGCTCACCAAGGAGCCCCTCGAGCCCCAGCTCGACCAGTTCACCATGGCCCTCGAGCGCAACCCGGCCGGCGGCGGCACCCTCCGCTTGAAGTGGGAGACCACGCAATACTCCGTGCCCTTCACCGTCAAAAAATAACGCGCCCCCCATGGCTCTCACCTTCTGGCCCCGCGCGTTTCTCCTGCTCGCCGCTGCCACCACCGCGGCCACCGCGGCCTTCACCCCCCTCACCCCCGCCGAGATCCGGCAGGAGCTCCGCAGCCTCGGCACCACCGGCACCGTCCTGCACATCGGTGCGCACCCCGACGACGAGAACACCGAGCTCATCACCTGGCTCTCCCTTGGCCGCGGTTATCGCGCCGCCTATCTCTCGCTGACGCGCGGGGACGGAGGCCAGAACGAGCTCGGCAAGGACTTCGACGAGAAACTTGGCGTCCTCCGCACCCAGGAACTCCTCGCCGCCCGCCGCCTCGACCACGGCCGCCAGTTCTTCACCCGCGCCATTGACTTCGGCTACTCCAAGACGCCCGAGGAGACGTTGAAATTCTGGGATCGCGACGCCGTGCTCGGCGACGTGGTGCGCGTCATCCGCCAGTTCCGGCCCGATGTCATCGTCACCCGTTTCCCCATCCCGCCCGGCAGCGGCGGCCACGGGCACCACACCGCCTCGGCCATCCTCGCCGTCGAGGCTTTCAATCTCGCCGGTGACCCCAAGGCCTATCCCGAGCAACTCGCGCAGGGTCTCACCGTCTGGCAGCCCAGGCGCGTGCTCTGGAATTCCTTCCGCTTCGGCTCCGCCGGTCCGGGCCCGCTCAATGGCCCCGTCTTCAAGCAGGACATCGGCGGCACGGATCCCGTCAGCGGCCAGGAATTCGGCACCATCGCCGCCCACAGCCGCTCCATGCACCGGACGCAGGGCCTCGCCGGCGCCGCCAGCCGCGCCCGCACCGGCGCCAACGAACAGACCTTCATGCTGCTCGCCGGTGAGCCTTTGCCGGGCGACCGGCCCGGACAAACACCGGCCGGCCAGCAGGCCGGAACGGTGCCCACCGGCGACCTCATGGATGGCGTGGGCACGACCTGGACGCGTTATTCCGGCGGCGCGGAAATCGACGACGCCCTCAAGGCGATCATCGCCGATTTCAAAGCCGACGATCCCGCCGCCTCCGTGCCAACCCTGCTCGCGCTCCGCCCCAAGCTCGCCGCCCTCCCGCCCGATCCGCTCGTCACCGACAAGCTCGCCCAACTCGACCGCATCATCCTCTCCTGCCTCGGTCTCAAGGTCGAAACCACCGTGTCCCGGGCCGAGGTCGTCCCCGGCGAGACCGTCCAGATCCGCTACGCGATCAGCCTCACCGCCCGCAACATCCCGGTCCGCTACGCCTTCACTCGCAGCCCGGCCTTGAAAGGCGCGGTCGAGCTCGACCGCGAGCTCGTTGCCGGCCAGACGCTCGAGGACAACCTGAACGGCGTGCTCCTAGCCCATGCGCCGCTCACACAACCCTACTGGCTGCGCGCCGACGGCGCCGCGGGCCTCGCCCAAGTGGATGATGCCACCCTGATCGGCCGACCGGAAAATCCGCCCGCCCTGCCGCTGACCCACGCCTTCATCATCGGTGGCCAGACGTTCCTCCTTTCCGACGAACCTGTGCCACATACCCCGGATGCGGGCCGCCAGCATCTCGATGTCATCCCGCCCGTCTCGCTCGCGCTGGGCGCTGACATCTATGTCGTCGCCCCCGGCGCCACCAAGTCCGTGACGGTCGAGATCACGGCCGCGCGCGCCGGCAGCCAAGGCGTGCTCCGTCTCGAGGCTCCGGCCGGCTGGACCATCGCCCCCGCGCCGCAGGCCTTCCGCCTGCCCGGCGTCGGCGACAAGGCCAGCTTCACCTTCATGCTCACCGCGCCAATCCACGCGACCGGTAACCAAGGAAGTATCCGCGCCGTGGCCGCCATCGGTGGCCAAGATTATTCCAACCGGCGCGAGGAACTGCGCTATGCCCACCTCCCGGTCCAGTTGCTCCAGCCCCCGGCACGTGCCCGCCTCGCCAGCTTCCCGCTCGCCACCAAGGGCCGCACCGTCGGCTACCTGCCGGGTGCCGGTGACTCCGTGGCCGAATGCATCGAACAGATGGGCTACGTCGTCCGCTCTCTGACCGGCGCGGACCTGAAGCCCGAAAAACTCCGGGGCCTCGACGCCGTCGTCATCGGCGTGCGCGCCTTCAACGAGCGCACCGACCTGCAGGACGCGTTCCCCGGCCTGCTCGCCTGGGTCGAGCATGGCGGCACCGTCATCGCGCAATACAACCGCCCCAACGGCCTGCTGGCCACGACGCTCGGACCCTATGCCCTCTCCATCGAGGGCCCGGCCCCGGCGCTGCGCGTCACCGACGAGACCGC
Organism: Lacunisphaera sp.; assembly: GCA_039807025.1. Classification (GTDB taxonomy): domain Bacteria; phylum Verrucomicrobiota; class Verrucomicrobiia; order Opitutales; family Opitutaceae; genus Lacunisphaera. The sequence continues at coordinate 43,370 of JBDHQK010000001.1, forward strand.
GCCCGTCACGCTGCTCGCGCCCGATCACGCGGCGCTCAACACCCCCAACCAGATCAACCCCGCCGACTTTGACGGCTGGGTGCAGGAGCGCGGCGCATATTTCCCCAGCAAATGGGACGAGGCGCACTACACCGCCCTCCTCGGCATGAGCGACCCGGGCGAAGCCCCGCTGCGGAGCAGCCTCCTCGTCGCACGCCACGGCAAGGGATACTACGTTTACACCGGCCTCGGTTTCTTCCGCCAGCTCCCCGCCGGCGTGCCCGGCGCCTACCGGCTCTTCGCGAACTTGGTCTCGCTGGGAAAATGAACAACCGCCCTGATTCTCTTTCCGTCATTGCGAGAAGCGCAGCGACGAAGCAATCCATGCGTCGGGCAGCTGGATCGCCACGGCCGGCTGCGCCGTCCTCGCGATGACAAAAAAAGAAAATAACGATGACGCTCCCGGCGTGCCCGGTTTCCGCACGTGGCGCGGCGTCTACCTGTTTGTCTTCGGCTGCTTTCTCCTGGTGGTGCTCGCGCTGACCCTGTTCGCGCGCTTCTACGCATGAGCGCCCTCGACTGGATCGTGCTCCTCGGGACGATCATCGGCATCGCCGCCTACGGCACGTGGCACACGCGCCACACCGACAACCTCAACACCTACCTGAAGGGCAACCACTCGACCAAATGGGGCACCATCGGCCTCTCGGTCATGGCCACCCAGGCGAGCACCATCACCTACCTCTCGCTGCCCGGCCAGGCCTACGAGAACGGCATCGCCTTCATCCAGAATTATTTTGGCCTGCCGCTCGCGCTGATCTTGGTGTGTGCCGTCTTCCTGCCCATCTACCGCAAGCTCGGCGTTTACACCGCCTACGAATACCTCGGGCAACGCTTCGATCCGAAGACCCGCCTGCTCGGCGCGGGCCTGTTCCTGCTCCAGCGCGGCATCCAAGCCGGCGTCACGATCTACGCGCCGGCCATCATCCTCTCGACGGCCTTCGGTTGGCGGCTTGACCTGACCATCATCTTCACCGGCCTGGTGGCCATTGTCTACACCGTCACCGGCGGCAGCGCGGCGGTGAATCTCACGCAGAAATGGCAGATGGCCGTCATCTGGGCCGGCATGCTCACGGCCTTCGTCATCCTGCTGCTGAAACTGCCCGCCAACGCCACGCACATCGCCGGCGCCATGGGCAAGCTGCAGGCCGTGGATTTCACGCCCGACCAGCAACTGCGCTACACCTTCTGGAGCGGGCTGCTGGGCGGCTTCTTCCTCTCGCTCTCCTATTTCGGCACCGACCAGTCACAGGTGCAGCGCTACATCGGCGGCGCCGCCCTCCGCGAAGGGCGCCTGGGCCTGATGTTCAACGCCCTCTTCAAGATCCCGATGCAGTTCTTCATCGTGATGCTCGGCGCGCTGCTCTTCGTGTTCTACCAGTTCCAGCCCGACACCCCGCTGATCTTCAACCAGTCCGCCTGGCAGCGACAGGTGCTGGGCCCGCAGGGCGCGGAGTTCCGTGCGCTGGAGGAACAGCACACTCTTCTCCACGCCGCCAAGCAGGAGAAGATCCGCGCCTGGGTCGCCGCCCAAGCCGGCGGCGATGCCACCGCCGAGGCCGCCGCCCGCACCGAGCTCGCGGCCGCGCAAACGGCTTCTGACACCCTGCGCAAGCAGGCGCGCGACAGGCTCTATGCCGCCGCCCCCGAGGCGAAGAAGACCCGCGATTCCGACTACGTCTTCATCACCTTCATCCTCACGCAGCTCCCGCACGGCGTCGTCGGCCTGCTCGTCGCCGTGATGTTCGCCTCGGCCCTGTCCTCGAAGGCCGGCGAGCTCAACGCCCTCGGCACCACCAGCACCATCGACCTCTGGCGCGCCTTCCGCCCGCTCACCGCGCACGACGAGGCACGCAATGTCCGCAACGCGAAATGGTTCACGGCGTTCTGGGGGCTCTTCGCCGTCGGCTTCGCCCTTTATGTCAGCTTCGCCGAGAACCTCATCGAGGCGCTGAACATCATCGCATCGGTGTTTTACCCGCCGCTGCTCGGCGTCTTCCTTGTCGCCTTCTTCTTCCGGAAGGTCGGCGGCACGGCGGTCTTCTGGGCGGCCATCGCCACCCAGCTGCTTCTGCTCAGCCTCTTCTTCTACGGCAAGGACACCGTCGCCTACCTCTGGCTCAACCCGATCGGCTGCGCCGCCTGCATCGGCTTCGCCCTGCTGTTCCAGTTGGTGCTCCCGCCACGCCCAGCCGCCGCACCATGAACTCCCCCGTCATCTGTTTCGGCCAGCAGCCCTGCGGATTCTTCCCGCGCCGCTTCCTCCACGCCAAGTTCGTGACCGCCCGCCGCCTCCAGGCGGAGATCGGCGGCGAGATCGTGTTCTTCCTGCACGACAGCGACCACGACGCCCGCGAGACCCAGACCATCCTGCGCCACCGCCGGACCGGCGAGCCGCAGGCCTTCAACTTCAGCTTCGTCAACAAGCTCCAGCGGAAATTCTCCCCTCTTTTCCTCAAGCGCCTCCCCGCTGACTGGCAGGCCAACACCGCCCGCCAGCTCCCCAACTTCGTCGAGCCCCGCCATGTCGCGCTGTTCAAGCAAATCGCCGCCGCCAACGCCGCCGATTTCTGCCTGGCGATGTATCGCGCCCTGGGCCTGCTCGACGGCATCCGCGTTGTCCGCTCCGGCGACCCCGCCGTGCGCCGCGCCGCGTGCGACATCGCGGACTTCTTCGTGGACGTGCCGCACGAGGGCGAGATCGTCCGCGCCCGATCCATCAACGGCATCCTGAAACTCCACGAAGGCGGCGACCGCTATCTCGACCTGCCGTCCATGGCCTTCACCAAGGAACAGGTCAGCCCGACCCGCGATAGCCGGTTGCGTTGGATGCAATCCGTGCTTCACTGCACGCACTATGTCTGCGGTGCCGGCGAGCAAGCCTACCTCAACCCCGCCGACGCCCCCGAGATCACCTTTGTCCCCCGCGACCCCATCGACCGCTCCGATGAAGCCTACACCGATGCCTGAGTCACCCGGAAATTTGTAACGTAATACGTTACAAATTTTCCGCTGCCTGCCGCCCTATGACCGCCAAAGACCACCCGCCGCTCCTCGCCTTCGGGGCGCACCCCGACGACATCGAGTTTGGGGCCGGCGGCATCATCGCCCGCGAGACTCGCGCCGGCCGGCGCATCCATTTCGTCGTCTGCTCGCGCGGCGAGGCCGGCACGAATGGCACCCCCGCCATCCGCACCCGCGAGGCCAAGGCCGCCGCGAGTATCCTCGGTGCCACCGTCGAATTCCTCGCCCTCGACGGCGATGCCCGCCTCGAACTCAAGGCCGCCCATGCCCTGAAACTCGCCGCCATCATCCGCCGCCTCCAGCCGGGCATCGTGCTCGCGCCGACGACCGAGCCCAACCAGCACCCGGATCACTGGCGGCTGGGCACGCTCGTGCGCGATGCCACCCGCCTCGCCCGCTACGGTGGCCTGCGGGAACTCAAGTCCCGCCCGCCGCACGCCGTCGGACAACTGTTTTTCTATGCGCTAAGCCCCGGCAGCCAGCCAGCGGCTGCGCCGATTCTCATCGATGTTTCGGCGCCAGGCCTCGTCGCCACCTGGACCAAGGCCATGGAAGCGCACGCCTCGCAAATGAAGACGCGCAACTACGTCGAGCTGCAGCTGGCCCGGGCCCGCGTGCTCGGCCTCGACGCCGGCGTGTCCTACGCGCAGGCGCTCTACCCGAGCGATCCGCTGGTCTTCGATTCGCTCGCCGCGCTTGGCCGCGGTGCCCGCAGATTCTGACATGGCTGCCGACCGCCCGCTCAAGATCGGCATCACCTGCTACCCCTCCGTCGGCGGCAGCGGCATCCTCGCATCGGAACTCGGCGAGGAACTCGCCAAGCGCGGCCACGATATCCACTTCATCAGCTACGAACCTCCGTTCCGCCTGCCGGCCGGTCCGCGGGTGTTCTTCCACCCGGTCGCAGTCAACAGCTACGACCTGTTCAAGTATCCCGACTACACCCTGCCACTCTCGGTGAAGATGGCCGAGGTCAGCCGCGAGCGCGGGCTCGATGTCCTGCATGTCCACTACGCCGTGCCGCACGCCACGGCCGCCATCCTTGCCCGCGCCATGCTGCGCGAGGAACGCCGCCTGCGCATCATCACCACCCTGCACGGCACCGACACGACGCTGCTCGGCCGTGACCCCGGCTACGGCCCGGCCATCCGGCACGCTCTCGAGCATTCCGACGCCATCACCACCGTCTCCGAGTTCATGCGCGGCGAAACCGTCCGCCTGCTCGGCGTGCAAAGGCCCATCGAGGTCATTCCCAATTTCTTCGAACCTCACGCGACGGCCCGCTGCCGCGATGACATCCGCCACGAACTCGGCCTCGCGGATGGCGAGGCGATGCTGCTGCACCTCTCGAACCTGCGCCCGCTCAAGCGCACCGACCTGCTGCTCGACACCGTGGCGAAGCTGAAACCACGGCTGCCCTTCAGGCTCGTCGTGCTCGCCGGGGCCGACCCGGCCCCGCTCCTGGCCGCGGCCAAGCGCCTCGGCGTGGCCGACCGTCTCATCGTGCGCGAGAGGGTCACCGACATCGAGTGCTACCTCTCGGCGGCCGACCTCGGCCTGTTCACCTCGGAGGTGGAGAGCTTTTGCCTGAGCATCCTCGAGCTCATGTGCGCCGGCTGCCCGAGTGCCGCCTTCGCCGTCGGCGGCATTCCCGAGGTCACGGTTTCCGGCGAGACCGGCCTGCTTGCGCCGTTCGGCGACACCACCGCCCTGGCGGACGGCATCGAGACGCTGCTGCGTGACCCCGCCCGCCGCACTGTGCTGGGCCGCGCGGCCCAACGGCGCGCCCGTGAAAAATTCTCCGCCGCCGCCATCGTCCCGCGCTACGAGGCGCTTTACCGGCGGGTGGGCGGAATTTAGTCGAACCGCCACCACCGACCGGCCAGTCTTCTCCGATGGAGCCCGACGACCCGCCGCCCAAGACCTACGGTTTCAAGGAACGGGAATTCAAGCGCGACAACGCCACGGGCAAGGCCGACGCTCCGCCCACGGCCAAGGAGATGGCCATCATGGCCGGGCCGGTGGTGAAATCGTCCAAAGGCGCCACCGGGCCGAAGGCCGGCGACCCCAATGACATTTACACCGCGCTCCAGCACAACCGCGCCGTCGAAAAGCAACGCGGGTTGAACGAAATTGAAATCCGGGAGATCAAATCCCGGCGCAAGCGGGACTACTGGCTCCTGATCGTCGGAGGAAACATTCTCATCGTCGGCACCGTGGTCGTGCTGGGTGCCAATGCCATCACCGCCATTTTCGGCCTGGGCGGGGTGATCCTCTTCAACGTCGGTCTCACCTGGATCATGTGGCAGGTGATGGACCGTTACTAGGCCGGCGCGCCCGTTCGCGCCTCGACGGCCCAGCGGTAGAGGTCCACGTAGTGCGCGGCGCTCCGGCTCCACGAAAAATCCCGCGCCATGGCACGTTGCTGCAGGCCGGCGAATTCCTGCGGGCGATCGTAGTAGGTGGCGCAGGCCCAGCCGAGCGTGTCGGCCAGCGCCCCGGCCGTGGGTGAGTGGAAGACGAAGCCCGTGCCGCGCGCCTGGCCTTCCTCGAAATTCTCCACCGTGTCCACCAGCCCGCCGGTGGCACGCACAAGGGGCAGCGTCCCATAACGCATGGCATACATCTGCGTGAGCCCGCAGGGCTCGGCGCGGCTCGGCATCACGAAGCAGTCACTGCCTGCCTGGATGAGCCGCGCCAGCTTGCCGTCGAAGCCGATCTGCGTCCCGCAGCGGCCGCGGTAGGCCTGCGCCGCCCACTTGAAGGTGTTTTCCAGCCGCCCGTCACCGCTGCCGAGCAGCACCAACTGGATCGCCATCCGCTCCATCACGGCCGGCAGCACCTCGGCGAGCAGATCGAGGCCCTTCTGCGCCACCAGCCGCGACACCACGCCGAAGAGCGGCACGACCGGATTTTCCTCCAGCTGAAAATGCCGTTGCAGGGCCGCCTTGCACCGCGCCTTGCCCCGCAGATCGGTGGCGGAGTAGTTCGCCGGCAGCGTCCGGTCGTGCGCCGGATCCCACGAGTCGGTGTCGATGCCGTTGAGGATGCCCACGAGGTCTCCCGCACGGAAACGCAACACGCCCTCCAGTCCGAAGCCGCCCTCTGCCGTCAATATCTCCCGCGCATAGGTGGGACTCACGGTGGTGAGCTTGGTGGCGTGGTAGAGCCCGGCCTTCAGCAGATTGACCATGCCGCCGGCCTCGATGCCATCGCGGTGAAACTCGCCCCAGGGCAGGCGCGCATAATCCACCACGCGCGCCGGCACGTAGCCTTGGTGCTCGAGGTTGTGTATGGTGAAGACTGTCGCCGCGCGGCCGAGTGGCGTGTCGCGCAGCGTGGTGTTCAGCATCACCGGCAGCAGGCCGGTGGTCCAGTCGTGGCCGTGGATGATGTCGGGCGTCCAGTCGAGTTGCTGGCACAGCGCCAGCGCGCCGCGGCACAGGAAGGCAAAGCGCCGGTCGTTGTCGTCGCAGGCACCCCAGGGCCCGGTGTAAACCTCGGGCCGCGCGAAATGGTCGTGATTCTCCAGGAAATACACCGGCACGGTTGTGTCCGGCAGCGCGGTCTCCCAGGTGCGCGCCCATTGCGTGACCGGGCCGACATCCACGCCGAGCGGCGCGGCCAGAGCCCGCCATTCGCCCACCCGCTTCACCGAGCCGTAGGCGGGGCAGACGATGCGCACGTCGTGGCCGAGCTGGGCAAGTTCCTTGGGCAGCGCGCCAACCATGTCGGCCAGGCCGCCGACCTTGACGAACGGCTCCACCTCGGGGCTGACGAAAAGGATTTTTAGAGCGCGCACGCGGGCAGAAAACCCGAAGCCTCCGGGGCGGACGAGTCTAAATTGTCCATCCCTGCCATTCTGAGCGTAGCGAATAATCCATCGGGATGATCGTCACAACCGGCGGAGGCAAGCACCCCACTAGACTCCTCGCTGCGCTCAGGATGACCATCATTCGATGGTCACTTCCGGGCGGCAGGATAGCTGCCGAGCCACTTCACGAGCGGGCATTTCCGGCTGAGCTCCTTGAGCGCGGCCTGCATCGGCGGGTCCTCGTAGTGTCCCTTGACGTCGAGGAAGAAGATGTAGTCCCACGGCTTCAGCCGGCTCGGGCGCGACTCGATGCGCGTGAGGTTCAGCTTGCGGCGGTTGAACGGCTGCAGCGCGTGCAGCAGCGCGCCGGGCTCGTGGTGGAGCGAGACGAGGAGGCTCGTCTTGTCGTGGCCGCTGCCGGCCGAGCCCGAGGCCTCGCGGCCGAGGAAGACGAAGCGCGAGGTGTTGTTCTTGAGATCCTGGATGTGCGTGGCGGCCACCGGCACGCCGTAGCGCTCGCCGGCGAGGCGGGGCGCGATGGCCGCGGCGCCGGCCTCCTTGGCGGCGACCTGCACGCCGAGCGCGGTGCTGTCCACATCCACCAACTGGGCGTGCGGCAGGTTGCGCTGCAGCCAGCGGCGGCACTGGGCCAGCGCCTGGTCCTTGGAATAGACCTTTTTGATCTTCGCCAGCGGGCTGCGGGAGAGCAGCGTGTGCTCGATCTCCTGGTGGAGTTCCGCGACGATCTTGAGCGGCGTCTCGACAAACAGATCGAGGGAATCGCGCACGGCGCCCTCGGTGGAGTTCTCGACCGGCACGACGCCGTAATCGGCCTCGCCCTTCTCCACCGCGGTGAAGATGTCGGCGATGGTCGCCATCGGCCGGTAGTCCACGCTCGAGCCGAACTTGCGGAGGGCGGCGGCGTGGGTGTTGGTAGCCTCGGGCCCGAGGTAGGCCACGCAGAGGGGCTTCTCCAGGGCCAGCGCCGCCGACATGATCTCACGGTAGATGGCCTGGAGGGCGGCGGGCTTGAGCGGACCGTGGTTCGCCGCCGTCACGCGGCGCAGCACATCGGCCTCGCGCTCGGCCACGTAGATGCGGGTCTTCGCGCCGCGCTTGATCTCACCGATCCGCTGGGCGCACTTCAAGCGGGCGTTGAGCCGCTTGACGATCTCGCGGTCGAGAGCGTCGATCTGGTTCCGGACCCTGGCGAGTTGCTTCTTCATGAGGCGGCGGGCTGGCTGGTGGTGCGGATCAGAGCATGGAGGGCCTTGGCGTCCCGAATCAACTCCGCAAGCACCGCCGGCGTGACCGCCTGCTTGGGGTCGTCACCGAGGCCGCGCGCGGGGCTGACGTGTGCCTCGATGCACAGGCCGTCGGCCCCGTAGGCCACGGCGGCGAGCGCACAGGCCGGCACGTAGGCGGCCTTGCCGACCGAGTGGGAGGGATCGACGACGACGGGGGCCCAGGTGCGCTCCTTGAGCAGCGGGGTGATGGATTCGTCGGGCTGGTTGCGATAGCCGTCGAGGCCGGGCTGGGTGCCGCGCGGGCAGAGGATGACGTTGGGGTTGCCGAAGTTGACGATGTATTCGGCGGCGGAGATGAACTCGTTGAGCGTGCCGGTGTGCATGCCGCGCTTGAGCAGCACGGCGACGGGCTTGCCGGCGATGGCGGCGCCGACCTGGCGCAGCAAGGAGTAGTTGAGGGCGTTGCGCGCGCCGATCTGGAGGATTTGCACGCCGGCGGCGAGCGCGAGGCGGAGCTGCTCCTCGTCCATCACCTCCGTGTCCACCGGCAGGCCGGTGCGGCGCGATCCCTCCATCAGGATATCAAGCGACTTGTGATCGCCCTGGAAGGCGTAGGGATTGGTGCGCGGCTTCCACACGCCGCCGCGGAGCGCGTGGGCCCCGGCCTCCTTCACCGCCTGCGCGCTCTCGTAGAAGAGGTTGGGGTTCTTCGGGTCGATGGTGCAGTGGCCGGCCATGACCAGCAACTCGTCGCCGAGTGTCACGCCGCCGATTTTCACCCGGTGCCGGGCGAGGTCGGACTTGATGTCCATCAGTTTGTGCGGCGACTGGATGGTGTCCACGCGGTCCACGAACGGCAGGCCCTCCAGCCGGCTGATCATCAGCTCGTGGCGCTCGTCGCCCACGATGGCGTAGATGCTGCGGACATCGCCGACGATCGGCTGGATGCGACAGCCGAACTCGGTGACGATCGCGGTCAGTTGGGCGACTTCCTCGGCGGTGAGACGATTGTTCTTGGGCAGGATCATGGTGGCGATGGGTTAAATAAAAAAGCCGCCCGATGGGGCGGCTCCTTGGCAAATTGGTTCTGGGGTGAATCAGGGTTTGCGCTGGGACAGGCCGCCGGCGGTCTGCGGGCTAAAGTAGCCCGCAAAGGTAAAGCTGAAGCTGGCGGCAAAACGATTCACGGCCGCCAGAGGTGACCGGCGGGCGGGCGGGTGTCAATCCCGCAGCCGCTTATGACTTGGCGGCGTGCGCCCGCGCGGCGGCCAGGCATTTCGCCCATTCCGCTGCTTGCCCGCAGGCCAGCCGGGCTGCCGCCCGCGAACTGAGCGCACCGACGATGTTCCCCGTGCCGTTGTAGGCGCCGACGGCCCAGAGCTTGTCGCGCACCTGTTCCAGCACAGGCAGTCCGTCGGCCGTGTAGGCCACCGAAGCCGCCCAACGATGCGTCACCGGGGCGCGCACCTTGAGGTGTTCACGCAGGAAGCGCTCGAGCAGGGCTTGGATTTTCTCCGTCGGCCCGGCCGCATGCGTCCACTCCGCGTCGCCGCCGTGGTCGCGGAAACCGCCGAGCGCGACGCTGCTGTCGGGCAGTTGCTGCCAGTATTCGTAGCCGTGCCGCCAGTAAACCGGACGCGGGAAACTCACCTCGGGCGCGGGCGCCGTCGCCAGCATCTGTAACCGCGCGGTGCGGACGCGCGGACGGAGCTCGGGCAGGATTTCTTCCAGCCGCCCATCCACCGCCACGATCACCGTGTCGCAAAAAACGGTGCCCCGGTCGGTCACGACCGAGCCGGGCACGATCTTCCGCACCGGTGAGTTCTCGTATAGCAGGACGTCGCGCTGCCGCAATTTTCGCGCGAGGGTCCGCACCCGGTGCAGGGGCTGCATGACGCCATCCGTCGGCAAGAGGATGCCCTCCCCCTCCGGCCCCGCGTAGGGCTCAGCCGCGAACCCGCAATAGCGCAGCGCCGCGAGATGCTTCTGGCAGTCCGCGCGCTCGGCGGCATCGGCCGCCAGCCGCAGCGATCCGGTGAGCCGGATGATCTCCGGCATCTCCGCCGCCTGCCGCTGGATTTCCCCGGCGGTCAGCCGGTAGAGCGCGCTGGCCGCCACCTCGCCGAACTGCACGACCGTCTCGTTGAAAAACCGGGCCAGCCCGGCGAGCACGAAACCCCCGTTGCGCCCCGCCGCCCCGGCTCCCACCGCGCCGGCCTCGAGACCGACGGCGCTGACGCCCAGCGCGCCGAGTTCCTCCATCGCCGCCAGGCCGGAGCCGCCCAGCCCGATGACGCACACATCGGCCCGCGCGGGTCCCTCGAGCCGCGGCAACGGCCGCCAGTCACGGTCTTCCCAAATGGGGAGATTCATCGCCCTCGTATGCCCCGACCGGTCCCGCGGGGCAAGAGTGTGCAAGCACGGTTGACGCCCGGCGGCCGCCGCGCCTTGCTGCGCCCCATCACCTCATGAAGCCGCTTTATGATTTCAGCCGCCTGTCCGTAGACCGCACCGTCGATCCGCACGACACCATGCAGGCGACCGAAGATCCGGAGCAGTATTTCGATCTCGGCCGCCGCGCCCTGGAGCTGATCCACTTTTCCTCCGAGTTGTGCGACAAGCCGCACTATCCCGCCATCCTCGACCTGCCCTGCGGCCACGGCCGGGTGTTGCGCTGGCTGCGCACCCATTATCCCTACGCCAGCCTCACCGCCTGTGACCTCGATCGCGGCGGCGTCGATTTCTGCGCGCGGCAGTTCGGGGCCGCGCCGGTGTATTCGCAGGCCGACCTCCGCCAACTGCCCTTCACGGCGCAGTTCGACCTCATCTGGGTTGGCTCGCTCGTCACGCACCTGCGGCAGGACCGCTGGCTCGCCACCCTGGATTGCCTTGTGAAATGGACCAAGGAGTGCGGCGTCATCGTCCTTACCACCCAGGGCCGCTCGGTCTCCAGCCTGCTGGCCCGCGGCCGGCGCAACATCGCCGAGAACATCGACAAGGCTGCCCTGCTCGAGGAATACGCCCGCACCGGCTTCGCCTACCAACGCTACTTCGAGAGCAATGCCGAGGAGGACTACGGCCTCACCCTCAGCTCCCCCGAGTGGGTCCTGCGCACCTTGCAGCGCTACCCTGACATCATCGTGCGCGCCTACCTGGAGGAGGCCTGGGGCATGCAGGATGTCATTATCCTCTACAAGAAGGCCGGCCACTTCGAGCCGCTGCTCGGCGTGCCGGAGCTGAATGCGACCACCGCCGAAGCGACCCCCTCGGGCGGCCTGCTCGGCCGGCTGTTCGGACGCTGACCCGCCTTATCTCCGGCCGAAGAACTCCCAACAAAGCACTGCGGCCGCCGCCGAGACGTTGAGCGACTCGACCGTGGCCGCGCCAGGAATCTTCACGAGCCGGTCGCACTGCGCCATGACCTCCGGCGCCATGCCCCGCTCCTCGTTGCCGAGGATGATGGCCGGCGGCCGCGGGAGACCGCGCTCGCGAGCAGCGCTCGGCGAGAGCTGGTTGCCGCGCAGGCTCGTGCCGATGAGGCAATGGCTGCGCTTCAGCTCCGCGCAGAACGGCGCCAGCGCCGGCACGCGGTAGAAATCCACAAACTCCATGCCGCCCTCGGCCACGCGCCAGGCCGCCTCGCCCGGCCGCGCCTGCCCGGGATGGTCGGCCACGATGATCGCCGGCACCCCGAAAAACGCCGCCGTGCGCACGATGGCGCCGACGTTGTTCGCGTTGCTCACGCGGTCGAGCAGCAGCAGCGGGGCCTTGGACCGCGCCCATTCCGCCATCACCTCGCGCGTCACCTTCTTCAGCGGCCGCTCGGCGATGACCGCGACGATCCCGCCGTGCAGCTTCGAGCCGGCGATCTTGTCGAGCTCGGCCGGCTCCACCTGCCGGTAAACCCTCTTCCGCGCCGCCAGCAGCGAGCAGAACTCCCCCGCGCGCCGGCCCGTGGCCGCGTCGAAGAACAGCCGCTGCACCTCGTGCGGATGACGGGCAAACAGCGCCGACACCGCCTGCCAGCCGCAGACGTTCAGTTCCTTGGATTTGGGAGCGGAAGGCTTCATGAATTGGTTTCGCCGACCACCGTGAACTCCTCGCGGTCGTGATACAAGTGGCGGATGCGGAGATTCGTGGCGTGCTTGGCGAAGGGCGAATCGGGGGCGCGGATCTCGCGCAGCAACGCGAGCGAGTCCACGTGACCGAATTTCAGGTTGATGACGAAGCGCCGGCACCAGCGATGCGCCAGCCACGGACCGGCGATGTTCTGCATCACGTGGTGCGGCTCCTCCACCAGATCACAGAACAGCCAGTCATGGGTCACGCCGGGAGGAGGCGCGAATTTGAACGCATCCTCCAACCGGTGTTCGATCAACGGATGGTTGAGCGCTCCACCCTTGAGCGGGCCGTTGTCCACCGCGATGACTTTCGCGCCGCGCTTCGCTGCGCTGTAACTCCAGCCCCCGGGCGCCGCGCCGAGGTCGACGACCGTCTCGCCCGCCCCCGGCTCGCGACCGAGCACGATGTAGGCCTCCTCGACCTTCAGGTAGGAGCGCGACGGGGCCGCCTCGTCGTCGGCCATCCGACGCTGGCCGCCGAGCCAAGCCTCGCGCGCCGCGAACACCCGGCCAAAATCCGCGAAAAACACGAACAGCCCGCGCACCCGGCCCGCCCCGCGCGGCAGATCCGGCGTGGCGAGCTTGGCGATGCGGCTTAGTTTCTTGCGCAACAACTCGTCGAACGCCTTCTCCACGCCGCTGGCGCGCCGGCCGAGGCCCACGACCTCCGGCACCGTTTGGAACACGCAGGGCCAGACCGCCTCGATCTTCTCGCCGCGCAGGCTTTCGAGGAAAAACTCCGCCAGCTGCGCCGCGAGCGCGTTGACCGACTCGCCCTTGAACTCGCGCGGCGCGGGCAGCATCAGCGCCGGGAACGCCATGTCCGCGGTGCCGCCCTCGGCCGAGAAGACCCAACCCACGCCCTTCTCCATCACGGCCAAGCCCGCCTCCGTGAGCTCCCGCTCGAGGAGGGCTTCGTAGCCGTGTTGGCAAAGGGAAAGCATCCCGCAGCTTTATCGCCCCACCCGTAGCCGCCGCGATGAAAATCTCCGTGCATTTGGAGCCGGGGTTTGTTCACTGAGCCACCGCCCATGCGCCTGCCCACCTCCGACCTCCGCATCAGCACCGCACGCCCGCTGCTCTCCCCCGCCATCCTGGAGGAGGATCTGCCGCTGCTCGAGGCCGGTGCCACGCTGGTCCAGACGGGCCGCCGGGCGGTGGGCGACATCCTTTTCGGCCGCGACGACCGACTGCTGGCGATCGTCGGCCCCTGCTCCATCCACGATCCGGCGGCGGCCCTCGACTACGCGAAAAAGCTGAAGCCCGTGGCCGACCGCCTCGCCCGCGACCTGCTCGTCGTGATGCGCGTCTATTTCGAGAAACCCCGCACGACCATCGGCTGGAAGGGCCTGATCAACGACCCCCGCCTCGACGGCAGCTTCCAGGTCAACACCGGCCTGCGCCTCGCCCGCCGGCTGATGCTCGACATCAACGCCGCCGGCCTGCCCATCGGCACCGAGTTCCTCGACACCACGCTCGGCCAGTATTACGCCGACCTCGTCTCGTGGGCCGCGATCGGCGCGCGCACCGCCGAGAGCCAGATCCACCGCGAGCTCGCCTCCGGCCTCTCGATGCCCGTCGGCTTCAAGAACCGCACCGACGGCGACCTGCAGGTGGCGGTGGACGCCATCGTCTCCGCGCGCCACCCGCATTGCTTCCCCTCGCTCACCCGCGAGGGCGCCCCTGCCGTGCTCGGCACGACGGGCAACCCCGAGTGCCACCTCGTGCTCCGCGGCGGCAGCCGCACCGGGCCGAACTACGACGCCAAGCACATCACGCAGGCCGTCGGCCTCCTCCAAAAAGCCGCCGCCCTGCCCGCCGTGCTGGTTGACTGCAGCCACGGCAACAGCGGCAAGCAGCACGACCACCAGCCCCGGGTCGCCGCCGATCTCGCCGCGCAGGTCGCCGGCGGCGAGCGCGCGATCATCGGCGTCATGCTGGAGAGCCACCTCGTCGGCGGGGCACAAAAGCACGAGCCCGGCCGGCCGCTGACGCCCGGCCAAAGCATCACGGACGCCTGCCTGTCCTTCGACGAGACCGTGCCGGTGCTGGAAACGCTGGCGCAGGCCGCCGCCGCCCGCCGCCAGCGGACGGCCTGAGGTTTTCCGGCCGCGATTCTCCTCGCCATGCCTGCCGGGCATTTTCAGAAATCACGGCGCATGTCCCGCCGGTCACTCGTGCAACTGTCCCTCGCAGCCGTGGTCACCGGCGCCCTCACCCTCATGCTCGGTTGCGCCGGCTGCGCGACCAAGCCGCCCGCGAAAGCCCCGCCACCCCCGCCCGCCGTGGCTCCCTCCGCCCCGGTGCCTCCGCCCGAGAAGCTGCCGCCGGTCATGCTGGGCATCGACGTGCTCGAGGCTGAGGGCTTCAAGGCGATCGCCGGCAAAAAAATCGGCCTGCTCACGCATCCCGCCGGCGTGAACCGCCGCGGCGAGAGCACGCTCACCGTCCTGCACCGCGCGCCACAGGCAAAGCTCGCCGCACTCTTCGCGCCCGAGCACGGCTTCGAGGGTGTGGTCAAAGCGGGGGAAAATTTCAAGGACACCACCGACCCGCGCACCGGCCTGCCCGTGTATGCGCTCTACGGCCAGGGCCGCGAGAAGGCCATGGCCATGATGAAGGGCCTCGATGCCCTCGTCATTGACCTGCAGGACATCGGCGCACGCTCCTACACCTACATTGTCATCATGCGCCGCGCGATGGAGGCGTGCTTTGCCAACGGCGTGGAAGTCATCGTGCTCGACCGGCCCAACCCGCTCGGCGGCCTGAAGGTTGACGGCCCGCCGCTCGACGAGGTGAACATGAGCGGCGTCGGCGGCTATCCGCGCATGCCCTACGTGCACGGCCTGACCATCGGCGAGATTGCCCGGATGGCCAAGGAGGGTTCCATCGCGGTCGCCCGGCTGGATCTCCCCGAGAAAGTCCGCGCGCGAGGCCGGCTCACCGTCATCCCGATGCGCGGCTGGAACCGGGCGATGCGCTGGCCCGACACCGGCCTGCGCTGGATCGCGACCTCGCCCAACGTCCCCACCTTCGAGGCCGCCGTCGGCTACGCCATGGTCGGGCTCGGCACGCAGAACAGCAACTGGACCTGGGGCATCGGCAAGGATTTCCCGTTCCGGGGCATCGGCTACCCGAAGAAGTCCCCCGACGAGATCATCAAGGCGATGGAAGCGTGGAAAATCCCCGGTGTGGCCTTCGCCAAGCGCACCGGCACCGGCAGCGATGGCAAGCCGCTGACCGGCGTCTATGTCGAGGTCACCGACTGGGAGAAATGGAACCCCACCGAGCTCTCCTTATACATGCACAAGCAGGCCGCCAAGTGGGAGCGGCTCAATCCCTTCAGCGCACTGACCGCGGCCGAGGAGCGTGCCTTCAAGATCCATGTCGGCTCCAACGCCTGGCTCGCCGAGCTGCAGCGCGCCGGCGGCCGGATCGACGTGCCTTCTTTCCTGAAAAACTGGGCCGCCCGTGCCGAGATCTACCAGCAGCAGACCCGGAAATTCTGGCTCTATCCCTGGGGTGACACCGCCGTGACCCGGCGCTGATTACTTCCCGCCGGCCCGGCTGTTCCGCTCCACCCAGGCGTGGTATTCGGCGCGGGGCATGAAGCGGAGCGACGCCGAGTTGATGCAGTAGCGCAGGCCGCCGGCCGCGCGCGGGCCGTCGTCAAACACGTGCCCGAGGTGCGCGCCGTCCACGTTGCTGTGCACCTCGACGCGCACCATGCCGTAACTGGTGTCCTTGGTCTCGCCGACCAGTGCCTGCTCGATCGGCTTGGTGAAGCTCGGCCAGCCCGTGCCGGAGTCGAACTTGTCGCGGCTGTCGAACAGCGGCGTGTCACTGCACACGGAGAAATAGACGCCGTCGGCGTGGTGATCCCAGTATTCGTTCTGGAACGGCGGCTCCGTGCCCTGCTGGCGGGCGACCTGAAACTGGCGCGGCGTGAGCAGCTTTTGCCACTCCGCGTCGGTGCGCCGCACCTTCGCCTTGCTCATGTCGATGACGACGTTCGACGGCAGGCCGCAGGCGGAGATCTCGCCGGGCTGGCATTGCAGGGCATCCTTGGCGGCGGGCAGGTGGGTGGATTTCATCTTGTTGTCGGCGGCGGTGAGCCCGGCGGCCATCGCGACGGCCGTCAAAGTGGTGATCCAGAGTGACCGGGGCTTCATGGAAAAAAGAATGAGTCAAAAACGCGCTTTGGCAAACCCGCCTCCATAAGAGTCACCAATGCCCGCTCTATTCCGCCCGCACGCGCACCTGGCCGTCGTGGAACTCGTTGACCAGCGCCTGGCCGGGCTTGAGGCCCTTGGCGCGGGCGACCGGCTGGCCCGACTCGTCGCGCACGATGGCGTAGCCGCGCTTGAGCACCGAGGCCGGGCTCGCCGACTCCAGGCGCTTCCACAGCGCGAGCAGGCGGTGGGACTCGAGTTGGACACGTTTCTCCGGCGAGGCAGACGCCAGGCGCAGCCGCGCCGCGCCGAGGGTTTCGCGCCGGCCTTGCACCGCGGAGCGCAGCGCCGCGCCGAGTCGGTTGCCCAGATCGTCGAGCCGCAGGTGGTTGGACTCGATGACCGCGGTCGGAGCCAGCAACCGCAGGCGGCTGCGCGCGTGGTCGAGTTTGCCGACGGCTCCGGCGAAGGCGTTTTCGAGTGCGGTCGCCATGCCGGCGGCGGCGTCCTGCAGGCGCTCGGTCGCGGCGAGATAGTGGCTGGAGATGAGCTCGGCCGCGCCGCTGGGCGTCTCGGCGCGCACATCCGCGGCGTAGTCGCACAGCGTGGTGTCGATCTCGTGGCCGACGGCCGAGATGATGGGCACGCCGCAGTCCGCGACGGCGCGCACCAGCGGCTCCTCGTTGAAGGCCCACAGGTCCTCGATGCTGCCGCCGCCGCGGCCGATGACGAGCAGGTCGAAGACATTCAGCGCCTCGGCGGTGCGCACCATGTCGGCCAGCTCGGCGGCGGCGCCCTCGCCCTGCACCTTGGCCGGGAGGATGACGAGCCGGCCGGTCCAGCCGCGCCGCGTGAGAATGCGGATGAAGTCCTGCGCCGCCGCGCCGGTGGGCGACGTGATGAAGCCCACCGTGCGCGGCAGGAGCGGCAGCGGCTGCTTGCGGGCGGCAGCGAAGAGCCCCTCGGCGGCGAGGCGCTGCTTGAGCTGCTCGAACTCCTGCCGGAGCCGGCCGGCGCCGTGGTCGATGAGCGCCCGCACCACCAGCTGATACTGGCCGCGCGCCTCATAGACGCTGACCTCGCCGTAGGCCAGCACCTGCAACCCGTCGCGCAGGGCCAGGCCCTGGCGCGCGGCGTCGCCGCGGAAAAGCACGCAGCCGAGCTGCGCGCCGGCATCCTTGAGGGAAAAATACACATGGCCGCTGGCCTGCGCGCGGAGGTTCGAGACTTCCCCCGCAACCCAGCAGGGAGCGAGGCCGCCCTCGAGCAGCTCCTTCACCCGGCGGGTGAACTCGGTGACGCCCTGCACCCGCCCGGCATCTCCGAGGGAGGTGTCGGCCGGTTTCATGCGCCCGGCTTCTTCCGCCCGTAGTGCTTCCGCACGAGGTGCGTGCCGACGGTGAGCGCCGCCAGGCCGCCCAGGCCGAGCAACGCCAGCTTGCCCTTCCCGTGCAGCAGCGCGTCGCCGAAGAGGATGAAGGCCGTGTTGAACGACCACTGCACGGCGAAGGAGATCACCGCATACCTGACCACCGGCACCTGCGCGAGGCCCAGCAGGTAATTCTGCACGGGAAACGGCACGCCCGGGGTGACGCGCAGCAGGATGATGAGGTCGCTGGCGTCGTCGGCCGCGACCGCGGGCAACTTGTAGCCCAGCCTGACCACCAGTTTCTCCAGCAACGGCCGGAACGCCCGGCGGGCGAGAAAATAGGAGAACAGGATGTTGAAGGATATGGCCGCCAGCGCCAGACCGATGACCAGCGGCATGCCCAGGCTGGCCGCAAAGACCGACCCGGCCGTCAGGGAAAAGGGCGACAGCGGCACGCCGAACGAGGGCAGCAGGGCCATCGCGCCGAAAAAGGCGACCGGCCCCGCGTCGCGGATCAGCGCCAGCCCCTGCGCCAGCAGCCCTTTCAGGTCGAGGCCGCGCGCCACGAGGGCGGCCACCACGAGCACCCCGACCCCCGCCGCGATCAACTTGAGCAGCAAGGGGCGGTTGGGACGCGGAGTGGATTCGGCCATGGCGCACCATGCCCGGGGCGCTTCGCCGCCGTCAAGGGCGGAGGCACCGGCTTGAAAAGGCTTTCCTAGCCCGGGACCGCCGCTAGCGTGACGGCCCCTGCTGCATGAAGCTCTCGATCGTCATTCCCTGCTACAACGAGCGCAAAACCATCCGCACCATCGTGGACGCCGTGCGCGCCGCCCCGGTGGACGACAAGGAGATCATCATCGTGGATGACTGCTCGGCCGACGGCACCCGCGACCTCCTGCGCGCCGAGATCGAGCCGCTGGTGGCCCGCGTCATCTACCACGAGTTCAACCAGGGCAAGGGCGCGGCGCTGCGCACGGGCTTCGCCGCCGCGACGGGCGACGTCGTCATCGTGCAGGACGCCGACCTCGAATACGACCCGCAGGAATACCCGCGCCTGCTCAAGCCCGTGCTCGAAGGCAAGGCCGACGTGGTCTTCGGCTCGCGTTTCATGGGCGCCGAGGCGCACCGCGTCGTCTATTTCTGGCACATGGTGGGCAACCGCTTCCTCACGCTGCTCTCGAACATGTTCACCAACCTCAACCTCACGGACATGGAGACCTGCTACAAGCTGTTCCGCCGCGAGATTCTCGCGCAGATCACCATCCGGGAAAACCGGTTCGGCTTCGAGCCGGAGATCACGGCCAAGGTGGCGAAGCTGCCCGAGTGCCGCATCTACGAGGTGGGCATCAGCTACTACGGCCGCACCTACGCCGAGGGGAAGAAGATCGGCTGGCGCGACGGCTTCCGCGCCCTCTACGCCATCGTGAAATACAACCTCGGCTGAGCGGCCCGGCTCCGCGTGCACGCCAGCGCCCCCGCCCCCGCCTCCCCGCCGCTGGCCCGCCTGGCCCCGTGGACCTGGCTGCTGCTGCCGCTGGCCTGCCACCTGGGGTTTTCATGGATCGGCTTCAACCCGACCGACGACGGCTGGATGCAGGCCGCGGCACGGCGCATGGCCGAAGGCGAATTCCCCCACCGGGACTTCATCTTCGTGCGGCCCGCCCTTTCCGCCGTGTTGCAAATCCCGCTGGTGTGGCTGGGCGGCGACTACACCATCTGGCTCTCCCGCCTGTGGGGCTGGCTCACCATCGGCGGCATCGCCTGGCTGTGGAGCGGCCTGGCGCAGCCCGGCCGCACCGCCTGGAGCGTGCGCTACCCGCTGTATGCCGCCGCGTTTTTCCTCACCGCGCACGTCTTCCCGGTCATGGCCTGGCACAGCCTGGACGGGCTGTTGCTCGGCACGGCCGCCGTGTGGTTCGCCGCGCGCGGCACGCCGTGCGGCCTCCGCGCAGCGTTCGTTTGCGCCGGGCTCGCCGCGCTCTGTCGGCAGAACTTCGCGCTGTTCGGCCCGCTCCTCCTGCTGGCCATCCCCGATCCGCGCAAGTGGCGCGCGATGTTCTGGGCGGCGCTGCCCCCGCTGGCCTATCTCGGCGCCACGCTGGCGGCCGGCTGCCTGCCTGATTTCCTCCGGCAAGTCACCTCGCCGGGCGGGGCCCTCCGCAGCGTCGCCTGGCAGAACTACCTCGACGCCCCGGGCTTTCTTCCTGCCATCGCAGTCGGCGCACTCGCCGCCGCCCTCATCCACCGCGTCGGCTCCCGCCACGCCGCCACCGCCGGCGCGCTGGCCCTGGGCGTGCCGATGCTCGCAGCCGGCCTGGCGGCCCATCGCCTCACCCAGGGCCCGGGCGCCTTCCACGCGGCCGCCTACGGCCTCTTCGGACTCGCGCTGGGGCTGACGCTGGCCATCGCCGTGATTCGTCGCGGGCTCGCCGCGGACCGGCTGCCGCTCGTCGCCGGCCTGGCGCTCGCCTGGGTGACCGCCATTTCCATCGGCTGGAACAGCCCGGCGCTCGCCGCCGGCCTGCTGCTGGTGGTGATCTGGCGGGCTTCGCACCTGTCGGCCCCGCCGCCGCCGGCGGGCGCCGCGCCCGTCGGACGCCAGAGCACGCTCGCGGCGCTGGCGATGCTCGCGGTCGTCAGCCTGGCGTTCCGGCACGCCCGCCAACTGTATCCCTACCGCGATGCCGCGGCGGCGGAGCTGACCTTCGAGGCCGGCCCGGTATTCCCCGGCGCGACCGGGCTGCGCACGAACGTCCGCACCTTTGCCGTGCTGCAGGACCTGCGGCGGCAGCTCGACCGGTTCGAAGCCGAGGGCACGCCCTACGCGCTGCTGACCGACTGCGCCGCCGTCTGGATCCGCAGCCCGCAGCGCAACCCCCTGCCCTGCGAATGGCCGCAGATCACCGAGCTCGGCTACGATCAGCACAGCGTGGACCGGATGACCGGCGCCATCCGCCAGCTCCCGCCCAACGCCCGCATCCTGGTGCAGCGCGTGCTGATCTCCGAGCTCGGCTACACCCTCGCCCCGCTGGGCACGGGGTGGGGCTATTATGCCGTGCAGAACTGGGTGCGCGCCCACGGCCAGCGCGTCGGGCAGACGGTGTATTTCGAGATCTACGCACCACCCGCCGCGCCCTGAGCCGCGCGGAGATTAAGATCCGTTTCACGGTTCGGCCGCTTGCACTGCCCGCGCGCTTCTGCCTTCATCCTGACCAGCATGGCTCCGTCCCCGGCCCAACCCTCCGTCACCATCGTCCTGCCGATTTTCAACGAGGAGGAAGTCCTGCCCGAGTTGCTGGCGCGCCTGACCGCGGTCTTCGACGCCCACCCGGCGGTGGCGTGGGATGCGCTGCTGGTGGACGACGGCAGCCGGGACCGCTCGGTGGAGCTGATCCGCGCCCAGGCCGCGCGCGATCCGCGCTTCGCGCTGCTCGAGCTCAGCCGGAACTTCGGCTTCCAGGCCGCGCTGGCCGCCGGCCTCGCCCACGCCAGGGGCGCGGCGGTCGTCACCATGGACGCGGACCTGCAGGATCCGCCCGAGTGCATCCCGGAGCTGGTCGCGCAATGGCGCGGCGGGGCCGAGGTGGTGCGCGCCGTGCGCCGCTCGCGGCAGGAGACGGGCTCACGCCGCCTCGGCATGGATGTCTTCCACCGTCTCTTCAACCGCATCTCCGACTTTCCCATCGAGGCCAACACCGGCACCTTCGGCCTGCTCGACCGCCAGGCGGTGGACGCCATGAACCGCCTGCCCGAGCGGCACCGCTTCTTTCCCGGCATGCGATCCTGGGTCGGCTTCGCCACGGCGGAGATCCACTATGACCGCCAGGAGCGCGCCGCCGGCCAGCCGCAGCAGACCCTGCGCCGGCTCGCGCGCTACGCCTTCGACGGCGTGTTCGGCTTCTCCTATCTGCCGCTGCGCCTGCTCACCTACACCGGCCTCGTCGTCGGCACGGCGGGTTTTGCGCTGGGGCTCTATTACGTGGCCAAGCGCCTGATCAACATCGAGACCGCCCCCACCGGCTTCACCACCCTGGCCGCGCTGGTGCTGTTTCTCGGCGGCGTGCAGCTGATCGGCATCGGCGTCCTCGGCGAATACCTGGCGCGGGTCTATGACGAGGTGAAGGAGCGCCCGCTCTACCTCATCAAGCGCGGCCCCTCCCGCTGAGCCGCGCCATGGCCCTGTCTCCGCGCCACCGCCGCCTCTCCGAAGGCCTGTTCGTCGGTCTCGCCCTGCTGCTCTACTGGGTGATGGCCGCGAGCACCTCGCCCCGCATGGGGGTGACGGCGGATGAGGTCGTGCACCTGACCGGGGGCTACTCCTACTGGAAATTCAACGACTACCGGCTGCACCCGGAGAACGGCACGCTCCCGATGCGGGTCGCCGCCCTGCCGGTGGCCGCCATGGACGACGTGAAGTTCCCCGCCCTCACGGAGCCGACCTGGATCGACTCCAAGGTCAACCTCATCGGCGAGATTTTCTTCTACCGGATCGGCAACCCGCTGGCCGAGATGCTCCAGCGCGGGCGCGCCGCCATCGCGCTGTTCGGCGTGCTGACCTGCTGGCTCACCTGGCGCTGGGCGCGCGGGCTGTTCGGCCGCGCCGCCGGCGGGCTGGCCCTGGTGCTGGCGGTGTTCTGCCCGGCCCTGCTCGCGCACGGCGGGCTCATCACCTCCGACCTGGCGTTCACCGCCTGCGCGCTCGCGGCGCTGTCGGCCGTGTGGCGGCTGCTGCACCGCGCCACGTGGTGGCGCCTGCTCGGCGCGGCCGCCGCCTGCGGGGCCTGCTTTCTCTCGAAGATGTCGGGCAGCATCATCGTGCCGCTCATCGCGGTGCTGTGGCTGCTGCGCGCGCTGCGCCCCGCGCCGTATGTGCTGGCCCTGGGCCGCGCGCGCTGGTTGCGCCGCCGCGGGCAGGTCATGCTCGCCACGCTCGGGCTGCTGATGGCGGCGGCCGCCGGCAGCTTGGTCCTCGTCTGGGCCAACTACGGCTTCCGCTTCGCGGGGCCTGACCGCGCGCAGTCGGCCTTCAATGACTATTATTTCCCCTGGGCCGTCGTGCTCGACCAGGAGAAGGTGCCGTGGAGCGACAGCAGCTCGCTCGCTGCGTTCGCGCCGGCGTTCCGCGCGCCGCAACCGACCGGCATGACGAAGCTCGTCGGCTTCCTGCGCGACCACCGCCTGCTGCCCGAGGCGTATCTCTGGGGCTTCGCCCACACCTACAAGTTCGCCAAGGAGCGGCCGGCCTTCTTCATGGGCGAATACCGCAAGACGGGCTGGGCGCTGTTTTTCCCCGTGGCCTTCCTGATGAAGACGACGCTGCCCGCGCTGCTGCTCTTCGGTGCGGGCCTCGCGGCGATCCTGTGGGCGGCGCGGCGGCCGCGCTTCGCCGCGGCGGGCTGGTTGCGCTGCCGTGGCTCGCTCGCCTACCGGGCCGCTCCCCTGATCCTGTTCTTCGTGGTTTACTGGATCATGGCGGTGAAGATGACGCTCAATCTCGGGCACCGCCACATCCTGCCGGTCTATCCCGCCTTCTATGTGGGCGCGGCGGCGGCGCTGTGGCTCGCCAGCCGCGCGGCCCGGCTGGTGGCGCTCGCGCTCGGGCTGGCCGTCGCGCTGCACGCGCTCGACTCCGTCTCCGCCCGGCCTTTCTACCTGTCCTACTTCCAGCCCCTCGTGGGCGGCCCGGAGAAGGCCTACCACTATTTCGTCGAGTCCTCCCTCGACTGGGGCCAGGGCCTGCCGGACCTGAAGGCCTGGCTGGCGGAGAAAAAGCGGACCGGCGACCCCCGGCCCGTCTTCCTCACCTATTTCGGCGCCGACTCGCCGCGCTACTACGGGCTGGAGGTGACGCGCTTCGGCGACGATATGAACGATTCCGGCGTGCGGTATTTCCCGGCGCAGGTGCGCGGCGGCTGGTTCGTGATCAGCGCCACCTATTTTCACTGCACCTTCCTGCCCATGCGCGGCACCTGGGCCGAGGCGCAGGAAACGCTCTACTGGCAGCTCATGCGGCGCGTCGGCGCGTTGTCCGCGCGGCCGGGCGGGCGCACTGCGGAGGAACAGGCGCAGATGTCGCGCGATGCGAGGGACATCGAGCTGCTCCAGTTTGCACGACTCTGCCACTACCTGAAGCATCGCGAGCCGCAGCGCCTCATCGGCTGCTCGCTGATGCTGTTTCCGCTCACCGACGATGAGGTGAAGGCCGCGCTCTACGGCCCCGTAACCCTGGACGTGTCCCGTCCCCTGCGCTGAGGCTCGCCATGCAGCCGATCGCGTTCTTCCGGCCGCCGCGTTGGCTGATCCTCGCCGGCGTGGTGCATGCGGCGGTCGCCTTCTTTTTCATCCGCCACGGCGCCCTGAATCCGGACGAGGGTTTCTACGCCGCCGCTTCCCGCGCCGTGTGGCAGGGCGAGATGCCCTACCGGGACTTCGGCTACACCCAGACGCCGCTGCTGCCGTATGTGAACGGCGCGCTGCTCGCCCTGACCGGCCACGGCCTGTTTGAACAGCGCACCGTAAACGGGCTCTGGGCCGCCGCCGCGCTGGCCCTGGCCGCCGTCTGGGTTGCCCGGCGCGCGGGCGCCACCGCCGCCCTGGTCCTGGCGCTCCTCTTCACGCTGTCGGCCCCGTGGATGTATTTCATGCACCTGGGCAAGACCTACGCCTTCACCGGTCTCCTCGCCACCGTGGCGGCGTGGGTCTGGCTGGAATGGCCGGCCGGCCTGAAAAAATCCGCGCTGCTCGGCCTGCTGGGCGTCGTCGGCACCGGCTGCCGGTTGCCGGTGGCGCCTTTCTTCGGCCTGCTCTGGCTGGCGGCTTTTGCCGACGGCTGGCGCCCCGGCTTCAAGTCCCTCGCGCTTGCGACCGGCCTGCTGCTGGCCTTCGCCGCGACCCTGCTGCTGCCGTTCTATCTCGCCGCTCCGGAAAACGTCCTTTTCTGGGTGTTCGAATTCCACCGGATCTCGGTTCCCCTGAAGCACTGGCAGCTGGCCTGGCAGGAGATTGCCACCCTCGCCCCCGCCCTCTGGGTCGCGACCGCCGGGGTCGGTGTGCTGCTGTTGCTCCGCCGCGCCACCCTGCCGCGCCGCGCGGCCGTGCTCGCCCTCGCCGCGCTCGCCACCCTTGCCGCCAACCTGCTGCCCTCGGGCGTCTATGAGGAATACGGCGTGCCGCTGCTGCTGCCGCTCGCGATGGCTGTGGCCGCCGCATGGCGCGAGGCCCGCGTGCCGCCGCGCCCGGTGCTCGCCGGTCTGCTGGCGGTCCACCTGCTCGCCACGCCCGCGATCCTCTGGCGCGATTTCCCCAATCGCCGGCTCTCGCCCTCGGCCTGGCTCACGCCCAATGCGCCGCGGCTGAACCCCGACCTGCCCGCCCAGCTGGCCGGCGCCCGACAGGCCGTGCGCGCGCTCGGTCCGGAGCACGCACCCTTTGTCGGTTCCAACCTCATCCTCGCCCTCGAAGCTAACCGCCCCGTGCCCGCCCGCCTGCGCATGGGGCCATTCAGTGTGACCACCACCTTGCCGGAGGCGATCGCGGCCCGGCTGCATCTGGCCACGCCGGCCTATCTGGACGCACTCCTGCTCGATCCCGCCATTCCGGTGCTCGCTTTTTTCCCGCACCCCCAGCTCAACTACGGCTGGACCCTGCCAACCTACGAACGCCTGCGCCCCGAAATCAGCCGGCGCTGGCTGGAAGCCTACCGCCGGGACTTCTCCCTCGCCTATCAAGCGGGGGACTTTCTGGTGTTGGCCCGGACGCCCCGATCCGCCGGAGTAACCCGATGAGCTGCGCCCCGACCTTGTTCACCCGCGTCCGGCCGGGACTCCTCGCCGCGCTGCTGCTGGCGTGGTTCTGGGGGCAGGTCATCAGCGTGTCGCCGGAGCTCGGCATCACGGCGGATGAGGTGATCCACGTCACCGCCGGCTACGAATACTGGCGGCACGGTGACTACCGGCTGCAACCGGAGAATGGCAACCTGCCGCAGCGCCTCGCGGCCCTGCCGCTGCTGTGGCTCGATCCGACGCCCGTGCCCGCCTCGGCGGTCTCCCTGCAACGCGCCGACACCTGGGGCGTGGGCAACCTTTTCTTTTTTCACCTCGGCAACCAGCCGGGCCTGATGCTCTTTGCGGCACGCTGCATGATCGCGCTGCTCGGCGTGGCGACAGGCGCGCTGATTTATCGCTGGGCCCGCGACCTGTGGGGCCCGGCCGGCGCGCTGGTGGCGACAGCCTTCTTCGCCTCGAGTCCCACCGTGCTCGCCCACGCCGGGCTGGCCACCTCGGACATGATGGCCTCGTTCGGCTTCCTCACGGCGCTGCTGACCGGCTGGCGGATGCTGCATCGCGTGACGCCCGGCCGCGTGCTGCTGTTCGGCCTGGCGCTGGGACTGCTGGCGCTGGCCAAGTTTTCGGCGCCGATGTTTGTCTTTGTCTTCGCCGCGCTCGCGGCGCTCCGGCTCGCGCACCCGGCGCCGCTTCGCGCCGCCTGGGGCGCGCACCGCTGGCGCTGGCGGG
>JBDHQK010000055.1:0-16506 GCA_039807025.1 Lacunisphaera sp.
TAGGGATTCGCCTCGATGCCCGAAAGCTGGCAGTAGAGGAACGGGAGCTCCGCCCGGCCCCAGCGCTGGCGCCAATCGCGCACGAGGAGCGGGAACAGGCTTTCGTGCTGCCGCACGCGCGCCAGGCTCAGCGAGTTGCTCTCGCCCTGATACCACAGCACACCGCGCAACGCCAAAGGCCGCAGCGGCTCGATGCCCGCCGACCAGAGGAAACCAGGCTTGAACGGATGATTCGGCCCGCCGCCCGCCGCCATCCCGGGAAGCGGCGAGCCGGCGGCGATCGCCGGGTCGAGATTCTCGTGACCGCGCTGCCGACACCAGGGCTCGAGCGCGGGATTCGCGAGCCAGTCGCCCTCCGTCAACGCGTGCAGTGACGGATCGGCGGCGAGCGTTTCCCGGCTCACCCAGGCCTCGGTCGGGCTGCCACCCACCGCCAGTTGGATGATCCCGACAGGCACGCCGAGCGCCGCGTGCAGCTCGCGGGCCGCATAATATCCGATGGCGGACATCCGCCCGGCGCTCGCTGGCGCGCAGGCCTCCCACGCGCCGCGGTAGTATTCTCCCGGGATGAGCCGGGCGATATCCGCGGCCGTGAATGGGCCGCCGCCTGCCTCCTTGCCCGCATAACCGGGATTGAAAAACCGGATGGCGGCGTGATTCGCGGCCGGAATCTCCGTCTCGACGTGCAACGCCTTGGCCAGCGGCCACTCCATGTTTGACTGGCCGGCGCAAAGCCAGACCTCGCCGACCAGCACATCGGTGAGCTCGCGCACCGCGCCGGCCGCGCTGATGCGCAGCACGCGGGGTGAAGCATTGGCGGCTTGCGGATCGAGCCTGACCAGCCAACCGCCGTCCGCGCTGGCGCGAGCCGTCCGCGTTTCGCCCGCAAACTCGACGGTCACTGGCGCGCCCGGTGCGGCCCGGCCCCAGACCGGCAGCGGCTGGTCGCGCTGTAGCACCATGTGGTCGGTGAACACCGGCGCCAGCGTCAGCTCCGCGCGCAGCACGGCGGCCGGGAGCAGCAACAGGAGCAGGAGGCGCTTCACGGCAAGCGGACAAACCGGCCGGTGCGGGCGGAGGTTTCCGCCGCCTCGATGAGGCGCGCGGTGCGCACGGCATCGGCCAGCGTGGCGGGTGGCGCACCCCGGCCGCGCACGGCGGCGAGAAACTGGCGGATGAAAATCTCGCCGGCGGCACCCGCATAGGAGGTCGTTTCCCGCAGCCGGTAACGGCGGGTGCGTTGCCCGGATGGCAGCTCGAGTTGCAGGCGCGGTGCCACGCCCGGCCACACGATCCGGCCGGCACGGCCGTTTAGCGCGAGGTAGGCGTCGTAGCCGCTGGCATTCAGATAGCCGCCGCCGCGGTGGGCCAGCGCGTAGCCGGCGTGAAAGGTGCCGATCGCGCCGGAGCGAAACTCGAGCGCGAGGGCCGCCGTGTCCTCGACCCCGATGCGCTCGCCCGATCGCATGGCGAGGCGCGCGCCCACGCCGGTGATTTCGTCGCCGGAAACATGCTGTAGCAGGTCGAGGTAGTGACAGCCCAGCCACAGCAGGATGCCGCCGCCGGACTCGCGGCGGCGGAAGAGCCAGGAGCGCGGATCGCGAAACCGCACCTGCGTGGCGAGGAAACGCGCCTCCAGCGACAGGAGCGGCCCGGCCTCGGCGGCGTGACAGCGCATCGCCACCGCGCAGGGATGGGCGCGCCGTGGATACAGCACAGCCGCCACCAGCCCGGCCCGGGCGGCGGCGCGCTGCAACGGGAGGATTTCGGCGGCAGTGAGCCCGACCGGTTTTTCCGCGAGCAGGTGCTTGCCCGCGGCGAGGACGCGCCGCGCAAGCGCCGCCGCGTCGGTGTGCCGCACCGCGACGATGGCAAAATCGCAGTTGGCCAGCGCACGATCGAGATCGGCGGTGATTGGCACCGCCTTGCGGCTACGAGGGAGCGCGGCGCTTTTCGCCGCGCGCGGATCAGCATCCCAGAGATCGACCCGGTGGATCTCGCGCAGGTTTTCCAGCGCCGCCAGCAGGGCTCCGGAGTGCGGATGGCGGAGGCCGAGGAGCGCGGCGTTCATCGGGCGCAGGCTAGCCGGATTCCAGTTCGGTGAACAGCCCCGGATCATTGAAAGCCAACGCGGCGAAGGCCTGGTCGATGTTGGCGGGCCCGCGGCCTCCGATCAGCACGGTGCGGGCACCGGGCTGATGCATCGCCCAGGCGAGGGCCAGATGCTCCGCGCGGTGTCCGGTGCGGGCGGCCACGGCGGACAACTTTTCCAGTCGGCGCCAGGCCTCCGGATTGAAGTAGATGTCCTGGTGCCCCGGCGAGAGGGCAAAGCGGGATCCGGCTTGCACCCCGGCCCGGTGCTTGCCTGTCAAGAAACCCGCGCCGAGCGGGCTGTAGGTGACAATGCCGAGGCCGTGCCGCGCACACAGGTCGCGCAGCGGCGCGTCCACCTCGCGCACCGCCAGATTGTGGTTGTTCTGCAACGCGCGGAACGGCGCGAATCCCTCCGCCTGCTGGCGCGCCAGCAACGGCGCGAGCTGCGCGGCGGTGAAATTGCTGGCCCCGAGGGCGCGCACGCGGCCGGTCCGCACCAGCCCGTCGAGCGCGGCGAGGGCCCCGGGCGTGTCCACCGTGGCGTCCCATTTGTGCAGGTAGAAGAGGTCGATGACTTCGACGCCGAGGCGCGCGGCGCTCGCGGCGGCCGCCTGCCTGATGTTTTCCGGGGTGTAGGGCGGATAGAGCTTGGTGGCGACCGTCACCTGTGCGTGCTGCCCGCGGTGCGCCGCCAGCCACTGGCCGAGGATGCGCTCGGATTCGCCCTGGCTGTAGGTCGCGGCGGTGTCGAACAGGACGATGCCCGCGGCGAAGGCGTGATCCAGCAGCGCAAAAGCGGCCTCAGCGCCAATCTCGCGGCCGAAGGTGGCGCAACCGAGCCCGAGCCGGCCAAGCGTGAGAGGCGGGAGGGAAGGGTTCATAAAAAGGGCGGGCTGCGCAAACAGCCCGCCCATCCTGAGGGTTGTGCCGGCGACGCTTAGAAGCTGAATTTCGACGACAGGCTGATGGTGCGCGGCGTGGAGGGCTGGGCCGAGAACCGGCTGTTGCCGCCCGCGTAGTAATCCTTGTCGAAGACATTCATGACGCCGAGATTGAAATACCACTTGTTGCGCGTGTAGGTCACGAAGGCGTTATAGACGCCGTAGCCCGGGATGTTGGGCGCGCCGCTCTGGGTCAGCTCGCCCAGATGGAAATAATTGCCGCCGATGCCGAAGCCCTTGAGGGCGTCGTTCTGGAAATCGTATTTGGCGAGCAGGCTGTAGGTGGACTTGTAGGTGCGGGGCAGACGGGCACCGGTCTGGTCCTTCGGGCCGCTGCCATCGAACATCGTCGCGATGATGTTCAGTCCCTCCACAGGACGGAGGTTCAGATCATACTCCATGCCCCTGGCCGTGGCGACGCCGGCGGCGATTGCATAGAGCTGCGGCGTGCCGATGTTGAAGCGCACCGGGAGATTCGAGGTGACATTCTCGAAGTAAACGATGCTGCCGGTGACCTTGCCGTTGAAGGCCGTGGTCTTGACGCCGAACTCCGTGACCGTGCCGGTCGAGGGAGGGAGGGGGGCGCCGCTTTGGTCACGATCGTCGGCACCGGAGGGCACGAAGTTGGTGGCCTTCGAGGCAAAGAAGGAGAGGTCGGTGCGCGGCTTGAAGACCAGGCCGAGTCGGTAGAGCGGCTTGTCGCCGACGCTTTCCTTGAAGACGGGGTTGAGGACATCAAGGTGCGAGGTGTTGCTGGCCCAGCTCCAGCTGCCGGCGACGGTGGCGATGAGCTTGTCCTTCAGGAGATGCGCTTGGTGCAGCACATAGACGTTGGCGGCGTCACGGCGCTGGACGGTGTTGACGCTGCCGGGCAACGGCGCGTCCGGCACGTCGGGCCCGAAATTGGGGTTGATGATTGGAAAGGAGGTCGTGCCGGTCTGCGGCGAGATCAGCGGGGTGAAGACGAGGGCCTGTTCGTCGCCCACAGAGCTGGCGGCCCAGCCGAAGTTGGTCTGCTGGTGATGCGTGCCGAAGTCATACTCCACGATGTAGTCGTTCACCACGCTGGTCATCTTCTGCAGCTGGGCCAGCGTGAGCAGGTTGAAGCGCACGAAATCCGTGGCGTCCACGATGCCGTTGGCCCCGAGGATGGTGGTGTTATTGACGGCGATGCGGGCGTCGTGGTCGTGGCGATCCTCGGAGAAGTAGCCAACCTGCAGCTTGGACTCGAAATCACGGGTGAAGCGGTGGATGACGGTCGCCTCGAACTCGTTCTTGTCGAAGGTCGAATAGCTCCACGGGGCGTTGTAGCCCTGCCGGCGGCCGCTGATGTAGGATATCTGGTTATTCTGATCCAGGAAGTTGTTCGGGAACAGGCCGCTCGTCTTGATGTGCGAGAACTCATAACGCAGGCGCACCGTCGTGTCCTTCCAGTCGAGTTGCAAGGTGGGCGCCAGCACCGTGCGGTTGTCGAACAAGTTGTCCTGATACTGGTCGCCTTTCTGCTGGGCGCCCACCACCCGGTAAGCCATGCGGGCGCCGGCCAACTCGGTGCTGAGCGGACCGGTCAGGTCGAATTCGCCGCGGATCAGGCCGTTGCTGTCCACGATGGCTCGGACGGAACCCTTGCGGGTGTAGAGCGGGTTCTTGGTCGTGCGCAGCAGCATGCCCTGCGTGACCGGGCGCGTGCCGAAGAGCACGGCCTGCGCGCCCTTGACGACTTCCATGGTCTCGGTCGTGACGTCG
This sequence comes from Lacunisphaera sp., assembly GCA_039807025.1. Lineage (GTDB taxonomy): Bacteria > Verrucomicrobiota > Verrucomicrobiia > Opitutales > Opitutaceae > Lacunisphaera. Next base: position 4,782 of record JBDHQK010000055.1, read on the forward strand.
TCATCGATCGAGGGAAAATACTCGATGCCGTTCTTGAACGTGCGCGTGAGCCGCTCACCGCGCATGTAGAAAAGGTTGTTGCCGCCGAACGAGGCCACACCGCTGGACGCGTATTTGGCAAAATCGCTCGGATACGGGAAATTGCCGAGATCCTCGATCAGGTTGCGCGGCACGATCTGGATGGCACCAGGTATGTCGATCAGGTCCTGCCGGGTTTTGAGGCCGGCGGTGGCGCTGGAGATGTTGTAAGATTTGTCGGTCTTGGCTCGCACTTCGAAGCGGGACAGCTCGACAGTTTCTTCGGCGGGGGCGGTGGTCTGGGAGCTGCCCACGGAAGCGAGCAGCAGGGTGGCGGCAAAGGTCGCCACGGCGGAATTACGAGGGAAGCAGAGTGATTGTTTCATGGGGTGATTGGCAGGTGCTGCGACGGTTGGATATTAATAATTCCTAACAGTCAAAATTAATTTGAGGCCAGTAGCTTTTTTACGATTTGCCGGATCTCCCCCTGCTCACCAACGCGAAAACCCGACGGGCCGACGGGCGAGCGGTAACACCAAACAGGACTCCAAGGGGGGCTCAGTCCTCCGCCAGTTCGACGGGCACCACAATGTGCCCCGGCGCGGTCTTGGGATCGGTGACCTGCGCGGCCAGCAGTCGGCCTATCGCGGCACCGATCTCTTCCGGACGCGCGGTAGGAAACACGTAAGGATAGGGATGATCTCCGGTCGGCCGCTGATAGAGGCCGCTGACAATCAGCCGTGGACGGCGCCGGCCCTTGAGCCCCAGCCGATCAATGGCGGCGATCGCGGCCGCGGCTTTCGCCTCGGATCGGCAGAGCAGGCAGAGGTCGGTCGGGTGCCGCTGGATGAGCTCCGCGACCTCCGTCATGATCGCATGCCGGTCGTCCGGCAGATGGGAGATGGAATAGTTGCCAGCCGACTGCCCGGCGGCCCCGAGCAGGCGCCCCAGCTCGCGCAACACGACGTTGTCTCCGGGAAACATCACCTCACGGGTGAGCGCGCAAACATGGGTGCAACCGTGCGCCGTCGCGTAATCCGCGATCAGCTTGGCGATGCCCAGGTTGTCCTGCTCGACCCAGGCCATCCGGTTGATCGACGGATAGAGCGAACCGTGCACCACCGCCGGCAGACCGCTGTCCCGGATCGCCCGCTGGACCACGAAGGGCACCTTGGTGACGACAATGCCGGCGGTCTCCTTGGCCCGAAGGATTTCCCCGATGAGCCCGTCCACATATTCCGTCGGGTCGGTCGCCGGCAAAAAATTGAACTGCACGTCGGCGCTCGGCAGCACGCCCTGGATGCCGACCAGGACGCCGTCCGCCACCAGGCCCTCCTGCCGCAGGTAACTGCGGTGCACCAGCATGAACACCCGCTTCAGCAACCCCGGGCTCGATTCCCGCTGCAGCGAGCCGATGAATGTCCCGCGCCGCTGCACCCGCTGCAGGATCTTGCGCTGGGCCAGCAATTGCAGCGCGCGGTTGGCGGTCGACGAGCTGACGCCCAACATGCGGGCCGCTTGGGTGAGCGACAGATAGGGATCACCGGCCTTGAGCTGGCGGTGGCGGATGTCCGCCTCCAACTGCTGGGCCAATTCCATGATCCGGGGGGTTTGCGAATATCCTGCGCTCATGTTCTCGTCTGAATAGGGTGGAAGGCCGGGCTTAAAGCGGATCCATGCCACGATAAAAGTCACCGCATTTCCATATAATTCTTGTCTTTTAGTATTTTTAATTGTTCATCGCTGCCATGCCCTCCAAAAAACTTCCCTCGGAATCCCTCCCCTTGCGCGGCTTGGTGGCGGCCACCTTCACCCCCTTCCGCGCCGATGGCACCATCAATCTTCCCCGCATCAAGCCCGTGATCGACGCGGTCATCGCCCAGGGCGCCACCGGACTCTATGTTTGCGGCAGCACCGGGGAGGGCCCGCTGCTTTCGACGGCCGAGCGGATGCTCGTCGCCGAGGCCACCGTCAAGGCCGCTGCCGGCCGCGTGCCGGTGGTGATTCAGGTGGGGCACAACAGCATCGTCGAGGCCCGTGGGCTGGCCGTCCATGCGCAGCGCATCGGCGCCGACGCCATCTCGGCCACCCCGCCGGGCTATTTCAAACCGGACTCGCTCGACAATTTCATCGCGTGCATCGCGCACATCACCTCGGGCGCCCCGAAGCTGCCCTTTTATTACTACAACATCCCGATCCTCTCCGGCGTGCGGTTCGACATGGTTGATTTCCTGCGCAAGGGGAGCGTGCGCATCCCGACTCTGCGCGGCATCAAGTTCTCCGATTCCCACCTGCACGAGATGCTGGCCTGCGTCGAATTCGACGGCGGGCGCTACGATATCCTGTTCGGCGTGGACGAGATGCTCCTCGGCGGCCTGGCCTTTGGCGCGCGCGGCGCGGTCGGCTCGACCTACAATTTCGCGGCCCCGCTCTATCTCAAGATCATCGCCGCCTTCGACCGCGGTGACCTCGCCGAGGCCCGCCGGCTCCAATCGCTTTCCGTCGCCATGGTGCGCATCATCGTCGGCGTCGGCGGCCGCGGCGGTCTCAAGGCCGCGATGGCCCTCGTCGGCGCGGAGTGCGGCTTCAGCCGCCTGCCGACCGTGACCTGCACGCCGGGGCAACGCGCCCAGATGAAAAAAGAGCTGGCTGCCCTCGGCTTCTTCGACTGGGCCCGCCCGTGATGACCCGGTCTGATGAAAGGAATCTCGCTGCTACTGCTGGCTGGCCTCGCCCCGGGCATGAGCGCGGTTGAGCCCGATCCCGCGCCCGCGCCCGCGGTCAGCGCGCTGGCGTCGCTGCCCGACGCCCACGGCCTGGCCGGCATGTTCGCCGGCGTTTCCGGCGGGGCGCTGCTTTGCGCCGGCGGCGCCAATTTTCCCGACAAACCGCTCGCCCAAGGCGGCAAAAAAGTCTGGTCCGACCGCGTCTTCGTGCTCCCAACCCCGGACGGCACTTGGCGCGAGGCCGGCCGTCTGCCCCAGCCCAACGGCTACGGCGTGTCCGCCATCTGGCGCGACGCGGTCGTGATTGCCGGCGGCGGTGACGCCCAGGCCAATTTCCGCACGGCCGCGCTCCTGCGCTGGGATGGCACGCAGCTTTCCCACACCCCGCTGCCCGATCTGCCCGTGCCCGTTGCCAACGGCTGCGGCGCCGTCGTCGGCGACGTTTTTTATGTCGCCGGCGGACAGGAAACCCCGTCCGCGACCTCCACGCTCCGCCGTTGCTTCGCCCTCGATCTGGCCGCAGCCGAAGGAAAATGGCGCGAGATTCCGTGGCACACCGGGGCGGCGGGACGCATCCTCGCCGTGGCTGCCGCGCACGAGGGCTGGTTTTACCTCTTCAGCGGCGCGGACCTCTATCCCAACGCCCGGGGTCAGGCCGAGCGCCATTACCTCACCGATGCCTGGCGCTACCGACCCGCGGAGGGCTGGCAACCCCTCGCCGATCTGCCCCATGCCGTGGCCGCCGCCCCCTCGCCGGCCATGGTGAGCGGGGCGCATCTCGTCATCGCGGGCGGCGTCTCGCCGGAGTTCCTCGCCACCCTGTCGAAGAATTCCCCGCATCCCGGCTTCCCGCGCGACCTGCTCGCCTACGACACCGCCACCAACACCTGGCGCGCCGTCACCCCGCCGGCCGGTGGCCCGCCACCGCGCGTAACCGCGCCGTTGACCCGGTGGCAGGATCGCTTCGTCATCCCCAGCGGCGAAGTCGCCCCGGGCATCCGCACGCCGACCGTCCTCTCCTTCCGCTTCGCCCCATGAGCCTGACCGCCGCCCGCCTCGCCGCCCTGCGCGACACCTACCGCGACGGCCTTTTGCAAAGCGTCATTCCGTTCTGGCTGCGGCACGGGCTGGATCGCGAGCAAGGCGGCCTCCTCACCGGCCTCGGCGAGGACGGCGCGGTCATCGACACCGACAAGGCCGTCTGGCTGCAAGGCCGGGCGGCATGGACGTTCGCCACGCTCCATAACACCGTCGAAAAGAATCCCGCCTGGCTCGCGGCCTCGAAACACTGCCTTGATTTCATCCGCGACCATTGCCGCGGGCCCGGCGGCAAACTCTACTTCACCGTCACCCGCGACGGCCGGCCGCTCCGGATGCGGCGCTATGTCTATAGCGAGTGCTTCGCCGCCATTGGCAGCGCCGCCTACGCCAAGGCCACCGGCGACACCCGCGCCGCCACCGAGGCCCTCCAGTATTTCGACACCTACCTGCACCACAGCTTCACGCCCGGCGTGATGCCGCCGAAGACCGATCCCGCGACGCGACCCATGCAGGGCGTGGCACCCCACATGATCGCCATCGTCACGGCGCAGGAGATCCGCGCCCTGCTGGGGGACGTCACGGTGCGGGGCGCCACCTGCACCCAGTGGATCGACCGCTCGCTCGCGGCGATCGAGCGCGATTTCTACAAGCCCGACCTGGGCGCGCTCCTGGAGGTCGTCGGCGCCGATGGCGCCGTGCTCGATCACTTCGACGGCCGCACCCTCAATCCCGGCCACGCCCTCGAGTGCGCGTGGTTCATCCTGCACGAGGCGAAACACCGCGGCCGCGACCCGCGCCTCCTGCGCCTCGGCCTCGGCATCCTCGATTGCATGTGGGCGCGCGGCTGGGACCGGGAATTCGGCGGCCTGCTCTACTTCACCGACCTGCACGGCCGGCCGGTGCAGGAATACTGGGCCGAGATGAAATTCTGGTGGCCGCACAACGAGGCCGAGATCGCCACGCTCCTCGCCTACCAGCTCACCGGCGAGGCCAAATACGCCGCCTGGCACACCCTCGTGCACGACTGGTCGCACCGCGTGTTCGCGGACCCGGTCCACGGCGAGTGGTTTGGTTACGCCCACCGCGACGGCCGCCTCTCCACCCGGCTCAAGGGCAACCTGTGGAAGGGCCCCTTCCACCTGCCGCGCATGCAATGGTATTGCCGCCGCCTCATCGACGAGCTCATTTCCGCCCCATGAGGCCCTCCGCCGAGAACGAACAGCGCGAACGCCTCAAGTGTGTCGTGCATCCCTCGGCCGACATCGCCAGCGCGCTGGCGGCCGCCGAGCTGGCCACCTTGATTCGGCGCAACAACGCGGCGGGCCGCCCGACCGTGCTGGGCCTGGCCACCGGCTCCACGCCGGTGCGCCTTTACCGGCAGCTCATCCGGCTGCACCGCGAGGAGAAACTGAGTTTCAAAAACGTCGTGACCTTCAATCTCGACGAATACCACGGCCTGCCGCGCACACACCCCGAGAGCTACTGGCGCTTCATGCACGAGCAGCTCTTCAACCACCTGGACATCCCGCCCGCCAACATCCACATCCCCGACGGCACCGTGCCCCGCGCGGAGGTGTTCGCCTGGTGCCAAGCCTACGAGGAGCAGATCCGCGCCGCCGGCGGGCTCGACGTGCAGATCCTCGGCATCGGCCGCACCGGCCATATCGGCTTCAACGAGCCCGGCTCCGGCCGCGACTCGCGCACCCGGCTCGTCACCCTTGATGCGCTCACCCGGCGCGATGCCGCCCGCGATTTCGTCGGCGAGGCCAACGTCCCCCGCCACGCCATCACCATGGGCGTCGGCACCATCCTCGAGGCGCGCCGCATCCTGCTGCTCGCCTGGGGCGAGGCCAAGGCCCGCGTGCTCGCCGACGCCGTGGAAAAAACCCCGACCGACTCCCTCCCCGCCAGTTTCCTGCAGGGCCACCCGGCGGTGGAGCTCCATCTCGATGCCGCCGCCGCCAGCGAGCTCACCCGCCTGCGCCACCCCTGGCTCGTCGGCACCGTTGACTGGACTCCGGCCATCACCCGCCGCGCCGTCGTCTGGCTCGCGCAACAGGTCGGCAAGCCCGTGCTCAAGCTGCTCGACGAAGATTACAGCGAGCACGGCATGGCCGACCTCCTCACCGAGCAGGGCCCGGCCTACGGGCTGAACATCCGCATCTTCAACGAACTCCAGCACACCATCACCGGCTGGCCCGGCGGCAAACCCGGCGCCGACGACCAGCACCGCCCCGAGCGCGCGCTCCCGGCGCAAAAACGCGTGGTCGTGTTCAGCCCCGAGCCTTCCGACGACGTGCTCGGCATGGGCGGCACCCTGCGCCGGCTCGTGGACCAGGGCCACGACGTGACCGTCGCCTATCTCACCTCGGGCAACCTCGGCGTGCCCGACGAGGAGGCCGCGATGGCTGCGGAACTCGTCATCGATCTCGCCGGCACCGGCACCGAGTTTGCCCAGACCGTGCGCCGTCAGCTCGGAGCGAAAGCCGCCTACGAAAGCGACACCCCCGAAATCCGCCAACTCAAGGGCGTGCTCCGTCGCGGCGAGGCGCGCGCCTCGCTCCAGGCCTGCGGCCTCGCCGCCACCCGCGCCCGGTTCCTCGACCTGCCGTTCTACGAGCAGGGCCGCTACCGGCAGTTCCGGATCGGGGAGGCCGACATCGCCGCCGTGGCCGCCCTGCTGCGCGAGGTGCAGCCGCACCAGATTTTCGCCACCGGGCACTCGGCCGACCCGAGCTCCGTGCCCGCCCTGGGTTTCGAGGTGCTCCGTCGCGCGCTCGCTTTGGCCGCCGACGAGGCCTGGCGCGCCGATTGCCGCGTGTGGCTCTATCGCGGCCCCGACCGCGAATGGGAACCGGCGGAGATCGAGATGGCGGTGCCGTTCAGCCCGCGCGAGCTCACGCAGAAAATCCAGGCCATCTACCACCACAAGAGCCAGCGCAGCCAGAGCCCGGTCGTCGCGGCCGGCCTGCACGAGTCCTGGCAGCAGGCCGAGCACCACAACCGCGCGATCGCCGGCCGCTACGACGCCCTCGGTCTGGCCGAATACGAGGCCATCGAGGCCTTCCGCCGCTGGCGCGAATCATGAACCTGCCCGTTGCCCCTCGCTTCCGCCCCGCGCTCGATCCGGATTTCCTGCCGGCCGTGCTGTGGAATCGCGCCTATCGCGACCTCGTCGCGCGCGATCCCGCCGCCCGGGCATTCGCGCTCGCCCTGGTCCGGGCTGACGGCTCGGCCTCGGTGCATCACGACCGCGTTCTCTCGGCCGGACATGCGGCGGCCGGTCACACCCTCCGCTACGCCGAGCGCCTGCTGAAATTCCTGCTCTGGCAAAAAGGCGGCTGCCGCGTGCTGGTTGCCGGGGCCGATGAGCTCGCCGCCGCCCTGGCGAAAATCTACAGCGGCGCCGGCCCGCGCGCGTTCGATCACGCCTTCATGGGCGAGAAGGTTTACGGCCGCCCCTTTTCCGTCGAGGCCTGCCCGCTTGCGACGCTGCCATCGGCCGACGCCTCCAGTCTCGCGATGGGCCGCCACCTCGACGGTTGCCGCATCGGCTTCGATCTCGGCGGCAGCGACCGCAAGGCGGCCGCCCTCATTGACGGCAAGGTGGTCTATTCCGAAGAGATTCCCTGGGATCCCTATTTTCAGGCCGACCCCGCCTACCACCTCGCGGGCGTGCAGGACATCCTCGCGCGCGCGGCGGCGCACCTGCCGCGCGTGGACGCCATCGGCGGCAGCGCCGCCGGCGTCTATGTGAACAACGAGGTGCGCGTCGCCTCGCTCTTCCGCGGTGTGCCGGCCGACCAGTTTGAGAAACACATCCGGCGGATGTTCTTCACCCTGCAGGCGCGCTGGGGCGGCGTGCCCTTCGAGGTCGCCAACGACGGCGAAGTCACCGCGCTCGCCGGCGCGATGGCGATGAACGACGATGCCGTGCTCGGCATCTCGCTCGGCACGAGCCAGGCCGGCGGCTACGTGACGCCGGCGGGGAACATCACGCCGTGGCTCAACGAGCTCGCGTTCGCCCCGGTGGATTACCGCCCCGCCGCCCCGCGCGACGAGTGGTCCGGCGACGTCGGCTGCGGCGTGCAGTATTTCTCGCAACAGGGCATCGGCCGGCTCGCCGCCGTGGCCGGCTTCGGCTTCCCCGCCGCCCAGCCCCTTCCCGAGCAACTGCTCGCGGTGCAGGCGGCGATGAAGCAGGGCGATCCCCGGGCTCGGGCCATCTATGAGACCGTCGGCGTGTGCTTCGGCTACGCGGTCGCCCACTACGCGGACTTCTACGACGTGCGCAACCTGCTCCTCCTCGGCCGGGTCACCTCCGGCGAAGGCGGTGAGATCATCCTGGCGCAAACCGCCGCCGTGCTGCGCGCCGAGTTTCCCGCCCTGGCGGAAAAAATCCGCCTCCGCACCCCGGATGAGCAGGACAAGCGCCACGGCCAGGCCGTCGCCGCCGCCAGCCTGCCCCGCTTGAACCCCACCCCATGAGCCGCACCCCTCCTCCCTCTTCACCATGAGCCACGCGAACTCCGTCACCCGTTACGCCTGGCTGGTCGTCGCCCTGTTGTGGGTGGTGGCCATGCTCAATTACCTCGACCGGCTGATGATCACCTCGATGCGCGGGTGGATCGTGGCGGACATTCCGATGAGCGACGCGCGCTTCGGTCTCCTGACCTCGGTGTTCCTCTGGATCTACGGCCTCGTCAGCCCGGTGGGTGGATTCTTGGCCGACCGTTACAGTCGCAAGTGGGTCATTCTCGTGAGCCTCGCTGTCTGGTCCCTGATGACCTGGCTCACGGGGCACATGCATGGCTTCGAATCGCTGCTCATCGTGCGCGCCATCATGGGCATCGGCGAGGCCTGCTACATCGCGGCGGCCCTCGCGCTCATCGCCGACTACCACACGGGCCGGACGCGGTCGTTCGCCACGGGTCTGCATCAGAGCGGGCTCTACGCCGGGGCCGCCCTCGGCGGGGCGGGCGGCTGGATCGCCGCCGATCACGGCTGGCGGGCGGCCTTCACCATCTTCGGGGCCGTCGGCGTGGTTTACACCCTTCTGCTCATGCTCCTCCTCCGCGATCGCGAGCGCCCGGCGACCGCCGCCGCCGCGGACTCCGGCGAACAAATCTCCGTCGGCGCGGCCGCCCGGGAACTGTTCTCGGCGCGCGCGTTTTGGGTGCTCATTGTTTATATCGGACTGGCGGGAACCGCGTTCTGGCTGATCAACGGCTGGCTGCCCACCTTCCTTCAGGAACGCTTTCTCGGGTGGAAACCCACCGGCGCGTGGGCGGCGATGCTGCCGTCCGCCTGGGTGGACAAGATGGCGGTCACCGCCGGCTCCGCCGGCCTGTGGGCCACGGTGCCGGTGCAGATCGCGTCCTTTGTCGGCATCCTCGTCGGCGGCGCGTGGGCGGATCGCTGGGCGCAGGCCAACCCGCGCGGCCGCCTGCTCATCCCCATGCTCGGCTTCGTCTGCGCCGGACCCTGCCTGTTTCTGCTGGCACACACCTCGTCCTTCGCCTTCGCGCTCGGGGCCATGATCGTGTTTGGCGTGGGCCGCGGCTTTGCCGACGCCAACCTGATGCCCATCGTCTGCCAGGTGCTGAACCCGCGTTACTGCGCGACCGCCTACGGCCTGCTCAATTTCGTCAGCGTCAGCGTCGGCGGCCTCATGATCTACGCCGGCGGCTGGCTGCGCGACCAGCAGGTCAGCCTCGCGGTGCCCTTCACGATTGCCGCCGCCGGCCTGTTCCTCGCCGGCCTGATGCTCGCGCTGGTGCGGCCCAAGGCCTGAGCACCGATAGTGGCCGATGCCCATCTTTGCCTTCACTCCGCGTGGCGAATAAATGGTGGGCCCACCGGGATTCGAACCCAGAACCAAGGGATTATGAGTCCCCTGCTCTAACCGTTGAGCTATAGGCCCCTTCTTTACGGCACTTTGTCGCGAGAAAGAGACCAGTGACAAGTGGCAAGTGGTCGCGGCCCATCCGGTCCCGCGCCCTATCGCCAGGCGACCGCGCGGGCTTGCGGCCTGCGGATGATTTTGCCCCAATGGTTTCATGAGAACCCTCCACAGCGTGGTCGGGATCGGCTTGGGGGCCTGCGTGGACACAAAAAAACCGGTCCTCGCGGACCGGCTTTGGCAATCTGGCTTAGCGCTTACCCCTCATACGCCGGGAGCGTCTTGTCCACCGACTCCTTGGCGAGCTTCGCGTAGGCGGGCAGGCCGTTGTCGTAGGGCACCGTGACCTCGCCCTGGATGAGCGGGGTGGCGTAGCGGAAGAACTGGAAGTTCAGGCTGACGCCGTCCTCGTTGATCCACTCCTTGGGCAGGCGCTTCGGGTTGGCAATGACGTCACTGAGGGCGGAGAGGCCGGTCTCGCAGGTGTAGGTGTCGCCGTCGCCGCGCACGAGCGTGACGAGCTTGCCGGACTCGCCGGCGATGGCGGCCTTGACCGCGGCCTGGCCCACGAGGAACGCCTCGTCGGCGTCGGTCTTGGAGCTGAGGTGGGCGGCGGCGCGCTGCGTGATCCCGAGGCGGGCCACGCGGCACTTGGCGCCAATCTGCGACTCGACGAGGTCCTTCAGGGTCTCGCCGACACCGCCGAGCTGCGTGTGGCCGGCGGCGTCCGCATTCTCGACGGACACATAGTTGCCGTCCTTGTCCACGAGGCCCTCGCCCACGACGACGACGGCGTGCTTCTCGCGCTTCAGGACGCGGCGGACATCATCGAGGAACTTCTCGTTGGTGAAGGGAACCTCGGGGAGATAGACGAGGTGCGGAGGATCGTTCGGGTGGTCGCGGCGCTTGGCCAGCGAGGCGCCGGCGGCCAGCCAGCCGGTGTTGCGGCCCATGACCTCGACGAGGGTCACGAGGTCGCCCTGGCCCAGGGCGTCGGCGTCGAGCGCGAGCTCCTTGACCGTGGCACCGATGTATTTGATCGCGCTGCCGTAGCCGGGGCAGTGGTCGGTGGCGGGCAGGTCGTTCTCGATCGTCTTCGGGATGCCGATGACGCGGAGGTCGTAGCCCTGCGCCTGGGCGAGCTCGGCGATCTTGCTGGCGGTCTCCTGGGAGTCGCCGTCGCCGATGTGGAAATAGTAACGGATGTTGTGCGCCTTGAACACCTCCAGCACGCGCTCGAACTCGGCGGCTTGCTTCAGCTTGGAGCGGCAGGTGCCGAGCGCCGCACCGGGCGTGTAGCGGAGACCGCGGATGGCCTGCTGCGACTCCGCCGCCAGGTCCACAAAATCCTCACCCAGGAGGCCGAGCACGCCGTTCAGCGAGCCATAGATCTCCTCAATGGAGGCGTGGTTCAGGGCCTCGGCGACGACGCCCGCGACACTGGCGTTGATGACGGCCGTGGGGCCGCCGGACTGGCCGATCAGACAATTGCCAACTAGTTCTTCTGCCATGGTGTGGTGTGTTTATGCTGTTAAAGAAGCGAAATGAGGGTTCAAAAAAGGCGCCGCTCCGGACACTGGCAAACCAAAACCTTGGGGCGGTGAAGAATATATGCCGCCCGTCGCCACGGGCGAACTCGCCGCGCAAATTCCTCCGCGCCGGATTCCGAACCGGAATGCCAGATCGGCCCCGCTCCGCACCAAAAAATATTTTCGGCGGAATGCGCGGCCTTACAGCAGCTTGCCGGGGCGATAGTCCGCCGCGCCCTTGTGTTTTTTCGCCAGCGGCGCGACCGCCGCGACGAACTCATCCACCTGATGCGGGGCCGCGCCGACGAAGCGTGCGCTCTCGGCGAGGATGGCCTGGAGCTTCTTCCTCGCGAGGCCGACGCGCCTGTCGCCGGCCAGCCGGCCGAGCAGATCGGCGTCGCCGCCGGTGCGCTGCGCCTTGGCGGCGGCGAGTGCGTGCTCCTTGATGGCCTCGTGCGCGGTCTCGCGGCCCGCGCCGCCCTTCACCGCCTCCATCAGGATCGTCGTCG
>JBDHQK010000056.1:0-16377 GCA_039807025.1 Lacunisphaera sp.
AAGCCCTTCAAGCTGATCTCCGAGCTGATGGAGATGAGCATCTTCGCGTCGATGAACCAGTCCATCGACGAGGCCGTCGCGACCAAAGTCGGCGAGAAGCACGGCTTCCTGCTCGACATCAAGCACCGCGGCGAGACGGCCGCGCCGGCCATCACCCCGGAGAAGGCCAAGATCAACAAGGAGGAGAAGGCTCGCGAGGAGGACATCAAGAACCTCGCGCCCCGTCCGCCCGTGGTCTGCATCCTCGGGCACGTGGATCATGGCAAGACCTCCCTGCTCGACGCCATTCGCCAGGCCAACGTCGCGGCCGGCGAGGCCGGCGGCATCACGCAGCACATCGGCGCCTACCAGATCGAGCACGCCGGCCGCAAAATCACCTTCCTCGACACCCCGGGCCACGCCGCCTTCACCAAGATGCGAGCGCGGGGCGCTTCCGTCACCGACATCGCGGTCCTCGTGGTCGCGGCGGACGACGGCTTCATGCCGCAAACCGACGAGGCTCTGCAGCACGCCAAGGAGGCCAAGGTCGCCCTCATGGTGGCCGTCAACAAGATGGACGTGAAGGGCGCGAACCTCGACCGCGTGAAGCAGCAGATGCAGGAGCGCCAGATCGCGCCCGAGGACTGGGGTGGCGAGACCGTCACGGTGCCGGTGGCCGCCATCAAGAAGCAGGGCATTCCCGAGTTGCTCGACATGATTCTGCTTCAGGCCGACGTGCTGGAGCTGAAAGCCAACCCGAAGGCCGAGGCCAGCGGCGTGGTCATCGAGTCGCAGGTGGACGTGGGCCGCGGCCCGCTCGCCACCGTCATCGTGCAGCGCGGCACCCTCCGCGTGGGCGATGCCCTCGTGTGCGGCCCGCACTACGCCAAGGTCCGCGCCATGTTCGACGACCAGGGCAAGGCCCTCAAGGAAGCGCCCCCGGCGATGCCGGTGCGCGTCATCGGCTGGTCGGGTTCGCCCGATTCGGGCGCCAAGTTTGTCACGGCCAAGAACGCCCGCGAGGCCGAGCGCCTTGCCGAGGAGGCCGAAGACCAGCTCAAGAAGTCCACCACGACCGATGATGCGGCGCCCAAGGATGTCTCGCTCGACGCCCTCTTCGCCAACATTGCCGCCACCCAGGCCAAGACCCTGCGCGTCGTGCTCAAGTCCGACGTGTTTGGCTCGCTGGAGGCCGTCAAGAATGTGCTCGAGGGCATCAAGAGCACCAAGGTCTCGCTCGACATCGTCGCGGCGGATGTCGGCGTGATCAGCAAGAACGACGTCCTCATGGCCAGCACGGGCAAGGCCGTCATCATCGGTTTCAACACCAAGCAGGAGAACGGCGTCACGGCCCTGGCCAAACACCACGGCGTGACCATCGAATCCTTCGAGATCATCTATCAGCTCGGCGACCGCGTGAAGGAGCTGATGGCCGACCTGCTGGATCCTGACCTCAAGGAAAACAAGCTCGGCGGCGCCGAGGTGCGCCAGGTCTTCCCGGTCGCCAAGGGCTTCGTCGCCGGCTGCCTGGTCACCGAGGGCAAGATCAACCGCGGCATCACCGCGCGTGTCCGCCGCGGCAAGGAATCCGTCTTCGAGGGCAAGATTGGCACGCTGCGCCGCTTCAAGGACGACGCCAACGAGGTGCGCGCCGGCCTGGAGTGCGGCATCCGCCTCGACGGCTACGACGGCTACCAACCGGGCGACAAGATCGAGTGCTTCGAGGTCCAGAAGGTGAGGGCGTCGCTGTAATTTTCGACTTTTGATTCTCGATTTTCGACCGCCCCGGGCGCCTAATCGCTGAAATCGAAATTCGAAAATCACAAATCGGAAACCCGATGAGCAACCGCCTCCTCCGCGTCAACGAGCTGATGCAGCGCGAAATCAGCGCGCACCTCCGCAAGAAGCACGGCGCCGAGACCGTGGGCATCACCATCACTGGCGTCGAAATCACCGGCGACCTGCGCGAGGCCAAGGTCTTTTACACGGCGCTGGGTGCTCCGGCCCAGGCAGCCGCAGCCGGAAAATGGCTGCTCAAACACCGCGACGAGATCCGCGAGATGCTGGCGAAAAACGTCATCATCCGCCACGTGCCGCTGCTGTCCTTCGTGCATGACAACCATGCTCCGCGCACCCTGCGGGTCGAGACCTTGCTCGGCGAGATCGACCGCGAAACCAAGTCCCCGTGAACCACTACACGAAATTTGCCGGTCGTTTTGCCGTCCTGCTCCACGAGTTGCAGGGGCGGCAGGCCGTCGTCATCGGCCACCAGCGGCCGGATGGCGATTGCATCGGCTCCCAGGTCGGCCTCTGCCGCGTGCTGCGTTCCCAGGGCATCGACGCGGTGTGCATGAATCCGGATCCGGTGCCCCGCCGCATCAAGTTCCTGATCGGGGACACGCCCTTTTTTCAGTGCGACGAGCTGCCCGCCGGCGACCGGCTCGCGCTGTTCACGGACTGTGCGGACCACCGGCGGGCGGGGGAGAAGGTCAAGGCGCTCTACCCGGCGCCGCAGGCCTGCTTTGACCACCACGTTTCCAATGTCGGCTTTGCCAAGCGCAACTTCGTGGACACCGGCTCGGCCGCCACGGCGGAGGTGCTGGCCGGCGTGTTCCTCGATGCGGACATCTCCTTCGACGCCATCACCGCGCAGGCCCTCTACACCGGCATCATGACCGACACCGGCCAGTTCCGCTTTCCCTCGACCTCGAAGCGGGTTTTCCAGCTCTGCGCCGAGCTGGTGGCCCGCGGCGCCAGCCCCGCCCGGGCCGGGCAGGAGCTCTTTGAGCGCGAATCCATCGGCAAGCTGAAGCTCCTGGAGCACTACCTCGCCTCGCTCAAATTCGAGTGCCAGGGCCGCGCCTGCATCGGCATCCTGCCGGCCGGCATCTTCGAGCAGGTCGGCGCCACGGTCGAGGACACCGAGGGCCTGGTGGACTACGCCCGTTCAATCGAGGGAGTGGAGGTGGGGGTGCTGATTGAGGAACGGCCGGGCATGATGAAGGCCAGCCTGCGCGCCACGCACAGCATCTACCGCATGGACACGGTCGCCAGCCAGTTCAACGGCGGCGGCCACGCCAATGCCGCCGGGCTGAACTATCCCGCGACCCTGGCGGAGTTCTACCCTCAGCTGGTGGCGGCGCTCGAGCGCCGGCTGGCCGAGGTGGATGCCATCCGGCAATGAGTCTCCAGCCGCCCAGAGAAATCGAAGGAGTGCTGCTCGTGGACAAGCCGACGGGCCTCACGTCGCACGACGTGGTTTACCGGCTGCGCCGCAAGCTGCAGATGAAAAAGATCGGCCATGCCGGCACGCTCGACCCGATGGCGACCGGCGTGCTCGTGATGCTCATCGGCAAGGCGACCCGCATCTCCCAATACCTGATGAGCGTGGACAAGAGCTACGAGGGCGAGGCCACGCTCGGCGTCATCACCGATTCTCAGGACGCCGAGGGCGAGGTCATGGAGACGCGCCCCGTGCCCGAGTTGACAGAAGCCGCGGTGCGCGCGGCCATGAAGACCTTCCTGGGCGACCAATACCAGACGCCCCCGATGCACTCCGCCATCAAGGTGGACGGCGTGAAACTCTACCACCTGGCCCGCAAGGGCGAGGTGGTGGAGCGCGAGCCGCGCTTTATTCGGGTGACTTCGTTTGACCTGCTGACGTTCGCGCCGCCAAAGCTGACTTTTGACCTGCACTGCACGAAGGGCACCTATGTGCGCACCGTCGCGCACGATCTCGGGCAGAAACTCGGCTGCGGCGCGCACCTGTCGGCGCTGCGGCGCACGGGCAGCGGCCAGTTCAAGATCGCCCAGTGCCTGCCGCTGGACGAGATCGAGAAGCTGTCCCTCCCCGAAATCGAGAAGCGCCTGATCCCCGTCCACGAGGCGGCGCCCCGCGTGGCCCAGTGAGCGCGCTGCTCCAGTTCGACGGTCTCGAGCGCGCGGCGCTGCCGGCGAAACCCCTGCACCTGGCCATCGGGATTTTTGACGGCGTCCACCGCGGGCACCAGGCGGTGATCGCGTCGGCCATCCGCGCGGCCCGCCAAGGCGGCGGCCTGGCCGGCGTGCTGACGTTCTGGCCGCATCCCAGCACGGTGTTCCGGCCGGAGAGTCCCACGCGGCTGCTGATGACGCCGACAATGAAACGCGCGGTGCTGGGGCGTCTCGGGCTGGATTTCATCATCGAGCAGCCTTTCTCGCGCGAGTTCGCCGCGATCGAGGCGCGTGGGTTCGTGGCGTTCCTGCGCCGTCACCTGCCGCACCTCGCCGCGGTATATGTGGGGGAGAACTGGCGCTTCGGCCGGGACCGGGCCGGAGATACTGCCCTGCTGCTCGAGGAGGGGCGCAAAGCGGGCGTGGCGGTTTTCAGCACCCCGCAGTCGAGCGACCTGGGCGCGGTGATCAGCAGTTCGCGCATCCGGAATCTGCTCGTGGCCGGGGCCATCGCGGAGGCGAACACCCTGCTGGGATACGCCTATTTCGCCGAAGGCGTGGTGGTGACGGGCCGTCAACTCGGCCGCACGATCGGATTTCCCACCCTCAATCTGGCCTGGGAGCCCGAGCTGAAACCCGCCTATGGGGTGTATGCGGTGGAGGTTTTGCCCCCCCGCAACCAGTCCCTGCGGGGTGTGGCCAACTACGGCCTGCGGCCCACCGTGGAGCAAACGACCCGGCCGCTGCTGGAAGTGCATTTGCTGGATCCTGCACCGCTCACTACGGGCGACAATCTGACGGTCAAATGGCTTCACTTCCTCCGGCCGGAGAGCAAGTTCGGCAGCGTGGAGGAGTTGCGGGCACAGATCGAAAAAGACCGCCAGAGCGCGCGAAAATTCTTCGGGAAATGATCGCCGCAGCTTTTTCAAAGCACGCTTGACAGCCTGCAAAGCATTCGGCCTCTTAGCCGTTTTCCGGGGTGGTAGCTCAGTTGGTTAGAGCGTCTGCCTGTCACGCAGAAGGTCGCGAGTTCGAGTCTCGTCCATCCCGCCAGTTTAAAGCCCCTGGATATCCGGGGGCTTTTTGCTGTCCGGGCTGCTCGCTTCGACTGGGCTACACTGCGATGCGCGGGATCGCGCTGATCAGGGTGCGAGTGTAGGGGTGCTGCGGGCGCTCCATGACGTCGAGCGCGTCGCCGAGTTCGACAATCCGGCCCTGATGCATGACGGCGATGCGGTCGGAGATGTGTTTCACCACCGACAGGTCGTGGGCGATGAAGATCATCGTCAGGTCCATGGTGCGGACGAGACCGGCCAGGAGATTGAGGATCTGGGCCTGGATGGACACATCGAGCGCTGACACGGGTTCGTCGGCGATGATGACCTTGGGCTCCATGGCCAGGGCCCGCGCGATGGCGATGCGCTGCCGCTGTCCGCCGGAGAATTCGTGCGGGTATTTCTGCAGGAAGCGCGCGGGGAGGCCGACCTGCTCCATCAGCCGGGCGACGCGCGCCGGGACCTCGGCGGGGGGGACGACCCCGTGCACGAGCAGCGGCTCGGCGAGCGCGGCATAGACGGTCAGGCGGGGATTCAACGAGGCGAAGGGATCCTGGAAAACCATCTGCAGGTCGCGGCGGGCGGCCTTGATCTCGTCGGCCGAGGCCGCCGTGAGGTCGCGACCGCTGACCAACACGGTGCCCGCCGTGACCGGCACCAGCTGCATGATGGCGCGGGAGAGGGTGGATTTGCCGCTGCCGGACTCGCCGACGAGCCCCAGCACCTCGCCCCGCCGCACCTCGAAGCTGATGCCGTCCACGGCCTTCACCGTGCCGGTTTGGCGCTTGAACAGAAAGCCCGACTCGATCGGGAAGTGGGTTTTGACGTCGTGCACCGTGACCGTGGCCTCGGTGCCGATGACGTGGGCCGGGGCAGGTGCGGCGACGGAAGGTTCGGCCGGGAGTTCGAAGCGCTGGAGCAGTTCCGCCTCGGTGAACGGCTTCGACAGGTCGGGCGGCATCCCGGGGATGGTGAACAGCTCTCGGCCCTTTTTCTGGAGAGCCGGGATGCAGCGTTGCAGGGCCTTGGTGTAGGGGTGCTGCGGGCGCGTGAAGATGTCCCGGGTCGGCGCGCTCTCCACGATGCGACCGGCATACATCACCTGCACCCGGTCGCAGAGGCCGGAAACGACGGCCAGGTCGTGCGTGATGAAGATGACCGCCATGCCGAGCTCGCGCTGGAGCTTCTTGAGCAGCTCGAGGATCTGGGCCTGCACGGTCACGTCGAGCGCGGTGGTCGGCTCGTCGGCGATCAACAGGTCGGGCTTGGTGATGAGCGCCATGGCGATCATCACGCGCTGGCGCATGCCGCCGGAGAATTCATGCGGGTAGCTGTGGAGGCGTGACGCGGCGTTGGGGATGCCGACGGCCTCGAGCATCGCCAGACCGCGCGCGAGGGCGTCGGCCGGGGAAATCTTCTCGTGGATCAGCAGGGGCTCGATGAGCTGTTCCGAGATGCGCAGGTAGGGATTCAGCGACGTCATCGGATCCTGGAAGATCATCGCGATGCGCTTGCCCCGGATGGCGCGGAGCTCGGCTGGCGAACAATGCAGCAGGTCGGTGCCGTCAAAGATTGCCTTGCCGCTCTCGATCCGGCCCGGGGGCTGGGGGATGAGGCCGAGCAGAGTCGAGCAGGTGACGGACTTGCCGGAGCCGGACTCGCCGACGATGCCGAGGGTCTCGCCTTTTTCGACGGAGAAGGAGACGCCGTCCACCGCCCGATACACGCCGCGGCGCGTGTGGAAGTAGGTGCGGAGGTCCGTGACTTCGAGCAGGGGCACAGGAGGGAAGAGTGAGGGGGAGAGTGAAAGTGGCAGCGGAGGCGGCAATGCAAAATGGTAGGGCGGCTTGTCCCTAAGCCGCCGCGGCGCGTTGGGACAACGCGCCCTACCTTAGCAATTCGGCGAACAGCGCCTCGTAGCGATCAATCATGCGTTGCAGGGAAAACCGCGCTGGGGCGTCGGCCTGACCGCGGGCGACAATGGCCTCGACCGCCGGGCCGCCCGCCAGGACCTCAGTGAGGGCGGCCGCCAGCGCGGTGTCGTCACCGCGCGGGAAGCGCCAGCCGTTGATCCCCGGCTCGATGACATCGTTCACGCCCGCCGCATCGCTGCCGATGGCGGCGCAGCCGGCGGCCATGTAGTCCACGAGCACCAGGGGCAGGCCTTCATAATGGGTCGAGAGCACGGCGGCGCGGCAACGGTGGTAAAGCTCGGTGGCGTTGGTCACGCGGCCCGGAAACTCGACGCGGTCCGCGAGGCCGAGCGAGGCCGCGAGCTTCTCGCAGGCGCGGCGGTGCGAGGCCTTGCCGTCGCCGCCGAGGATGAGCCGGCCCGTCCAGCCGGAGTCCACGAGCCGCTTCGCCGCGCGGATGAGCGTCGGTTGGTCCTTCTGCCGGGCGAAGCGGGCGACCATCACAATGTCCTGGCTGCGGCTGGCGAAGGGCGGCGCGCCGGCTGCATGGCGCGCGGACTCGACGCCGTTGGGGATGATTTCCAGGCGCGGGCCGGCGAGGCCGAGCTGGCGGACATGATCGGCAACGCCATGGGAGACGCAGACGGTGACCGTGGTCCGGGCGGCAAGTTTCTGCGCGGCCCAGCGGCGCCAGGGCGGGTAGCGCTCGCAGTTCTGCTCGATGTGCAGCACGACGGGCACATTCGCGGCGAAGGCCGCCTGCCGGCCCCAGAGGTGCTCGCTGTTGCCGTGGGCGGCGAAGACTTGCGGACGAAAATCGGTGATGAGCGCGGCGAGCTGCCGCAGGATTGTCTCTTTCCAGCCGCCGTCCACCCAGACCGTGCGCAGCCCGGTGGCGGCGATCTGCGCCTGCATGACCGCGGGGAGCGGAACCTTCTTGCGGCGCAACACGAGCAGCGGCTCGTAGCGGCCGGAGTGCAGGTGCCCGCAGGCCAGATCGAGTGCGACCTTCGTGGCGCCCGAGCCGCCGCCAGTGACGAAATGGATGACCCGGGGCGCGGCGTTCATGACGGGGCCAGGTAGGGTTCGAGCGCGGCCTGCGCCTCGGCGACAGAGATCCGGAGCAGGGGGCGCGGGCCGGAGACATCCTCGGGCCGCAGGATGGTGTGCCGGGTGTCCCACGGGTGCCACCGCCAGGGTTCGAGGGGGCCGTAGAGCCCGACGACCGGGACGTGGAATGACGCCGCGATGTGGATGAAGCCCGTGTCGATGCCGAAGGTCAGGTCCATGCGCCGCATGAGCGAGCCGGCCTCGCGGATGCCGAGCTTCGTGCTCCAGTCGTGGCAGTGCGCGCGCAGCTCCGCGGGCAGGGCGGCGACGATCGCGGCGTAATAGCCGGCGTTGCCCGGCGAGTCGCAGAAGTGAACCTCGCCGTTCCGGTCGCGCACGAGCCAGGCCAGCACCTCCGCAAAGCGCTCCGGCGCCCAGTCCTTCAGTTCGTAGACGGACTTGGCGCAGACGAAGACGCGCCGGCGGCCGGCGGACGGCAGCGCGGCGTCGATCCGCGCGTCGGTGACCGGGTCGCTCCAGTTCTCGTTGTGCGTGTCGGTGACGGGAATGCCGTCGGCGCGGAGGACATCGAGGAAGCACTCGACCTCGTGCTTGTCCGCGTAGGGCGTGCTGCGCTGGAGCAACCAGGAGCGGCCGTCCGTGGAAAAACCTACCCGGTGCGGAATGCCGGCCAGCAGCGGGAGGATGGCGCTCGAGAAGGAGCGCCGCAGGATGTAGCAGCGGTCGTAGTGGCGGGCGCGGAGGAATTTTGCGGCGCCGAGGAGGCTGGTGGGAAAATTCGCGGCGCGCTTTTTCTCGCCCCGCAGGCGCGGGGCAAAGTAGAGCAGCTCGTCCTTGTAGGGACAGAGCGCAAGGGTGTCCCCGGATATAGGCTCGGCCAGCACGTCGATCCTGGCGCGCGGAAAGGCGCGGCGCAGGTTGCGCAGGGTGGGGATGGCCAGGACGGTGTCACCGATGAACCGGTAGCGGATCACCAGGATGCGCAGGGGGCGCGGGTCGGGCCAGGCCATGCGTCAGTAGACCTCGGGGTAACCCTCGCCGCGAGCCTTGAAGCGCTTGTGCACCCAGAAGTATTGCTCGGGGGCGAGGCGGACGTGGCGCTCGATCAGCTGGTTGATGCGCACCGAGTCGGCTGCGGCGTCCTTGGTCGGGAAGTTCTCCAGCGCCGGCAGGATGGTCAGCGTGTAGGAATGGTCGGCCTCGCGCTTGGCGAAGAACGGCACGACGGCGCAGCCGGTCATTTCGGCGATCTTGCTGGTGGCGGTGTTGGTGATGGCGGGCACGCCAAAGAACGGCAGGATCTCGGAGGACTTGCTGCGCTTGCCCTGGTCGGGCGCATACCAGATGGCCGCGTTGTCCCGCAGGCCGCGCACGAGGCCGCGCAGATCGTCGAAATGCACGGCGGGCGTCATGTGCCGCGCCCGCTGGCCGCGCATGAGGTGGGCGACGACCGGATTGTTGGGATCACGGTAGAGTCCGCCCATCGGGTGGGCCTCGATCATGAACCGCCCGCCGATCTCCAAGGTGGTGAAATGGGCCGTGAGCAGGAGGGCGCCGCGGCCCTTGGCCAGCGCGGCGGCCAGGTGCTCGAGGCCGATGACGCGGTGCGGCGGCAAATCCGCGCGCCGGGCCCACCACCCGGCGCAGACCTCGAACAGGCCGAGCGCGAGCGAGTCGTAGTGGGCGCGGGCGAGAGCGGCGATCTCGTGGGGCGATTTTTCCGGGAAGCAAAGTTTGAGGTTGGTGAACACCACGCGCCGGCGGATGCGGACGACATGGAACACCAGCCAGCCAAGACCGCGGGCGAGCAGGCGCTTCTCCGGCCAGGGCAGCTTGTCGGCGAGCCAGAGGCAGCCGAGGCCCGCCCACATGGGCCAGTGCTGCGGCAGCCAGAGGCGCGGGTGCTCGCCGGCCGGGCTCATGCGCGGCCGGTCTTGGAGGCGTGGCGGTAGAGCTGCGGGTTCAGCGCCGGGTCGTTATACATCTTGAACTGGAAGTAGGCGGAGAAGGTGCGGCGGCGGGCGATGACGTCGGCGAACAGCTCCGCGAGGCAGCCGGTGAGGTCGGCGCGCTGCTGGCGGATGCGCGCCAGCTTCTCGGCGCACTTCGCCTTGTGCTCGGCGTTGACCTCGGGGCGCACGGTCTCCTCGTGCATGTGGAATTCCTTCAGCGCGAGGATGGAGAGGCGGTCGATCATCATGCCGGGTGTCTCGGAATTGCGCGGGAGGCCGGCCTGCGGCGGCTGCAGCGCGGCGACGACGGCCTTGTCCATTTCCTCGGCAAAGTTGTTCCGCTCCTGGTTGAAGCGGTCGATGTTGCGCTTGGCCTGGTAAACGCGCTCGAAGCCGAGGTCATCGCGGCGGGCGACATCCTCCTCGTGCCAGAGCGAGAAGTTGCGGAGGTGGTTTTCCTCCAGCAACCGGAGGAAACCGTCGCCGGTGGCGGCGGGTGTGACCTGATGCCAGCGGGCAGTGAGTTCGGTCTGGCGGGCGGCGAGTTCCGAGGCGTCGAATTTCATGGCGGGTGACAAATTGAGTTGGACAAAACAGGCTTGGACACAAGCCTGCGGATTGCGCCCGATGCAAAGACTCCTCGTCATCAAGCCATCATCACTGGGCGATATCGTGCACGCGCTGCAAGTGGTGCAGGCCTTTGCGCGGGAGCGGCCTCAGTGCCGGATCAGCTGGGTGGTGCGGGAGCGTTTCGCCGGGCTGGTGCAGGCCGCGCCCTTTGTGCACGAGGTGATTGTTTTCCGCCGACGCGGGGGCTGGTGGGCGTTTCTGCAACTGTTGCGGGAGTTGCGTGGCAAGCAGTTTGATGCCGTGTGGGACATGCAGGGGCTGTTGCGCTCCGGCCTGATGACGGCCGCCGCCCGCGCGCCGCTGAAATGGGGCCGGGCGGACGCCCGGGAGGGCGCCGGCTTCTTCTACAACCGCACGGTCGGCACGCCGACCAGCCCGGGGCCGCACCATGCGCTGGAGATACTGCAGGCCTTTCTGCCCGCCGCCGGCGTGCCGCCCCGGCTGGATTTCCCGCTGAAACTGAAGACGGAGACCGCCTACAAGTGGCGGCCGTTCTTCGCGGGCGACCCGCGCAACTCGTTTGTGATCTTCACGGACAGCCGGGGCGCGGAGAAGGAGTGGCCGCACTTCAACGAGCTGACCACGCTCATCTTCCAGGCGATCCCCGAGAGCCGGGTGGTGTGGTGTGCCGGCCAGGCGGTGAAGCCGGAGATAACGGTGCCGGCCGGCCGGTTCCTCAATCTCACGGGTTGCCCGCTGGACGAGATGATCGCCCTCGTGCGGCGGCCGGCGACCTTCATCGGCAACGACAGCGGGCCGATGCACCTCTCGGCGGCGTCGGGCAATCGCGTGCTGGCCATCTTTGGGCCGACGGCGCCGCGCCGTTTCGGGCCGTTCCCCCTCGATCATCCCAAGCACCGGGCGGTGGAGGCACCGGAGGGCCGGTTGGATCGGCTGGATGCGGCGACGGTGCTGGCGGCGCTGGAGGAGTTGAGGGCCCGGAACATTTGAGGCCGGGCGGTAAAGCCCGGTAAATCCGGCAAAAAACCGCACGCCGGGCCGCTTCGCATTTGCGTTTGGCGGTCGTCCGGCGAGTTTCGGAACGCCCCGCGCGCAGCGGGGTCAGACTCAGCCCGCCATGCCCGACATGCTCATCATCAAGCCGTCCGCCCTCCGTGACATCGTGCACGGGCTGCAGGTGGCCGCTTCGATCAAGGCGCAGCGGCCCGAGTGGCGCATCTCGTGGATCGTGCGCGACATCTTCTCGCCGCTGGTGCGCGCCGCCACCGCCGTGGACCAGGTTTATGTGTTCCGCCGCCACGAGGGGCCCCGCGGATTCCTGCGGACGATGCGCGAGGTCCGCAAAAAGCAGTTCGACCTCGTGCTCGATTTCCAGGGGCTGCTGCGCACCGGGCTCATGACCAAGTGGGCCCGCGGCAAGCGCAAGGTCGGCCGCGCCGATGCGCGCGAGGGGGCCGGCATGTTCTACGACCAGACCGTCCCGCTGCCAGCCGCCGGCCGGGCGGCGCATGTGCTCGATATTCTCCTGCAGTTCTGTCCGGTCGTCGGCGCCGAGCCGCGCCTGGCGGGGCCGCTGCGCTTCCGCGAGATGGAGCGCCTCAATCTCGCGTTCATGGAGCCGCGCAAGGGCCAGCGCCCGATCCTGATTTTCCCCGACAGCGGGCAGCGCAACAAGAAGTGGAACGGTTACGCCCAGCTCACCACGCTCCTCATCCGCGAGGGCGGCCGCAAGGTCGTGTGGGCCGGCAACAATTACCTGCCGGGCCGGGAGTCGTTTCCCGACGGCACCTTCCTCAACCTCACCGGCAACACCAGCCTGACCTCCCTGCCGGCCCTGCTGCACAAGGCCGAATGGATCATCTCCAACGACAGCGGGCCGATGCATCTGGCGGCGGCGATGGGGCTGAAAACCATCGGCCTCTTCGGCCCGACCGACCCGCGACAATACGGACCTTACCCGCTCAAGAGCCCGACGAACTACGCCATCCAGGCTCCGGTCGGCGAACTCAACCTGCTCCCCGCCAAGGAAGTGTTCGCCCTCTTCAACCGGATCGAGGCCGCGCTGCCCAAGGCGCAGGCACGGGCCGCGCTGGAACACGCGTGATTCGCAGGTGGGCGTCAGCTTCCGCATCGACGCCGTCGCCGGTATGGAAACCGGCGCCCGCCAAATTTAGCCTGTTCATGAGGGCGGTTCCGCGTTGAATGCCTCCTCCCATGCTCGATCCCAAGCTCCTTCGTGAATCACCCGAAACCGTCCGCACCGCCATCGCGCGGAAGCACCTCGACGTCGATCTCGACGCCGTGCTGGCGCTGGATCACGAGTGGCGCAAGCAGCTCGCCGAGGTCGAGGCGCTCCGTGGCAGGCAAAAGGCCGCCAACAACGAGATGGCTGCGCTCAAGAAGGGTTCGCCGGAGTTCATCGCCAAAGTGGCGGAGATGAAGGGCGTCTCCGCCCAGGTGAAAGCCGGCGAGGAGGCCATCAAGCCGCTCGAGGAGAAGCTCCACGCGGCGATGCTCTCTTTGCCCAACATCCCGCACTCGACCGTGCCGGACGGCAAGACGCCCGAGCAGAACGTCGTGCACGCGACGCACGGTTCGGTGAACGCCACCTCGAAGCTCGCCATCCCGCACTGGGAGATCGGCGGCTTCGGCAACCTGATCGACTTCCCGCGTGGCGCGAAGGTCACCGGCGCGGGCTTCCCGTTCTTTATTGGGGAGGGCGCGAAGCTGTCGCGTGCGCTGCTGCAGTTCTTCTTGGACGAGGATGTGAAGGCGGGCTACACCGAGGTCAGTCCGCCGATCTTCGTCAACGCCGCCAGCGCCACGGCCACCGGCCAGCTCCCCGACAAGGAGGGTCAGATGTATGAGACCCTCGACAAGCTCTACGCCGTGCCCACCGCCGAGGTGCCGCTGACCAATTTCTTCCGCGACGAGATCTTGGAGGAAGCCGCGCTGCCCGTCTATCGCTGCGCCTACACGCCCTGCTTCCGCCGCGAGGCCGGCAGCTACGGCAAGGACGTGCGCGGCCTGAACCGCGTGCACCAGTTCGACAAGGTCGAGCTCCTCAAGTGGGTGCATCCCTCTTCCAGCTACGACGAACTCGAGAAGCTCCGCGCTGATGCCGAGCGGCTGTTGCAAAAGCTCGAGCTGCCCTACCGCGTGCTGCTGATGTGCGGTGGCGACCTGGGCTTCGCCCAGTCGAAGAAATACGACCTCGAGGTCTGGGCGGCCGGCCAGAAGCGCTGGCTCGAGGTGTCGAGCTGCTCGAACTTCGAGTCCTTCCAGGCGCGCCGCGCGCAGATCCGTTTCCGCAATCAGGATACCGGCAAGCCGGAGCTCGTGCACACGCTCAACGGCTCCGGCCTTGCCGTGCCGCGCGTGCTGGCCGCGCTGCTGGAAAACAACCTGCAGGCCGACGGCCGCGTGAAGCTGCCCGCCGCGCTGGTGCCGTATTTCGGCAAGGAATTCGTGAGCTTCAAGTAATTGGAGGGCCCGGCTCCCGCCGGGCCGCGGCCCAGCCGGAGCTGGGCCCTCCACCACGCCGATGCCAACGAAACGCAAAGTCGACTGGCCCGCCGTGGCCGTGGCGCTCGCGGGACAAATCTCGCACGCCGACCTGCACCCGGCAGCGATGTTGAGGGCGCGGGCGGAGCAGCAACGCGAGTCACGGCGAGGAGCAAAGTCCCCACGCTGGGCCCTGGCTTTTTCCGGCGGGGCCGACTCGCTGGCGCTGCTGCTGCTGCTCTGGGCCGAAGGACCGGGCCGTTGGGGCCGCGACTTTGTCGTGTTTCATTTCAACCACCGACTGCGCGGCCGGGAGGCGGATGCGGACGAGAAATTCTGCCGCAAGGTGTGTGCGTCGCTGGGCGTGACGTTTGTCTCCGGCCGGTGGGCCAAGGTGCGCAAGGGCGTCAGCGAAGCCGAGGCCCGCGCGGCGCGGTTTGAGTTCTTCGGGCGCGAGATGCGCCGCCGCAATATCCGCCTGCTCTGGCTGGCGCACCAGCAGGATGACATCGCCGAGAGCATGCTGATGCGCCTGGCCCGGGGCAGCGGGACCGGTGGCCTGGCGGCCCCGCGGCCGGTGCAGGCGATGGGTGAGGGGCGGCTGCATCTGCGACCGCTCCTTACGCTCAAGAAGGCGGCGCTGGCCGCGGCGTTGAAAAGTGCCGGCGCAACCTGGCGCGAGGACGCCACGAATGCCGGTGACGATTTTCTCCGCAATCGCATCCGGGCGCGGGTGCTTCCGGCGTGGGCCAGGGTGTCCGGGCGCGATGCCCTCGCCGGGGCGGCGCTATCCCGGGAGTTGCTGGAGGAGGACGATGCCGCCTTGGAGGCGTGGCTCGACGAGCTCAAGACGCTTGATCGCCGCGGACGGCTCGACCTGAGCCGGCTGGCGGGCAAGCCGCGCGCGCTGGTGCGGCGGGCGCTGCACCGCTGGTTGCTCGCGGTTCGGCCGGAGACCGACCTGTCGCGGCAGGGCTTCAACCAGCTGCTCGTCGTGGTGGAGCGCGGACGCGACACGCGTTTCAGCCTCGGGGCGAAGGGTTTTGCGGTGGTGCGGCGGGGCGGACTGGTTTTCCGGAAAACCTGAGCCGGCGGTCTGGTTTCGCTGGAAAATCCCCCAATATTTCCGCCCGTCCTTCGTTTGACTTATCCAGAGGGAACCTACACGTTCCCGGCCACTCTCATTCTCATGGCCGACAACAACGACAACAAGAAGCGCAGTCCCCTCAAGAGCCTCCCGCCCGACGGTTTTCCCCTCAAGACCGGCCTGATCTGGGTAGCCATCATCGGGGCGATTGTCGCGCTCTTCTTGTTGAATCCCGGCAGGGCCCCGCAGCCGGCCACGCTGAAAATCCAGCAGGTCATCGAACTGGCAGAGCAGGGCCATATCGCCAACGGCGCCATCCGGCAGGACAGCACCGGCGGCCGTGATTGGTCGGAAATCACCGGGGAGACCAAGGAGCCCATCCTGCGCACCCCGCCGCCCGCCAACGAGCCGACCAAGCGGTTCGTCGCGATGGGCCGGTTGACGGAAAGCAATTTCGAGGTGCTGCAAAAGACCAAGGCCTTTGACGACAAGCCCTCGACGACCGCGATGACGCAGCTGCTGCTCAACGTCCTGCCCTTCATCATCGTCATCGGCCTGTTGTATTTCCTCTTTGTGCGCCAGCTCCGGCAGGCCGGCAAGGGCGCGCTGAGCTTCGGCAAGAGCCGCGCCAAGATGCTCACCCGCGACAAGGACCGCGCGACCTTCGCCGACGTGGCCGGGTGCGACGAGGCCAAGGAAGAGGTCAGCGAGGTGGTCGAGTTCCTGCGCGACCCCAAGAAATTCCAGAGGATCGGCGGCCGCATCCCCAAGGGCATCCTCATGGTCGGGCCCCCGGGCACGGGCAAGACGCTCCTCGCCAAGGCCATCGCCGGCGAGGCCGACGTGCCGTTCTTCTCCATCAGCGGCTCGGACTTCGTGGAGATGTTCGTCGGCGTCGGCGCCAGCCGTGTGCGCGACATGTTCGAGCAGGGCCGCAAGAACGCGCCGTGCCTCATATTCATCGACGAGATTGATGCGGTCGGCCGCCAGCGCGGCGCCGGTCTCGGCGGCGGCAACGACGAGCGCGAGCAGACCCTCAACTCCCTGCTGGTGGAAATGGACGGCTTCGACACCCAGGAGGGCGTCATCATCATCGCCGCGACCAACCGGCCCGATGTGCTCGACAGCGCGCTGCTGCGCCCCGGTCGCTTCGACCGCCAAGTCTACATTGACCTGCCCGACATCATTGGTCGCGAGCAGATCCTCCGGGTTCATGGCCGCAAGATCACCCTGTCCGATGACGTCAACCTCGCGATCATCGCCCGGGGCACGCCGGGCCTCTCCGGTGCCGA
>JBDHQK010000231.1:0-2531 GCA_039807025.1 Lacunisphaera sp.
GAGGGGACGCGAAGGAGGAGGCGAAGGGAGCACACGCGAGAGTAACCCGACCCGGCTCCGTCGGCCATACGCAGAGTTGCGTAGCCGTGCGGTCGGATCAGGCGTGCTGTGCGGCCCCGGACGTCTTCGCCGCGGGTTGCTTCCGGCGGTCGTGGGCGAGCAGCGTGTAGAAGGCGGGGACGACGAACAGCGTGAAGAGCGTGCCGATGCTCATGCCGGTGGCGACGACGAGGCCGATGCTGAAGCGGCTCTCGGCGCCGGCGCCCTCGGCGCGCAGCAGCAGCAGCACGCCGAGCACCATGGCGGCGGTGGTCATGAGGATGGGCCGCAGGCGGACGGCGGCCGCGTGCTCGACGGCGCGGCGGATCGACATGCCCTGCTCCTCCTGGAGCTTGTTGGCGAACTCGACGATGAGGATGCCGTGCTTGGTGATGAGGCCGACCAGCGTGATGAGGCCGACCTGCGTGTAGATGTTGAGCGTGGCGACGTTGAAGAACAGGAACACGAGCGCGCCGGCGATCGAGAGCGGCACCGACATCATGATGATGAACGGGTCGCGCCAGCTCTCGTATTGCGCGGCGAGCACCAGGAAGATGGCGATGATGGCGAACAAGAACGTGATCAGGAGGGTGCTGCCTTCCTGCACGAACTGGCGCGACTCGCCGTTGTAATCGAGGGTGAAGCCCTGCGGGAACGTGTTGGCGGCCTCGGCCCGGAGCCAGTCGAGCGCCTGGCCCTGCGCCACGCCCGGGGCGAGGGCGAAGGACAGCGTGGCGGCGTTGAGCTGCTGGAAGCGGCGCAGCTCGCGCGGCTGCACGACGGATTCCAAGGTGGCAATGGCGGCGAGGGGCACGAGCTCGCCCTTGCTGGTCGAGATGTAGAAGTCGGTGATCTGGTCGGGATTGAGGCGGGCCTGGCGCGTCACCTGCGGGATGACGCGGTAGGCGCGGCCGTCAAAGGCGAAGCGGTTGACATAGCCGCCGCCGAGCATGGCGCCCAGATCGGCCCCGAGCTGCGACATGCTGACGCCGAGCGCGGCGGCCTTTTCGCGGTCGATGTGCACGTTCACCTGCGGCAGGTCGAACTTGAGGTTGTTGTCGCCGAAGACAAACAGGCCGCTCTGCATGGCGCGCTGCAGGAGCTCGTCGGACACCTCGGCCACGCGGGCGTGCGACTCGGTGGAGTTGATGACGACCTGCACGGGGAGGCCGCCGGCCGCGCCGGGGAGGGAGGGCCGGAGGAAGGCGGAGAGGCGGATGCCGCCGAGGGTGGCGAGCTTGGCCTGAAGCTCGGGCAGCACCTGCATCGTGGTGCGGTGGCGCTGGCCCCAGGGCTTGAGGCGCCAGCCGATGAAGGCCGTGCTGGCGTTGCCGCCGCGGCCCACGATCAGGAAGGTCTCGGCGGTCAGGTCCGCATAATCGCGCCGGACGAGGGCCTCCACCTGCCGGGCGAACATCATCGTCTGCTCGACGGTGGCGGTCGGCGTCAGCTCGGCGTTGAGCAGGATGGTGCCCTGGTCCTCCGGCGGGGCGAGTTCCTGCTTGGTCAGCTTGAGGAACACAGGGATGGTGGCGAACACCAGCGCGGCGACGATGAAGACGGCCGGCCGGGCCTCGAGCGCGCCGTGCAGGAAGCGTTCATAGAGGGCCTGCAGGCGCGCGAAGGTGCGGTTGAGGAAGGCCTCGAAGCCGCGCGGGTTGGCGCTGTGGCGCAGGATGCGGGAGCACATCATCGGCGAGAGCGTGAGAGCCACGAAGCCCGAGATGACCACGGACCCGGCGAGGGTGAAGGCGAACTCGCGGAACAGCGCGCCGGTCAGCCCGCTCTGGAAACCCACGGGTGCATACACGACCGCCAGGGTGATGGTCATGGCAATGATCGGGCCCACGAGCTCGCGCGCGCCCCGAAGCGCGGCGGCGAGCGGATCCAGTCCCTCCTCGATGTGGCGGTGGATGTTCTCCACGACGACGATGGCGTCGTCCACCACGAGGCCGATGGCGAGCACCATGGCCAGCAGCGTGAGCAGGTTGATGGAGAAGCCCAGCGCCAGCATGAGCGTGCAGACGCCGACGAGGGACAGCGGGATCGCGACGATCGGGATCACGACGGAGCGGAGCGAGCCGAGGAACAGGTAGATGACAAGGACGACGATGAGCATCGCCTCGACCAGGGTCTGGATCACCTCGCTGATGGAGTCGTTGATGAACTCCGTGAAATCGGCGACGACCCGGCCATTCAGGCCCGGGGGGAGCTGGCTCTGGATCTCGGGCATGGCCTGGCGGACGCCCTTGATGACGTCGATGGCGTTGGCCGAGGGCAGCACGGAGACGCCGATGAACACGCCGGTGACGCCGGAGAAGTTCACCATCGCGTCGTAGTTCTCGGCGCCGAGCACCACGTCGGCGATGTCGCGCAGGCGCACGAGCTGCGCGCCGTTCTCGCGGACGACGAGGTTGCGGAAGCCCTCGACGTCGCGCAGGTCGGTCTGGGCGGTGAGGTTGATGGTGAGCATCGTGCCCCTGGTCTGGCCG